>DATMCM010000586.1:0-19395 GCA_035558335.1 Blastocatellia bacterium | reverse complement strand
TTGAATGGATTGAATTTCAGTTTCCAGTGCTGCTTCTTTTTCTTCACTGGAGTCGGGAAATGAGACGCCGAACAGCGCGAGGCTCTCACGCGCCACAGCCACAGCGTCCCCGTAACGTGACAGGTTCTCGTATTGAACACTGCGCAGCCGGTAGACTCGGGCCTTATCCAGGCTGGAATGGGCACGCTCGAGCAGCACGTCGAATCCCCGGTCCGCCTCCTCAAAGTGTCCGCAAAGGTACTGGCACTCGGCGGCTTCGACGTGCAATTCGAAGGCAAGCGAGTAATCGGACTTCCATCGCTCTTCAGTAAGAAGACTCGAGCCTGCATTTAGATAGTCACGTGCCGCTTCATATGCGGTGGATGATTTGGCTTTCTGACCGGCGCTGAGGTTTATGCGGGAAAGCGCGAGGCGCTCGGGCTCGTCGGTGATTAGGGCGCTGCCGAAATTCAGATGGTGGACGACATCAAAGAGCCTCTCGTCGCTGGTTTCTAGGTCTGCGCGTTCCAACAACAAGCGACCCAGATTTAGATGGACGAGTTGCTTTCCCTCGGTTGGAATCAACGCATACGCTGCCTGCTGCACGCGGTCGTGCAGGAACGAATAAGATTGCGGATTGATGATTTCAGATTGCGGTGTGGAAGACGTTGAATCCGCAATCCGCATTCCGCTGTCCGCAATTGGAAAGATCAATCCTTCCTGGCTTGCCTCTTTGAGATCGACCGCCGCTTCTTCCGGCGATTGCTGACTGACGATCGCAAGCGTGCTCAAGTCGAATCGGTTCCCGATGCACGCGCCGAGCGTTAGAGCGTTTTGCGCTTTCGATGAGAGCCGCTGGATCTTTCTGGTCATTAGGTCGACCACGTTGTCCGTGATTCCCGCAGCAGCAATGGCTTGCATTTGGAAAGTCCAGTGGCCCCTGTCGTAATCAAATTCGATCAGCTTCTCGCTCCAGAGCGCCTTTAAGAACTGAATCACAAAGAATGGGTTGCCGCCGGTCTTCTCCAAGACGAGACGCGCCAACGGCTCACTCTCAACTTGATCGCAATGAAGAGTATCGGCGATCAACGACATCAAATCCGCCAACTCGAGAGGCCGGAGCGACATCTGGTGAAGCCGGACTCCCTCCGCCTCAAGAGCTCCCAACGCCCTCATCAGGGAATGAGACGGATCGACTTCGTTGTCGCGATACGCGCCTATCAAAAACAGATGCTCAACGTCGGGGCTCGTGAGTAGCGGCCCCAGGAGATTCAAGGTCGCAGAATCCACCCACTGCAGGTCATCCAGAAAGATCACCAGCGGGTGTTCTTTGCGAGCGATCGCACCGACGAAGTTCTGAAACACCAATCGGAAACGGTTTTGCGCTTCCGTAGGCGCGAGTCCCGGGGAAGGAGGCTGTTTGCCCAATATTAGTTCGATCTCCGGAATCACCTCCGCGATGACGCTTCCGTTGGCGTCGAGCACTTCAGCGAGTTGGAAACGCCATGCGGCCAGACGATCTTCGCTTTCGGTTAGCAGTTGCTGGATGAAACCTCGAAACGCCTGGATCAAGGCGCCGAACGGCGTGCTGCGAGCAATCTGGTCGAACTTGCCCGCGATGAAATACCCACGCTGTCGAACGATGGGCTTGTACAGCTCCTGAATCAGCGAGGTCTTTCCAACGCCCGCATAGCCCGAGACCAGCATCATCGCGGCCGGGCCTTCGCAGACCCGATCAAAGGCGCCGAGCAGTTGCTCGACCTCCCGATCTCGTCCATACAGTTGCTGCGAGATCACGAAATGGTCTGGTACGTCGCGCTGTCCCAGCGGCAATGGACCGATTCGTCGGTGCGCCTCCCATTGCACCGCGCACGCTTCGAGGTCTTCTCTGAGACCCAACGCGCTCTGATAGCGGTGCTCGGCGTTCTTGGAGAGCAGCCTCATTATGATTTCAGAAACTGGTCCGGGAATCGTCGGCTCGACCTCCGCGGGGGCTGGCGGCGTCTTGGCGATATGGCCGTGAATTATCTCGAGCGGATCGTCGGATCGAAACGGACGGACGCCGGTCAGAAGCTCATAAAAGACTACGCCGAGCGAATAGAAATCCGTTCGGTGATCAGTGGCCCGATTCATCCGCCCGGTCTGCTCAGGCGAAATGTAGGGGAGTGCCTCGCTTGACAGTCGATGCGGAAGCAGCCAATGGCTCTCGCTTGCGGCTCCGGAAGCAAAACTGAACTCGGCGATCTGAGTCTCGCCAGTCGCGCCATTGAAGATGACGCTACGCGGGTTCAGATTGCGATGGATGATATTTCTGCGGTGGAGTTTGGAAAGAATGTCGGCGGCCTGAATCGCTATCTTGAAGAAGAAATCCAGATCGGCTCGATGGGATTCGAGTAGCCGCTGAAGCGGTGCGCCGCCGCGGTCTTCCAGCACCAGAACGCATCCGCCGTCGTGTCGAATGAGTTCGTACGCTCGGGGCACGCCTTCTATGAAGAGTTCGTGGAGCGTCTGGAATTCGCGTTCGAGCAATTCGACATCGGCCGCGACCTGCGGATTGCGCCGCGCTGTTTTGAGAACCGCGGGCCTCTGATCTTCGATTCTCCGGCCTCTATAAAGCGCATACCAATCGTTCCCCTCGAGTTCCTCGATGATCTCGTAATTGGGAATGATCATAGCGTCACCGACGATTGTCACCTGAATGATCGTAGAGTCTTGATTGCCAGCTGAGCCATTGCTTGCGGCAGGCTCCACGGGAGGTTTGGAGCTTCCGAAGCTGTTCGTTACGCAAGCGGGTATATGCTAATGGAACCGATGAGACCCCGTAAAGCAAGGACAGAAACTGGCTCTGACTATGACCGGCAACATCTATTCTCCGAAGTCAGAATTGTACGGGCAGCGCTTTGAATCCGCGCAAGAATAGTCCGGGCCGCCAGCTTAGCGACGCCCGTGGGTCCTTCAAAGCGAGATTCGGCAAACGCCTCAGCAATGTGTTGATCGCGATTTGAGCCTCTAACCTCGCGAGTGGAGCACCCAGGCAGAAATGAATACCGTTCCCAAACGCGAGATGCTTGTTGTTCTCGCGCGTGAGGTCGAGAACATCTGGATTCTCGAACACCGTCTCATCCCTGTTCGCGGAGCCGATGACTCCAAGCGTCAGCTCGCCTTGTGGAATCGTCACGCCTCGAATCGTCACATCCTCGCGCGCATAACGCTCGGTGGACATGAACACCGGTGAAGTGTAGCGGAGCAGTTCCTCCACCGCCGTTCGAATCATCGACGGATCGTTTCGAAGCTTGTCCATTTGATCGGGATGCTCCAGTAGTTCCAACACGCCGTTCGCGATCAGGTTGACTGTCGTTTCGTGCCCTGCAACCAGGAGAAGAAAGACCATCGCAAACAGTTCGTCTTCGCTAAGAGCATCGCCGCCTTCTTCCGCTTGAATGAGGGCGCTGGTCAAATCGTCTTTTGGGCTTGCTCGTCTCTCTTTAAAAAAGCGCCGCAGATAACGATTGAACATCCAGATCGCGCGGATCGCGGGGATGACTCGCCAGTTGCTCTTGAACTGGCTGACCGAGACGATCACGTTTGACCATCGATGAAACTTGTCACGATCGCGAGCCGGCACGCCGAGGATTTCGGTGATGAGCGTCATAGGCAGCGGCAGCGCGTAATCGCGGACCAAATCCATCTCGCCTTTCTCTGCTACTGCGTCGAGCAGTTCTTCGGCGAGCGAATCGACGCGGCTCCGCATCTGCTCGATCAGCCGAGGGGTGAACGCCTTCTGCACAAGTGCGCGCAGTCGCGTATGATCGGTCGGATCGAGATCGAGCATGTTTCGCTCGAGGGGCCTGAACACCGGCGGAACCCAGGGCTGTTTGCGAAGTTGCTGAGCGGTCATCGCCTTTCGCCGCTCTTTTGTGAACCGTTCATCTTTGAACAACGAGTTCACATCTTCATAACGGGAGAGCAGCCAGATCCTGGTCTTGTCCGGCAAGGTGGTCGAACAAACAGGCTCCTCCGCGCGCAGACGCGTGAATATTGGGAACGGATTCGCCTTGAACTGCGAACTGACAATATCCATTATGGCTCAGACTGTCGGTCCGATGATGCCATCCGCATCGGTGAATCTCCAGGCTACCCTGTGAATAGTCGCTCAGATTCGCGGGTATCGTGACAAATGCACGACTGAGGAATAGCCTACGAAAATCTCATGAGTGGGATATGCGATGAGGCCGGTTAGGCTCATGGATCTGATGCAAGCCACTCTCTCTAAGAAGTAGTCGGCAGCCCTCGTGTTGCTTTTCGCGATCGCGCTTCAAGCGGTCACCCTTAGTTCCCGCCCGGCCTTTGGACCGGCCACTGTTAGCGAAAGAAACAATCCCGCGAGCACCAGCCCTGAGAACAACAGCGCCGGGCCGATGATTTCAAGACCGAGCTTTCGGGCCATCAAACCGATCAACGCCGGCAACAACGACTGTCCAAGGACGGCTCCCGCGATCTGAAAGCCTACCGCGTTCGCGGTGTGCGCCGGTCCAAGACGCATTGGAGTAGCGGCAATCATCGATGGAAAGACCGGCGCTGACGCCAGCCCCATAAACCCCAAGCCAACGAAACTGACAAAGCTTGCGCCACCCATCCAGATCATCGCTGCGCCGACGACCATGCCGGCAATGCACCCGCCCAGAAATCGCTTCGTCGAAACAACGCCCGCGACCAAACCCGATAGCAGGCGTCCTACCGTTAGCGCGCCCCAGTAGATGCTGACCCACACTCCCGCGGTCGTCATCGATACGTCGCGGGCTTGGGTGAACAGGCTAAACGCCCAGGTGCCGGTCGCGGCCTCGATCCCCGTGTAGACGAAGAAAACGGCGATGCTCAGCCAAACAGCGGGGAGTTTGAAGGTGATGAGATTGGAGGCTCGCGACACTGCGATTGAAGACTGTCCCGACTGAGCGGAAGTCTGCGGCCACAACATGCGCGTCGCTCCAAAACAAAACGCGAGCAGCAACTGCCAGCCGCCGACGATTGCGTAACCGCGCTGCCACGGATGATGCGCCGCAAGCACCCTTGTCATAAGCAAAGGGCCGCTCGTTGCACCGATCCCGTAACACGCGTGCAGCCAGTTCACCATCCGCGCGCTGAACTGCGTCGCGGCGAATGTGTTCAATCCTGCGTCGATCGCTCCCGCCCCGAGCCCCGCCACTATTGCGAGCGTGACGATCATCAGCCACGCCGGTGCAATCGCGTAGCCAATCAGACTCACAGCCGTCGCCAGGCAACTCAGAGCCAGCAGAGTGCCGACGCCCATCACCGAGAGAAGTCGCCCGCTGCTAAAGCTCGATACCAGATAGCCGATCGTGAACATCACCAGCGGAGCGGCAAGCGCATCGACAGGCAGATCGAAGCTTGAGCGAATCGAAGGCCACGCGACGCCGGTCAACCCGTCGGGCAAGCCGAGGCTGACAAAGCCCAAATAGGCGAGGCCAATCAGCAGAAGAGACTTATTACGAATGCGGCTCACGGATCGCATCCATCGAGTAAAGCTCTTCAAGCGCCGAGAGTTCGTCGAGACCGTTAGAGCTGTGCGGGAGCGGCTTGGGCACTGCATCGATCCTCGGATTGCCAGCGATCGCAGGAACCCAATCTGCAACCGATCCGCTATCTCGCCGATCAACAATTACAAAGTATTTCGAAGTGCCGATCATATTCTTTACTCCGTTGGCCCGCGTAGTCGTTGCGAGCGTGTTGATTGCGCAGAACACTCAGAGCGCTGCGCAATTCATTGCCTGAGAGCAGCTAGTTCTTTGCGGCCTCGGCCGGACGCACGCCGGCGATTCCCAATCGAATCCGATACAACCCGCTTCGAGCACACAGGTATAACGTCTTTCCGTCCTCGTCGCCCCACGCCATGTTGTGAGGATGCTTCGGCGCGATGATCGTTCCAAGATGCTTTCCTTCCGGTGAGATCACCCACAGTCCACCAGGACCGGAAACATACAGATTACCCGCCTGATCGACTTTGATTCCATCAAGCGCGTCTTCGCCAGGCGCACTGGTCATGTCAAAGAAGACTTTGCCGTTCGCAAGCGTCCCGTCGGGCTTCGCTTCGTAACGCATCACCACTTTCTTCTTTTCGTCCCAGTTGCCGACGTAGAGATACTTCTCATCGGGCGAGAAAGCGATGCCGTTTGGTCCGGTGAAGTCCTTGCTAATCACCTGCAGCTTGCCTTTGTGGATCGAGAAGACCCCGGTGAACGGCAGCTCCTTGCGCGGATCATCAAGGAACTTCGGCAAACCAAAAGGCGGGTCAGTGAAGTACAACGTTCCGTCCGAGCGATAAACCAGATCGTTCGGGCTGTTCAGCCGCTTGCCTTCGAACTTGTCCGCGAGCACCGTCTCGCTGCCGTCTTTCTCCAACCGAACGACGCGATGATTGCCGTGTTGATCGATAGTCAATCGGCCCTGCGGAATTGTGTACCACGCCGTGCTCGTCTTCGCCGCTGTTGACGGCCCTTTGGCGCGGACCCTGATTCGGGCCGATGCCAATCTCCTCGTCCTTCTCGGTCCCGGCGTCGTAGAGCATGAACTTCGAAGTGACGTCGCCGCTGATCGGCTTGCCGTTGTCAAACAACGAGATGCCGTGGGCGGCAGGAGCATAGAACCAATCGTTCGACTGACCGAACATCATCGTCATCGAGAGCTTCATTCCGGGCTTTCCAGTGATGGTGAACTCATACGCGGCGCCGGGGCCAATCGGACCAGGGCCGCTTGCGCCAACCGGTGTGTTAAAGACGCCGTGCTGCATCCCGCTGTGCTCGCGAGCCATGAGCTGCTTGACGAGTTCCCCTGGATCGCCATCCTCGGACTGTCTTTCAAGAGCAGCGCCGGCTGGAACACCTTCCTTGTAGAGTCGGACTTCGGCTTCGTGAACGACCCAGAGACCGGGTGAGAGCGCGAACGGAAACTTCGCGCCGTTGGAAGCAGTAAAGCCGTCTTTGCTGGAAATGTTTTCGATACGAACGGTGAACCTGACGTCTCGGCTGTCACGGCGACCCGTAGCCAGAGCTGACAGTTGGAAGCCGAGCAGAATCGCGATCAGGCCCAATGAGAGTGTGCGTCGTTGCATGGTGAATTCTCCTTTACGAAAGTTGTCTCGCCTGAGACGGCGCGATCGCCGTCTCAGCCAGTAACTCTGCGAAGTTGCATCGAAAGATGCAGCTTTTGTCGTTGTAGTGATGCAGCTTGGCGCAAAACACTCGGCGCTTGCCCTTGAGCCGCAGGTACACTTCCGCTGCCAGAAGCATTCCTATCGGCGGCGCTGTGAAGTAGATCCAAAGCGCGGTCCACACGCCTCCGGGCACAGCCGAGCCGAGGGTGCGCGCGGGGTTCATGCTCATTCCCGAAAGCGGCGCTTCGATGCTGATGTAAGTCATAACTAACGCGCCGGCGAACAGCCCGGTATAGCGCGCGAGATTTGCAGTGTTCGATACGCGCAACACAACTGAAATCAAAATGAAAGTGATGATGACTTCGGCCGCGAAGGCGACCGCCTCGCCGCTCGGCCCCGGCACGGTCGCGACGTAATTGACGTTCGGATGCGCGATCACGCTTCCGAGCAGGAACTGCGCCGTCAGTACGCCTGCGATGCTCCCGGCGAACTGAGACAGCGAGTAGAAGACTGCGTCCCAGGTTTCGACTTTGCCGAGCCGCCAGAAAGTCAGCGTCGTGGAAGGGTTCAGGTGCGCGCCCGATCGCTTGCCCCACGGAGAATAGATGTTCAATATCGCGGTCGCTCCCATCGCCGCGCCAAACAACACGCGTCGGAGCGTCACATCTTGAATCATCTGGCGAACGGGCGAGGACGGATGTTCGAGCACCACGCCGACCGTACAAGCTGAAAGCATGAACAGCCCGAGCCCGAAGCCTTCCATTAGGTACTCAGGCCAGTGACGCCGCAATGCGTCGATCGCCGTAGTCGGGATCGTCAAAGTTCGTTCATTCATTGTCGCTGTGCTCATCGTTCAACTCGCGTTATGCGTGAGTTCGAATTCTCCATCCGCTCCTCGCACACTGTTTCAATGATCACCGATCGGACAAATATTCCCCCTGGCGCTAGGCAGGATTCGCTGCCGCTGAGTGTGGATGGGAGAAGCGGCGCTAGCTCAAAGGACGGAGGCGACAGGAATTGAAGGCCGTAGAAGGGAGGAGGGTTGCGCTTTGGTAGGGATGGTAGGGACGACTGATCGACCTAGTCTGTCAAACCCCGCACACCGAAGCAGACAGCTAAGCTGCAGCATCAATCGCGGCGCGTAGCTCTTGACTCGAATGTGAAGTACGCACTTACTTCATCGGGTCTTTGCGGATGAAACTCCGGAATGATGACTCTTCCGTACATGTCCACCTCAAAGCCGTGCAGCTCGCTTCGGCTGTAGTGCCGTTGTTCAATAAGGCCGGGTAGGGTGGTTTTTTCTGCGCTCACCATTGTCAGTTACCTCCGGCGTCACGAGATATTTAGGATCGAATTAAAGCCGCCGTATTCGTCTGGATCCTTCATCGCATTCGCAGGGTCTTCGATCCATCGCTCGCTATTCACAATTAGCTTGTAGCGGTAGCGGCCCGGCTGGAGAAGGTCGATCTGTGCGCGCCAGACGCCATCACCATTCCTCTCACATTGAGTCGCCGTTGAGATCCATCCGTTGAAGTCACCAGCCAGCGCGACGCTCTCGGCTGCGTCATTGTGATAAGTAAACTCGAGCTTGCTGCTGTTCACCCTTGGCGGACAGAAGAATATGGCTTCACGTTCGTGCCGCTCGCGTGACGCTTCTTCCACCGCCCGGCTCGCGTTGAGCACACCGAAGCCTTGACGCATCGCAGGCGCTCCGTGAATTCGATCCGCAGTCGATATCAGGATGTGCTTGACCGCGGCAGGACCGAGCCGCGGATTTGCTTCGAGCATCTGCGCAACCAACGAAGCAACTATCGGGGCAGCGAATGAGGTCCCGTCCACGTGCTGATAATGGGTCGCTACTATCTTGTTCTCTCGAAGCAGCGATTCAACCTCAGCCCGGATTGTACCGATAGGCAACCGGCGCATCGCGTCGCCGAGTCCCGACCGCTTCCAAAGATTGGTGCCATTCTGCTTTGAACTACCGCGAGATCGCGCGAGCTGTTCGAGCAAGTAGTCCGGGGCTGACGCAACCTCCGAGAGCGCTTCCGCTCTATCGTAAACTTCCGTGCCTGGGAGAATCGGCGCGGCAACCCACATCGCCGGAGCTATTATTTCCGGTTTTATGATTCCGTCAGCGGTCGGCCCGTAGCTTGAGCAGTAGAGATCGAGACCGCCTTCGAGCCGGTTGCTGTCGTGATAGCCACCAACGGTTATCACCGATGGCGAGTTCGCAGGCGGCACGGTGCGATGATCCTCATTACAGCCGTTGTTGCCCGCCGCGACTACGACAACTATGCCGGCTCTCACGGCGTCTTCGGCTGCTTGATCGACAGCATTCGTGGTGTAGGAAACGTCTTGATCGCCGCCCAGCGAGATGCTCACGATCCGAATGTTGAAGCGCTCTTTGTTCTCGATGACCTATCGCAGGCCGCGCTCGATGTTCGGCTCAGTGATCCTTCCGTTTTCACTGACCTTTACTAAAACGAGCTGAGCCTCAGACGCTAGCCCTCGATAGAGACCCTCTGACAAGTAACCGTTGCCGGCAGCGGCAACGGAGGTCATCGTGCCGTGCCAATCCGACTCTTCTGGCATCTTGTTTGAGTTGAGGTTTGCGTGCGGGTTCGCGATGTCTTTGTACGCGACGATCCGGCTGACGGGCTGAGTCAAATCTGGATGCTGATAAAACCCCGAGTCAAGGAAGGCGATCGTAACGCCTCGCGCTGTGCGATCCGGGTCAGCGCCCAGTCGCAACACGGTCGGCAACACCGCAAAGCGATTCTCGGAGTGCCCGTGTTCGTGTTCTAGATCGGTAGCGTTGACCATGTTATTAATCCCCAGCCGACACTGTAATAAAGTCTGGCTCTTCGAATTAGACGTCCCAGCTTTCCAGACTGATAATGCGTGTTTGCCCACAGATTATTCCGGGAGCCGAATGCTGATTCGGTCTGGGGCCGGAGGCTGCCAGTGTTTTCGCAAACTCTGATTGCCTCCGGCCCCACTCGCTCAGCTATGTCTGTCTACCTGGTCAGGGGTTGCATCCAGTTACACTGTAGCCCGGCCCTGGCCCCTCAATCGCGGTTCCTCCTGCTGTCAACGGCACGAAGACCTTTCTCACCGCTGTCCCTACATTTCCTGCTGCATCCTTCACCTTCAGAGTGATCGTGTAGACTCACCCGTTCAGCTGGTCTGCTCGCTCTGCCCTCAACTGCACGCTCTTGCAGTCGGCTGCGATCGCGATGTCATTGGTCGTGTTTCCATCCCCGTTGCCGTTATTCTCCGGCTCGTCGCTTGAGACTGCCGAGATCACAACATCCGAGATGTCAATCGCTGAGTCGCAGCCGTCTGAGGCGGCGGTTGCGAATGCTGAGAGGTTGAGGGTGACGTACTTGTGGTTTGCCGGTTGAAGGCTTATCACGTTCGTCGTAAGCGTGATAGTAGGTGGACTGGTGTCCTCGACGGTGATCATCACGTCGTCAGTGTTAGACTCGTTCGACGCGTCGGTGACCTTCAGCGTTATGGTGTGCGCGCCGTTCGAGAGGTTGACCGTCGGACTTACTCCGGTGGCTATTTCCGTCCCTGCTTCACTCCACGAATAGGTCAGAGTGTCGTTGTCGGGGTCAGAAGAGTGTGTTTGCGTTTGTATTACTCATTGCCCTTGATTTTTGTGGACCGGTTTCGAACCGCTTGAACGTTGCTATCAAGCTGATTTCGTTGCCCGCTTGACGATTGATCGGAGACTGAATAAGTCATCCTTCACCACGTAATCCATGGCCCCCGCCTCGCGGGCTGCTTCACGGAGGTCGGGCGCGTCGTAACTGGTCACAATAATGATTCGCGCTTCAGGAAAGTCGGCCTTGATTCTGCGAGTTGCGGTGATCCCATTGATCTGTCCGAGCTCTATATCCATCAACACCCAATCCGGCCGCAGTTCTCCATAAACCGAACAGGCAGCGGCGCCGTCGTCGCATTCGCTGATCTCGTCGGCGACTCCCGCGACCATGTGGCGAATCAAGCGACGCATTGACGGGTTGTCTTCGACAATAAGCACTATCATTTGTCAGCTCGCTTTCGTTGATGCTTGCTACGGGCGGGATTATCGGCGAATTGCTATGCGAGGGGTATTCGTAGCGCTACGCATTTTTGCATACGTAGGACTACGTATTTTCTATACGTAGGACCCGCCAAGGGGGAGTGGGAGAGTGGGAGAGTGGGTTATTGAGGGAGTGGGGGAGTGAGGGAGCTTCTACTCGGCAAGAAGAAATCAGAGGAGCCATATTCCGCAATCGATCGAAGGCTGTTGCCAGGCAATCGCAAATGAGATAGCGATCGAGAATGTCTACTTGGGGGCTCAAGGGCCTCAGATCGGCGAGGAAACGTGGAATGCACGATGACACTGGGCAATCAGGGTCGTGCCGGAACGCGGGCCGCCGAAGATCATAAAGATGCTGGGCGGTGTGGGACGCTCGAGCTCTTGGCTCACAAATGCTAGTCGTCGCCGCCCGTTTTCTCCATGCGCTTGGAAAGGCGCTTCACATGCTGGATTGACAGCTTTGCGTAGACGCCCGACGAACACATTCGGTAATGTGAGAGCGCTTCTTCCGGTCGGTTAATTCGCTCATAGGCGAGCCCCATTAGGTAATTCACGTCGTCATTAGAGGGTTCCAACCGGTGCGCGATTGCGAACTGAGCAATGGCTTCCTCGTAGGCGCCCGCACGTGAGAACTCCAGCCCTTGCTTGACGTGGTCTTGAGCATCAGCCGGGCTGGGCCCCGGATTCGGCGTCGGCGTTGGTCCTTCGTCGGTGTTAGGTGCCACACCCGTCGCGGCACCCGCGGTCGATCCAGAGCCCGCCGACACAGTTGCGGTTTGGCGCCGCAGGTTGGTGTTCTTGCTTCCTTTCGCGGCAATCGCGGTCGATCCAGAGCCCGCCGACACAGTGGCGGTTTGGCTTTGAAGCGCATTCTGCGCGTCCCGGCTGGAGGATTCGCTAGAGAGCTGTTCCACCGGCACCGGCCCCGCGAGCCCTGCGACTGGCGTTCGCCACAAGATTGTAATGCCGACTAGCAAGACGAGCGCGACGGACATTGCAATTCGTGCTCGAACCTGGCGCGAACGGGTTGCAGCGTCGGGAGTCCTATGAGTTTCTCGAGGCGCCGCTCGATCCGTTAGCGGAGTCACTATGGTTTGCGCGGGCACCCGGACGCTGGAACGCACTTTGAGCGTCGCAGGTTGATAGCGCCTATCGAGGTCTACTGCGTTACTCAGCTCAGCGCTGAATTCAGCAGCCGTTGAGTAACGCAATTCTCGGTTCAATTCCAAACCCTTCAATATCACTCGCTCGACGCGATCCGGCACTTCGAGCTGCGGTCTAGCCAGCGAGAACGGTCTGGGTTTCTCGAGCAGTCGCTTGATCATCCTCTCCTCTTGTGTTCGCCCGTGGAACGGAAGGATCCCAGCAGTCATCTCATAAGCGACTAAGGCCAGGCTGTAAATATCGGAGCGAGCGTCCAACTCTCCGCCGGAGACCTGTTCAGGAGACATATAATCGGGCGTGCCGAGAACAAAACCGCGCCGTGTCAGATCGAAGTTTGCCCGCACTCTTGTTGGTTTTGCTAACCCAAAGTCGACCACCTCTACCCAATCGCTCTGATCGGCTCCCCTTGAAACTATGACGTTTTGCGGCTTGAAATCGCGATGGACCAGGCCGGCTCTGTGAGCCGCTTCCAAAGCAGCCGCTGACTGACGAACTATATTCACAACTCGGTCGAGGGAGAGCGGTGCCCCATCATCGATGACACTAGCTAGTGGCTGGCCGCTGATGAACTTCATCGCCAAATATACCACACCGTCTTCGGCTTGCCCGTAGTCGTAGATGGCGACCGCGTTAGGGTGGTCCAGACGGCTCGCCATTTCGGCCTCGCGCTCGAAGCGAGCGATGAACTCGGCGTTCCTTGAGAAATCCGGAGAGAGGAGTTTCACGGCAGCCAATCTTTTCATCTTTACATGTTGCGCCTTGTAGACAACACCCATCCCACCCTCGCCAACCTTTTCCAGCAGCCGGTAGCGTCCGCTCAGCACTCGCCCTACCATCAAGTCTTTTATCCCTGCACTCGTGGATACCGTCGCAGCCTCCAGCACGCCGCCATCGCGTCGGCAAAACCGTTGGGTGCCCCCATAGTTTTGTCCGCATTCTCGACAGTGTTTGACGGTGCGCCGCTCAACTGACGAGGGGTCTGTGAGCACCGTGGGCGTGTCGCCTGACTCCGCCGCTACGGTACTGCTGATGGTTTTTCTGTTCATCTTCGGAGTCATTTCAGTATCCCTCCAAATTCAAAGCTCAATGGCTTTCGTTGATGCTTGCTACGGGCGCGATTATCGGTGAATTGCTATGCGAGCGGTATTCGTAGCGCTACGCATTTTGGCATACGTAGGACTACGTATTTTCTATACGTAGGACCCGCCATGGGGAGTGGGGGAGTTAGAGGAGTTGTTGCTTGTTCTCGAGGGCGAAGCGGATCAGCGCATTGCTGCCATGGATGTCGAGCTTGGTGCAGATGTTGAATCGGTGGCGCTCGACGGTGCGCACGCTTATGAACAATTCCTCGGCGATCTCGCGGCTGGTCTTGTTTTCGGCGATCAGTCTGAGGACGCGGCGCTCGGTCGGTGACAGGTCGTTGATGGATGGGGTCTGTTGGACGAATTCCTTGAGGCGGCGGCTGCGGTTGACGAGGTAAGTCGCGAGCGGCTGGCTGATGTAGTTCTGTCCCGCGGCCACCGTTTTCACGCCTACCACAATGTCGCCGATAGCGCTGTCTTTGAGGACATAACCTTTGACTCCCATATCCATCGCTTTGTTGAACAGACCCTCGTCTTTGTACATGGTCAGGAAGATGACCTGGGTGTGCAGGTGCAGCTTCGCCAGGTCACCAGCGACCTCGAAGCCGCCGCCGTTCGGCATATCGACGTCGAGCACCGCAACATCCGGCTCTTCTTCTTTGATCCGCGAGAGGGCGGTCGCGCCATCCTCGGCCTCCGCCACGACCTTCAGCGAAGCGTCAGCCTCGATAATAGTGCGCAAGCCCCGGCGGAAGACCGGATGGTCGTCGGCGATCACGATGCGAATCTCAGTGTTCATCTCGGTTCCTGGACGAAGTGGGGAGCTTGAATCGTAATCGCAATCGTCGTCCCAGCGCCGGGCGAGGACTCGATCGTCCGTTTGCCGCCCAGTATTCGCACGCGCTCGGTGATGCCGGTCAATCCCAGACCGCCGCTGCGCGAGTCGCTCGCCCTTGCCGCTTCCTGCTCGAAACCGCAGCCGTTGTCTTCGATTGTTATGTTGATGCTCGACCCGTTGCGTTCGATGGCCACACGTGCCCCCGTCGCATGTGCGTGTTTGACGATGTTGTTGACGCACTCCTGGACGACGCGATAGAGCGTGATTTCGGAATCATAGGAGAATAGCCCGTCAATGTCGTCGACTGCCACGTCGAAGTTGACCTTGGAGGCCGCGGCGACCTTCTCGACCATAAACCGGATGGTGCTCGCCAGTCCGATCTTGTCAAGCTGGTAGGGGCGCAGGTCGTAGATGATTTCTCGGACCTCCTCGATGGCTTGCGACGCGGTGGTCGAGATTTCGTTCAACCCTTCGCGACTCGAGCCGTCTTCCCTGGTGGCGCTCAACTCGATCATCGCCCAGTTCTTGATGACCAGGAGTTGCTGTCCGAGCGAGTCGTGAAGGCCGGTGGCGATGCGCTTGCGTTCCTGTTCCTGCGATGCGATCAACTGACGCGAGAAAGCTTCCTGGGCCTCCTTGGCCCGCTGGAGTCTTATTATGCGCCTGCGGAAGACAAGGACAAGGATCGTAACCAATGATAAGGAGGCCAGCGCCACAAAAACGGGTCTCCGCCAGAACGGCGGGATGACGGTGACTGTGAGCATCGCGCCCACCTCATTCCAGACACCGTCCGAATTGGCGGCGATGACGTGGAAGACGTACTTTCCGCCCGGCAGGTGCGGGAAATACGCAACCCGGCGGTTGCCGGCTTCCACCCAATCTGCATCCAACCCCTCCAGCCTGTACTTGAACTGCATGTGTTCCGGCTTCATAAAGCTGAGGCCTGCGTAATGGACTTCCAGGTTGTCCTGTCCGGGTTTCACTTCGATTGGCAGGCGCACGTCCAGTTCTTCTTGATCAAGCATGACATGCTCGATTACCACCGGCGGAGGCACGTCATTGAACGTCACCGCTTCCGGGTCAACCACCGCGATGCCGTCAAACGTCGGGAACCAAAGCCGCCCGTCGCGAGTTTTGATCGCCGAAGGATGCCTCCCGCCGTTACACTCGGTGTTCAACATTCCGTCCGCCCTGCCGTACGAGACCGAATCGATCTTCTTGATCTTACCGTCAGCAAAGTCATTCAATTGTTGTTTGCTGACTCGGTAGATCCCCTGATTGCTGCTCATCCAGAAATTGCCGCGCTGGTCTTCGAGAATGGCGAACACCCCGTTGCTGAACATGCCTTCCTTTGTTGTGTATGAGGTGAACCTGCCGTCTTTGTAGCGATTGAGTCCGCCGTCATAAGTCCCCACCCACAATACTCCGTCCGAGTCTTCATAAATCGCGCGGACGCGGTTGCTTGAAAGGCCGTCTTTTTCGGTGAGGAAGACCAGGCGGTCGTCGACATACCGAGCCAGTCCGCCGTAGGTGCCGATCCAGATTCTCCCCTGCCGGTCCTCATAGATCGGCTGCACCCAGGCCTGCAGCCCGTCTTCTCTGGAGAAATCCTTTACCTCGCCGTTGTGGTAGCGGGTTAGCCAGCCACTGAAGCCAAACCAGAATGCGCCTTTGCTGTCCTGGAAGATTGCATAGGGCAAGCCCCGCGTCGTCATCTGCTGATCGTAGGTGAATTCCTCATTCTGGAATCGGTAAAGGCCAGATTCGTGACCGATCCACAGTCTGCCTTCGCGGTCTTCGCCAAACGACGAGATCCCCGCGTAAAGTCGACGCATTCGTACGTACTGCGGAGCGGTGTTGAGCGGGTAGTAAGTGAATTTGCCGTCCTTGAGCCGGTTGACCCCCTGCGAGCCCACCCAAATGCTGCCCGAATGGTCCTCGATGATGGGATAGAAGACTTTGCCCCTCAAGCCATCCTTTTCCGAAATCGTGGTCAGCACCTTTCTGGTCATCCGCATCACGCCGTTGTCTTCTGTACCTATCCAAAGCGTCCCCTCGCGGTCTTCCTTGATTGACACGATCCAGTTGCTGGAAAGACCATCTTTTGTCGTGTAGGTCGTGAAGCTGCCGTCTTTGAAGCGGATCAAACCGTTCGTCGTACCGAACCACATCGTTCCTTCCCGATCCTCACAAATCGACCTGAAGAAGGCACCTGGCAGGCCGTCGCGGGCGCTGAACCGCGTCATTACCTCATCTTTGAGCATCCAAAGTTGGCCGGGAGAGTTATAGGGTCCAAAAGTCATCCAAACCCGACCCTGCCGGTCCTCATAGACCGGCTCGAAAGCACGGCCGCGGCCCTGGGAAGCATAAGAGGTTATCCGGCCGTCCCTGATGCGTTGCAGCGCCTCGCCGGTGCGATACCAGGTATCGCCGGACGGTCCCTGAATCACCAGATCTGGAGCAAAGCGGTAATCATCCGCTGAGGCGGGCTCGAACCGTTCACCCTGAAGGCGCGCCATGCCACGCGGGGTAACGACGAGCAATTCTCCGTCTGACGTGCGGAGTAAGCCATCGACAACGTTGCTCGGCAATCCATCGTCGAGGGTGTACGTCCTGAACCGGCCATTTGCGTAGTGCGTCAAGCCGCCGTCTTCGGTGCCGATCCAGAGTGTTGCGTCAACGTCTTCGTACAATGACATGAAGCGGTTGCTGTTGATGCCTTTCGAGTTTGCTTTATTGAAGACCTCGAAGCGCGCGCCGTTGTAGCGCACCAGGCCATCGAAAGTCGTGAACCAGAGGTAGCCGTCACGGGTTTGCAGGATTGCGCGGATGGTGTTCTGCGGCAGCCCGTTATTGGTGTTGATCACGTCGAAACGGTAACTGTCGTCGGCGGCCGCGTCGGGCGGAAAGGCCAGAAGGATGGCGACTGATAGCAGTCTGACCGCGGCCAATCCGGCGTTACGTCGGAGTATCAGTTCGCGCAAAGTGGAATAGGTCCATTCCACCGCTGTTACCTCAAATGTTTTCGAACCAACGAGAAGGGCGCATCTTTGAGTAAAGCCATCGCCACGATGAGGCGCAACGCGTTCGATGTCCTGCCAATTGAAGGCGCAACACGGTTCCTGAGTGTTACGCGAAGACTGACTGGGGCAATTACACTTCAGTATCGCGCCAACACATTGGCCACTGAGATAAGAGACTTTTCGGCATCAATCCGTGAGACATCATACGCGACTTTGCTTAAGCAAGTCGACTCTTCTACTCTGACTGCCAAGGAACGACATTGTTGGGCTGGTTTCGCTTGTTTACCTCAAGCTCAGAGCGGTACAACTCTACCTCTTCAGTCTCCTTTGTGAGCTTGAAGAAGGATGATGTCGTATGGTTATGGGGATTGATCGACTCAATCGAGGAAATGTTGTTTCATACGCGAGGTTTGAGCCCGAGAGCCCTCACAACCGGGTACGGAATCCACCCAGGTCCGTTGACCCCAAATGCAAGATAAGGCGGGGATTGTATCTGAAACGCTCAGGGTAGAATGCTGAAGGAGAACAGCGTACTTCTCTTTAGAGGCCGTGAGAGCCACGGTCGCTACATGACGTCACTAGAGCTTGAGAGATTGCTTCGCCTTCAGCATGAAAGAGTGAACGTGGATGCTAGCGCCATCGAAGCAATCCGCACACTAACTTATTGATATGATGGAGCCAGCGAAGGGACTCGAACCCTTGACCTCCGGTTTACGAATGCGATGGACTCCGGTTTAGTGCTGTCGTTCCCCGTCCGCATATGTGCTTTTCTTTAGGATTTTCGTTGTCTTTCTCCTCTTATGTCTGGTATGGTTTTCCGGCGTCCAGCTTGAATAACTGACTGAATAACTGACCAATGCCTAGAGAACGAAAAGGAAGCTCATTTGCAAAAACGGTAAAGAGAGGCGACAAGACCTTTAAGGTATGGTACGCCCAGATTCAATATTACGACGACGCGGGCAATAGGATTCAACGCCGGCAGAAGGCGGAGAATAAGACCGAAGCGCGCCGCATTGCCCGGGACATGCTAGCCGAGGTTGAAAGCGGAGGAAGCGGATCGCTTGACGCAGCACGGATGACGTTTACTGATCTTGCTGACTATTACCAGCGAACATATCTGATTGATCCTGAGTACAGAGACGGGCGAAAGATTGCTGGCCTGCGAAGTAAGTATGATTTCGAGCATCGCCTTAAAGCGTTAAAAGATTTCTTCGGTAAGAAGAAGCTGCGCGCGATCACACACGGCGAGTTGTCCCGCTATAAGACCCATAGGCTGAAAACTCCGGTTATTGTCGGTCGCAACACCAGGGGCACAGACAAAGAAGGAAATCCTCAGACAAGGCCGCGCTCGATCGCAACCGTTCACCGAGAGCTGTCTTTCCTGCGCCGCATTCTCAACGTCGCTCTTTCTTCCGAGTGGATATCGCGCAATCCGTTCGAGCAAGGAGAGCCGCTTATCAAACCTGGGGATGAGAAGGCGCGGGAGAAGATCATCAGCCCAGAAGAAGAAGATCGCTTGCTTGCAGCTTGCGACGGCGAACGGTTTCACCTGAAGGCTATCATCATCTGTGCACTCGACACTGGGATGAGACGAGGTGAGGTGTTCAAACTCAAATGGTCTGACATCGATTTTGAGAATGGCCTTGTCACTATTCAGGCGTTCAATACAAAGACGATGAGACAAAGGCAGGTTGCGTTGACGGAGCGGCTTATTGAAGAATTGAGGCCGCTGTCAGAATACATGACGACGCAACAACTGGTCTTTGGAATACGAACCAGCGTGAAGACGGCATTTAATAAGGCAAAGATTGCGGCTGGTCTTCCCGACCTGCGCTTTCATGATCTCCGTCACACTCACGCCACCCGATTGGTAACTGCTCAGATGCCTTTGTCCGAAGTCGGCCGTGTCTTAGGACACACGCAACCGAGCACCACATACCGATACATCAACGCTAATGTTGATACTGCCCGGCGCGCCGCAGATTTGCTGAACGAGTTTAATAAGCGACGAACCAACGGCGTCGTACACTGAAAGCCCATTTACCTAGGGT
>DATMCM010000585.1:0-12657 GCA_035558335.1 Blastocatellia bacterium | reverse complement strand
CGGCACGCTGTGGCTGCTTGGACACTTATTGAGGCAAATGCGTGAAGCGCGTGTCCTAATCGTCGGGTGCTATCGGGAGACAGAACTCGATCGCACCCACCCGCTTGCGAAGGCGTTGGTTGACTGGAACCGCGAACGATTAGCCACGCGGATAGTCATGCGCCGTTTTGACGCGACCGAGACTTCCGCGCAACTCGGTGCGCTGCTCGGCGAGAGAGTCAGCGCAGATTTTGGCGACGCAGTCTATCGCGAAACTGAGGGCAACCCTTTCTTTGTCGAGGAGGTTCTGAAAGCGCTTATCGAACAGGGTTCAGTGCGTCGTGAGAGTGGACAGTGGAAGCGTTGTGATGTGGGCGAACTGGTGATCCCTCAGAGCGTGAAGGAAGCGATCGGGAGTCGCCTCGACCGGGTGAGCAAACAGTCAAACGAGGTGCTGCGCGCTGCGGCGGTGCTGGGCAAGACATTCAGCTTCGAAGAACTCAAAGCTGCGGCCGGGGACACCTCGGACGACGTTCTGCTCGATGCGCTGGATGAATCCGTGAGCGCGCAGTTGATCGCCGCAGCAAGCAATGATTCTTTCACGTTCACCCACGACAAGATTCGTGAAGTGCTTTATGAAGAGTTAAATCCGATCCGTCGCCGCCGCCTCCATCGGTTAGCTGCGGAAGCGCTTGAGAGTCACCATCCGTCTGCCGTCGAGAGGCTCGCTTACCACTACATTCAGGCAGGCGATTACGAGCGCGGACTTAACTACGCCAAGCGTGCCGCTCACGAGGCCAAACGGGTTTTTGCATTCGACGAAGCGATTGCTGCTTACGGTCGTGCGCTTGAGTGTTCGGAATCATTGGGACTCGTTGATGAGCAAATCACTCAACACGAGTCGATTGGCAAAATTTACCAACTCCAGGGCGAAACGATAGCCGCGGGAGAGCATTTCGAACATGCTCTCGCTCTCACGGGCAATCCCAACGAACGAGCCCGTCTTCAGCTGGAGGCAGCCAGCGCGTTGGTAGCCATCGGCAACCAACGTGGAGTCGAATACATCCGCGAAGCGCTGACGGTTTTGGATTCCAGCACGAATCCAATGGAAACGGCCAGGGCACTATCGATCGACGCACGGTTTCATCACCTCGCCGGCCGTCACCTGAAGGCGATTGAACTCTTGAAGCGTGCTGCTGACTTGATTGCTCCGACAGCGACAGCACCCTCGATCATGCCGTTTACCGCGCCGATGATCACCCAGGTTTATAGCTATCTAGCTGGAGCCAACCAGCACTACGGACTCTACGTCGAGGCCGATCATTGGGCTGAGCGTGCACTCGAATTTGGCAGGGCTCACAATGTGCTATTTGCGCAGGCAGCCGGATTCGAGTTTTTGGGTGAGAACGCAATACACAAAGGTGACTATAGAGGGGGACTCGAGTATGCCGAGCGCGAGCTTGAAGTTGTCGAGAAGATGCACTCACGCGAGCGCCGGGTGTGGACTCATTTCGTCGCCTCGATGTGCTTGTTCCAACTGGGTGATTCGTTGCGAGCCGAACAGGAGTTCACTGAAGGCATTGCGTTATCCGAATCCATCGGCGAGTTGCGCGGCGCGTCACTGTTGAAAGGGAACCTGGCGATACTGATGGCTGACAAGGCAAACAAACTCCCAAGCGAGATCGCTGAGCGTCAGCGATTGCTTGAGGAAGCGCTGCAATTGGCTCTCGAGAATTTCAACGCCTGCGAGAGCCTGGGTTTACTCTATTCGCGTTTTGAAGCTCACCGCTGCCTGGCGGACGTGCGATTTCGTCGGGGTGAGTTGCACCAAGCAGAACGGCTTTGTTCGGCGATCTCAGATCTCGTCTCGGAAACGGAGTCGCGCGTGAGCCAGCTATGGTTGGGCCCGCTCTACATCGAGGTTTTGCTCGCTGAGAGTGAGCGCGCGGAGAGTGAAGGGAAGCTCGACGACGCTGCGGCGAAACGAGATCTTGCTGCCGCACGCTTGACTCGCTACCAACAACTTGTTGCGGAATGCCAATCGCCTCGCTTCACCCGTGAGGCAGAGCGACTTTCTAACTCGATGAGCGCCTCATTAGATTGAGGCCGCGGAGTAAGAATGCTCTCAACTTTCAGGAGGCTCAGTCGGCGCAGCAGCAGCTTGCGAAGGAACGGGACCAGTTGCGGTTGCTGTTGGACGTCAGTAACGCCGTGGTCTCTACACTCGACTTGCGCGAACTTCTAACAACCGTCGCCGCCTGTCTTCGTCGAGTGATGTCGCACGGTTACGCAAGTCTGGCTCTCTACGATTACGATAGCAACACGCTCCAGATCCACGCGCTTAATTTTCCAGAGGGAAGGAGCTTGCTGCTTGAAGGCATTACGGTCCCGCTCGAAGACGCTCCGTCAGTACTAGCGATCAAAAAGTGTGAGACGGTGGTGTTGACGAGGTTCGGACGTTGAGCGGATCAACTCTGAGTTCGCCAGGCGAGCTCTTGATGAGGGATTCCAGTCCGGCTGTTTCGTTCCTTTGATAGCACACGGGAGGGAAGAACATGGCAAATCCCATTCTGGTCACCGGCGCGGCGGGTCGCGTCGGCGCGATAGGGCGCACAGTCACCGAACTGCTGTTGAAGCAAGGCAAAACGGTGCGTGCTATGGTGCGAAGTGAAGACGAACGCGCACAGGCGTTGCGCGGCATGGGTGCGGAAGTGGTGGTCGGCAATCTGCTCGATCTCGATTCGATGCATAGGGTGATTGCGGGCTGCGAGACGATGTACTTCGGCATGTCGGTTTCGGACGCCTATCTGGCCGCGACTGTCAATGCGGCGGCGGTGGCGAAGCATCACGGGGTGAAGGCGTTCATCAATATGTCGCAGATGACGGTCTCACAGATGAGCATTACCGAAACCACCGCGAGCCCGCAGCACAAGCTGCACTGGCTCTCCGAGCAGGCGCTGAACTGGTCCGGTCTGCCGGTCGTGCATGTGCGGCCGACAGTGTTTCTCGAAGGCTTCTTCCTGACCTTCACTTCGGATTCGGTCAGAGAAAAGAATCAGATCAGACTCCCGTTCGGCGAGGGCAAGACGTCGCCGGTCGCAGCGGAAGACGTTGCAAGGGTTGTCGCCGTGCTGCTCGCCAGTCCTCAGCCGCACATCGGCAAGATCTATCACCTGACCGGTCCTCAGTCCGAGAACATGCATTTCTATGCACAGGAGTATTCGAAGGCGCTTGGCCGCACGATCACCTTTCAGGACATTCCGGTCGAGCCGTGGCGGAGCGGGCTGCTCGAGGGCGGCTTGCCGGCTCACCTGGTGAACCACCTCGCGACGATGGCCGATCTGCACCGCGCGGGACGCTACGATCGGATGTCGGACGACGTGCTCACGCTGACGGGGCAAGAGCCGCTGAGTGTGCAGGAGTTCGTCAGGAAGAATGCGGCAACATTCACCGCGTCCGCAAAAGAGGCCTGAGTGTCTGCGGATGCTCGCATTCAACAAATCTGACTTCGATTCAGGTGAACGCATAGGAGGAAAGAGACATGGCAAATCTGACAGATGACATCAAGAGTAACGACGCCACAGGCGCGAGCGTCGCAAGAGTCGACTTTAAGCTCGAGATTGTCGTCATCCCCGTCTCGGATGTCGACCGCGCGAAGGAGTTCTACGGGAGACTCGGGTGGCGGCTCGACGCCGACTTCGCTTCCGGTGACGACTTGCGCGTGATCCAGTTCACCCCGCCTGGCTCCGGGTGCTCGGTCATCTTCGGCAAGAACGTCACCGCGGCGGCACCCGGCTCCGCCCAGGGCATGTACCTGATCGTCTCCGACATCCAGGCCGCCCGCGACGCGTTGCTTGGTCGCGGCGTCGAAATCAGCGAGGTGTTTCACGAAGCCAACGGCGTGTACGCTGGCATAGACGAGCCTTACCTGTTTGGGCGGCTCCGCGTCAGTGGTCCGGACCCCGAGCGTCGCAGCTACCGCTCATTCGCCTCGTTTAGCGATCCGGACGGAAACGGCTGGCTGCTGCAGGAGATCACCACCCGGCTTCCCGGACGAATCGACACCGCTCAAACCGCATTCGCATCCACGGCGGATCTGGCGAGCGCGCTTCGGCGTGCGGAGGGCGCCCACGGCCAGCACGAGAAGCGCACCGGCGGCCAGCGCGACGAGAATTGGCCGGACTGGT
The DNA here is from genome assembly GCA_035558335.1 of Blastocatellia bacterium. GTDB lineage: Bacteria > Acidobacteriota > Blastocatellia > UBA7656 > UBA7656 > Onstottus_B. The sequence goes on along the minus strand of DATMCM010000585.1, from coordinate 8,491 downwards.
ACGCTGCGTACATGGCGGCGGAGCAGGCGGGCGAAGATCTGCCGCAATGAACTACTAACGGCGTGATCGTCATCGGTCCGGCTCGTCCGGGGAGCACTGCTGCATCGGTACGGAGACCTTAAGGTGGCCCGGGCCCTTAGCATTCAACCAATCTGACGTTCGATTTAAATGAACGGATTGGAGGAAGGGACATGGCAAACCTAAAGTTGACAAAGAGATCACCGCGCTTCTCGTCATTGATCCGTACAACGATTTCATTTTCGAGGGAGGCTGTGAAATGAAAACGGCTATGGTCGAGCATATGGTTCTGTTTCAGTGGACGGAGGAAGCGAGTCAGGAATAGCCTATTCGAAGAAGTTCTCGGGCAAGTATTCGCACCGGACGCTCAAGGGGGCATCGCACAATCTGCCTCAGGAAGCTCCGCGGGAGTTTGCCAAGGCTGTCACTGATGTCGATGGTTATTAATCGGTTGACCCACGAAACTGAGGCCTATGCTTAGCGTGGGTCCATTAAATGGAATAGGAGGAATCATGAGTACCAAAATGAAAGCGGCGCAGATCAGCAAACCTCGCGGAGATTGGGAATTGATAGAGCGCGATATTCCGGATCCTGGCGCCGGGCAAGTGCGGGTGAAAATCGAGGCGTGCGGCATTTGCCACAGCGATACACTGGTCAAAGAAGGTCTCTTTCCCGGGCTTCAGTATCCCCGCGTGCCGGGTCATGAAATCGCGGGACGCATAGATGCACTCGGTGACAATGTTACTGCCTGGCAAAAAGGTCAACGAGTCGGCATCGGCTGGCACGGCGGACACTGTTTCGTGTGCGAGCAGTGCCGGCGCGGTGACTTCGCCATGTGCGTCAATCGAAAGGTCACTGGGATCGACTTCGACGGTGGGTACGCCGAGTACATCATTGCACCGGCGATGGCCCTGGCTGCGATTCCAGATGAGCTGCCCGCCGAGGAAGCGGGTCCTTTCATGTGCGCAGGCGTTACAGTTTTCAACGCGCTTCGAAATTCGGGCGCCCGGGCCGGCGAGGTGGTCGCCGTACAGGGCATCGGCGGACTGGGACATCTCGGCATCCAGTACGCGAGGCGGATGGGATTCGAAACAGTCGCGATCAACCGAGGGAATGACAAAGAGCCGCTGGCACTAAAGCTCGGCGCGCATCATTACATCGATGCGAAGGCTACAGACGCCGTGGCGGAATTGCAAAAACTTGGAGGTGCGCGTGTGATCCTCGCGACCGCACCGAACGCGCAGGCTATCTCGGCATTAGCTGATGGATTGTCGCCCGATGGCAAACTGGTAGTGCCGGCGGCGCCGGCCGAGCCACTGACGATCGGTGTGTTCTCTTTAATCATGCGACGGAGCTCAGTTGCGGGCTGGTATTCGGGGACAGCGAAGGATTCGCAAGACACGATGGAATTCAGTGCGCTGAGCGGTGTGCATCCAATGATTGAGAAGTATCCGCTTGATCGAGTGGCGGAGGCCTACGAACAAATGCACAGCGGTAAAGTGCGCTTCCGCGTTGTCCTCACTTTCGGTGGTTGACCAAGGTGGCAAGGATGGCGAAGTCCGCGGAGAAGATTACGTTGGCCATAGAAGACCACGCGGTAGAGGATTCCCCTGAACACCCGTCAGCTTGGAGTCCGCTCCGCATTTCGATCTTCCGCGCGTTGTGGATAGCTTCCGTAGCCTCATACATCGGAACATGGATGCAGGATGTTGGCGAGGCATGGTTGATGACTTCGCTGACAAGTTCACCTGCTCTCGTTGCCCTGGTCGAAACAGCCGGCAGTTTGCCTGTCGTTCTTGTCGGCCTGCCCGCGGGCGCACTCGCCGATGTGGTTGATCGGCGTCGTTTACTTCTGGTTATGCAGAGTTGGATGTTCCTAACCGCCGGGGCGATGGGCCTACTCGCCTTGCTCGGATATATGACTCCGTCGCGTTTGTTATTAATGACCTTTCTTCTCGGAATCGGATCGGCGATAAGTAATCCGGTCTGGCAAGCGATTACCCCCGAGTTGGTTCCTTCGTCCGATTTGGCGGCGGCGATCGCGCTCGGTAGTGTGGGCATTAACATCGCTCGGGCAGTAGGGCCAGCCTTGGGGGGCCTCATCATTGCTGCTTCGGGCCCGTGGGCAGTCTTTTTTCTCAATGCGGTCTCGTTCATCGCGGTGGTGGCTGTGATTTATCGCTGGCGGCCTGCTCCGCGAGAGAGTCGGCTACCGCCCGAAGACATCATAGGGGCAATGCGTGCCGGGACGCGCTACCTTCGCCACTCACCGGCGTTACAAACGGTTTTGTTACGCAGCGGTGTCTTCATTGTCTGCGCCAGCGCGCTTTGGGCACTGCTGGCTCAACAGGCCCGCAGAGGCCTAGGTCTCGGCTCATTCGGTTACGGGCTACTCCTGGGATGCATCGGCATTGGCGCCGTAGTTGGCGCATGGTCGTTACCAAAATTTCGAGAGCGACTTTCGAATAACAACGTTGTGGTTCTAGCGACGATCGTTTTTTCCCTGGCTACTATTTCTCTTGCCTATGTGCGCTCCTTCGGTCTGCTGGCAATCGCATTGGCAGTTGGTGGCGTCGCCTGGATCTCAGTACTTTCCAGTTTGAATGTTTCAGCACAAACGGTTACGCCTTCCTGGGTACGAGCAAGGGTAATGGCTGTTTACCTGCTCATCTTCACCGGTGGTCTCGCCGCCGGAAGCGCAGTCTGGGGGTTCGTAGCCGCGCGCGTTGGCGTTTCTGCCGCGCTTTTGTTCGCCGCAGTCGGGTTGCTCCTTGGCGTTGCAGCGACGTGGCGCAATCGTCTGGTTGGCCAGGATAATCTTTCCTTAACGCCCTCGATGCATTGGCCGGAACCAATCGTACTGATTGATCCACAGCCCGAGGAGGGTCCGGCAGTTACTTACCTCGAATATCGAATCGATCCGAACAGGGCAGATGACTTTTTGCAAGCGATGAAAGAGATGCGAAGAATACGGCAGCGAGACGGAGCCATCCGTTGGAACTTGCTTCGCGACACAGCTGAGCCGAATCGATACATTGAAATCTTTGTGACTGACTCGTGGGTTGATCACTTGCGGCAGCACGAGAGAGTGACTGCGGAAGATCGTGCAGTAGAGGAACGCGCTTTGGCGTTTCACCTCGGCCCGGAACCGCCCAAGATAACGCATCTGATCGCAGAGCAGTTGCCGAATTGAGAGTTAGCCCTACACATGGTTATCGAGATGAGGGGAGAGTTGGAGCGGGCAACGCGTCGGGTGGCACATTTGTTTCGATGTTCTGGATCACCTTCTCAGCGGAACACCCATCGGACCGACCCGGCGCATCTACGCGAGTGGGCGCCCTTCGACGCCGATAGAAGCCTGGGCACCGATTGAACGCCGAGTACGCAAAGCAGTTCGGTATTGAAACGCCCAACTGGCCGCCCCAGGCGGATCAAAAGGAGTGAATCGAGGTGGATCGCAAAACAATGACAAAGAGAAATAGAATTATCTATTGGATTTCTACCATCTGGCTTGCATCAGGAATGCTAGCAACTGGAACATTGCAGTTGCTCAAAGTGAAAGCGGAAGGAGCCGTGGCGCCGCCCGGGGTATATGGTATTACTTATTTGGGCTATCCCGTCTATTTTCTAACAATACTAGGTATTTGGAAAATTCTGGGAGTTGTAGCAGTGCTTGTTCCTAAATTTCCTTTACTAAAGGAATGGGCTTATGCGGGCTTTTTCTTTGCTATGTCGGGAGCGGTGTTTTCGCATTTCGCATCGCGTGATTCCGTGAATGAAATATTTCCTTCGTTGTTGCTTCTAATCCTGACTGTAGTATCGTGGTATTTCAGACCTGCGGATAGAAAAATCATTTCAGTTGATCAACCCCACGAAAGAAAGGACCCTCAGGTCTGTAATTGATTTGATTCTTACCCAATTTCCAGAACTAGAGTCCAAAATTTCTGGAACGTACCTACCGCCCACGTCTTCGAGACCTCGCCGTGTGTTGGGCGTAAAGCGCCCAGGCGCACCATGTATGAAGAGCCCGCTTTTCGGCGGTTAGTGCTCTCGCCAATGACTACAATTTCCTTTGGAGACCTTGAAGTTCGTTTCGACATGCGGCGCTGAAATCTTTGAGGAAGTCCTCCTTGTTTTGGAGGATGCTCTCGCGCAGTTGCTCATCAGTAAGTACTTCATCTCCAAATCGTACCAGGAGCTGCTCGATCACCTTTTCGGCGGCGAGGAGTACCCGGTCAGAGGCAAATAGCCGAATTCGGCTCGCCACGGCGTAGAGCTTGACGAGCTCAAGAGCGGTCTCTCCCACAACGTCGGCGGCGCGGTGCGTAGCTGCGTCATACGTGAGCTGTGCTGCCTTTTCGATAAAGTCAGAATAGGTGGTCTCCCGCTTTCCGATTTCCCTCTGCAAGAGATCGCGCCTATTCCGGCTTCGCTCACCAACCCAAGTGCTCGCCAGAGAGGAAAGGCCTCCGACGAGAGCACCCATAACAGCAGCAAGGGCGCTTGTTAGTCCAGGTTCCATCTCTGCTCCTCCAGGACGGATCAACGTCTCCGCATCCGCCGCGGTGTTCATACCTCATAGTTGCTTCCATCCTCTAAATCAGGACGGACCCGAGCAGGTCTCCCACAAAAAGGGCCGACACCGCCGACCAATTTCTGAAAGGACGTAATAATATATGACTTGTATGAATACTAGTACTCTTTCGCGTGTGGTAGATGCTGGAGATGATTTGTTGTGGGGAACTAATTTCAGCTCGCGACGAAATCTGGGTGCGATTTCGGCTCGGCGGGACTCAGGAGGGATGGCGGTCAAATCCGCCCGATCGCCGTGGCGGCAGGGGCCGAACTCGTCCCTGTCCGGCTAGCATCCCTTTCATTCGGAGTGACAGTCGTAGCGTTCGCGCTCCGGACAGGGACTAGTCCCGCCCCCAAATATCGCACGCAGGTTCATCCGTTAACTGGCCAGCAGCAACTGATTGCGATGGAACTCCAGAAAACGCTTCTTGCCCTCTTCGCCCATCAATTTCCCAAGCAGCCGGCCGTCGGTCTGTGTAAGATCCACGAGAATCAATCCATCTAAGGCGTCGCTGAAGCCCGGATCGATGTTGAAGCCGAGCACCTTTCCGCCCAGTTTCAAATACTGTCTTAGCAAGACCGGGATTCCTCTTCTATGTTTATCGATGTCCGAGATCAGCTCCGATACATCTTCGATGTCTGCCACCAGGGCCGACCCTGGGCGGAAGCCACGTCCCTTAATCGCTTTTGCCCGGAAAGGAGTCTTTGCTCTCACCAGGGCTGCGAGCTCATGCGTGTAGCGATGCCCGGTCAGACATTCAACAATGAGCTTGCGCGCCACCGGGTGATATTCGCTATCGATGCTTACCGGGCCGAACAGTACCTTGTACCGGGGGTTTCGCAGGACATATTGAACGATACCTCTCCACAACAGGAAGAGCGGCGCAACCAGTTTCTGGTACTCGCGTCGAACAAACGATCTCCCAAGCTCGAGGGCGGGCCCAATTCTTTCGAGGAGGTCAGAGTTGTAGTTGAACAACGAGGTCGTGTAAAGTCCCCGGCTTCCGACACGCCTTAGAATCTCATCAGTCTTGCCTATGCGATATGCACCGACTAGCGTGCTTGTCTCTCGATTCCAGAGAAATAGATGAACGTAGTGCGCGTCGAATTCGTCCAAGTCAGTCGCCTTGCCAGTGCCCTCGCTCGCTTCGCGAAAAGTGATCTCCCGAAGCCTGCCAATTTCTCGCAGGACATTCGGAATCTGGCGGGCATCAGCGTGAACCACCGCGTAAGAACCGCTCACTACGAGCCGCTGTTCGGTGGGCAACGCGAAGACTTCTTCCGCGAGAAGCGCGGGCGGTAGTTCCGGTGTGATTGGTTGCTGTTCCTTCCTTTTACGAGTCGATCCCGAAGGCGGCTCGTTGTAACAAGCTCCGCTCCGCCGATTGCCGAGGAGATAAGTACGCTGCCGCAGGCACTCAATCATGCCTCCGTCGGTCTCAAACGCAGCGAGTTTCGAAAATGGGACGAGTCTGCCGATGCCGACTTTGACGGCGGTGTCGCGTTTGTTCAGCAATTCATGCGGCAGCATGACGGTTCTCAAACGAGGGTGAACCATCCCGGCAACGTGAAACAGCGGCCCGTTCGAACCCTCGAAGTAGAGCGGCAGCGCCGGCGCCCCGGTTCTGCGAATGATTCGAGCCACCGAAGGATGCCGCGCCGGATCAGTTACTTCGCGCTTTCGTAAATGGATGTGAGCGACTTCTCCGGCGGGGAAAACTCCCAGGGCTCCGCCACTCCGCACCCAGTCCACGGCTTTTCTGATCGATCGCGAGTTTGCCTTGATTGATTCTTGTCTTCCATAAGGGTCTACGGGAATAAGCGTATCGCATAGCTCTGTTACTCGGTTCAAAGAAACGTTGGCGAGTATCTTGTAGTCGGAGCGCACGGAGCGCAGTATCGAAGCCAGGATAACGCCGTCTATTATTCCAAAAGGGTGGTTGGCTACTACGATTACAGACCCCTTCGTTGGGATCCGAGCGAGGTCGTCCTTCCCGAGCTGATAGCTGACGTTTAGAGCCTCTAAAATCCTTTCCATGAAATCCAGCTCTTGATTTCGCTGAGCAACTTCCGCGTAAAACTCGTCCAGCTGCGGCAGGAGAAGCAGCCGCTCGATCGCCCGCCTCGCCAGAGGGAAGAGCCTGCGCCGCACCGAGTCGTCAAACTGCGCATTCAACCCGAAGGCCGGTCTGCCACGTTCAAAGTTCTCCATGATCGAAGACTCCTCCTGGCTTGCTCACCTTCGTTCGGTGCTGCGCCGCGCACGACAGTTCAAACTGCCGGGCCACCCGCATCTTCCATGAGATGATTGGCGCCCTTCGCGTCCGCCGGGACGCGAGCCAACACTATGGTAATGAGCCTTGCTGAAATCGAGGTGAAGTCTTCTTGAATCTTCTGTGAATCTTCGACGGCGAACGCTGAAAGAAATGCGCTCGTGGATTGACGGGGCCGCGGGCGCGGAACAGTTGCCCTGCTACTGACTTGAGTAGCATGAAATTAACTACGAAACCGGAGCTGTTACCATCAAAGGTCCCGTTGTACACCTTACCACTTCCGCAACCAGCAACTTCGATTTCATAATGAGTTAATCACGACGCCCCATTGTTTTAACTCCCGGTCTCTATAGTCTCATTTCAGAGTTTGCTTGCGACTGAGCAGGCTTAGGACTCTGTTTTCATAGGCGCTGTCAAACTCAGTGATGTTCTTGACGCGCACAAAGAAACTTTACATTGGTGCAAATCTGCGCCTGACCAACTTGAAAGGACCAACTCATGAAGAAATTGATCGCGCTCGCGATGCTTGCTTTCATGGCGACCGCCGTGCTGAAGGCGGCGCCCGCCGTCACTGCTAATGTTCAACCGCCCTACGCTGGACCGACGGTCAAGATCCGGTTGCCCGAACGATTCAGGGTGATCGCCGATCAGCAGTTTGATCTCCGCGTCGAAGCCACAAACCTGGCGAGCCTCAGCGCCACGGTACAAATATTGATCGATGGGCATAATGTCACCGGGACGCTCGCGGCTCCGGAAGTCTCAACGGACAACGACAACAATCCGGCCGGTCTGGACAAGGCTTGGACCTTCAGAAAACTCAGCTTCCCATCGCCGAATGGTAAGCACAACGCGGCTCCGGTCGTGAAAACTCTACAGGCAATCGTAACCGATGGCGGACTGACGGGCACCGCCACAGGCCGCATTGGCGTTCAGGACTTCAATTTGAACGGAACCAAGAACATCATCCTTTTCATCGGCGATGCGATGGGTACAGCCTATCGTGACGCCGGCCGGATCGTGGCGAAGAGCACAGACAACCGTTTCCGGCAAGGTTTCTTTGATGACCTTCAGGATATGGACCAGATGCCGGTGACGGGCATGGTAATGACCTACGCTCTTGATCGCATAGTCCCCGATTCGGCCAACACCGCGACTGCCTGGTGCACGGGAAACAAGACCATCGACGGTGCCCTGGGCGTCTTTCCCGACAATGACGATTTCAGATTCAGTCCCGGAAACATTCAGGCCACCAAGCAGTTCGCGTTGAACAATCCGCGGATAGAGACCCTCTGGGAGTATCTGAAGCGTCTCTATGGCTACAAGACCGGGATCGTGACTACGGCTGACGTCACCGATGCAACACCTGCGGGGGAGGGCGGCCATTCAATCACTCGCAGTCTCCTGCTCGACATCGCAAGGCAGTACGTTGACGGCGTCTTCACCAGCGGCCCAACCTTTGACGTGATAATGGGGGGCGGAAAAGAGCGGTTCAATGCTCGAACGGCTTCCAATAGCGGCGATACTCGCAACCTCGTGAGCGAATTGCAATCGCAGGGTTTTTCGTACGTTCAAACTCGTACTGAACTCAACGCGTTACCGACCGGAGGCTCAGCGCCTGACAAACT
>DATMCM010000584.1:0-6373 GCA_035558335.1 Blastocatellia bacterium | reverse complement strand
GCATAGCCGCGCGAGCGAACCGTCTCGTCGAGATGAGCCGGGGATACATCCGCGAACGTGCGATTGAAGTCCGAGTCGTCGGTGTGCTTACCCGCGGCAAGGATCAAACCGCCGCCTCGTTCGACAAACCGTTTGAGCGCTGCCCCCAGCTCTTCGCTTATCCCTGAAGCGTCGTTGACTATAACGACTCGGTAGGTTTCGAGATCCGACGGATCAACCGCCCCTGGCGTCCTGACGGTGAGCCCGTGCTGACTGTTCTCGCCCGCCATCAACGACTGCTGAATAAAAAAACTCTCGCTTCGGCCGCGCGCCGCCGTCTCAATGACCAGCAGCCGGGTCTGGTTTTCACGGCGTATGGTGAAGAAGTATTTGTTGTCGAGCGGGAAGCTATCTCCAGTAACCTCGATGGTCGCCCGATTCGAGCCCTCCGGCACATTGAAGCCCGTGAACTCGAGCGTCTGCGAAGCGCCCGCGTCGAGCTTCAACGGACGGCGCTCGACAGTGAGATCGTTCAGCTTCAACTCAATCGCTCCGTCATCGATCGATTCTGGGCTTAGGTTGCCGACTCGCGTGATCACTTTGCCGGAGTACTTCTGAGCGTAGACAACCGGATCGGCTTTAACGTCCAAAACGGCGATGTTCTTTGGATTCGACTCCGACACATCAATCGGGATGAGCTTGATATCGGGCGGCAGCTTGACGGGCGTAGCCGAGCGATTCCACCCGGCGTCTTGAAAATCGGAAATCAAATAAATCCGCCGCTCTTTTCCGTTTGCATCCTTGAGTAGCGCGACTGCGGCTTGAAGCGCCTGGAGGTAGTCGGTTGAGCCGAGCCCCGGTTGCAGTTGATCGATGAGGGCGTTCGCTTCAGCTCGATCGGCTTTAAGCGGCATCAGTATGTCGTACGCGTGTGCAAAGCTGACCAGCGCAATCTCCGCGTCAGACGCCGAGTCGTTGATCACTTTTTGTGCGGCCTGGCGCGCTCGGTTGAACACCTCGCCGTAGCGCATGCTGTAAGACGCATCGATGAGAATGACGCTGCTTGCGTGATTGGAAGAAGCCGCCGACGAGTTGGCGCTTGTGAAGTACGGTCGTGAGAAAGCGAGCGCCAGCAGCACCAACGCCGCGCAACGCAGCGCCAGGAGCAAAAGGTTGCGCAGCTTGCGTTGGCGGATTGTCTTCTGTTCGATGCGCCGCAGGAACATCAGCGAGGCGAATTGAAGCTTAGCCGCGCGAGTCCGGCGCACGAGGTGTACCAGCACGGGAATTCCTGCTGCCAACGCACCGAGTAGAAAAAATGGATTCAGAAACGCCATGAGATTCTTGAGCTCCGCCTATCCGCTAACAACGATTCATTCAGACCGGTCTTGTCTCGGCTTTCAAAACAACATTCATCTTCTCGAAGTCCATCAATAACCCTCTACTTCAGGGTCCCAGCCATAAACTTTGATCACAGTCTCGCGGTCGAACACCAACGCCGCGAGACGTTTCTTCAACTCCTCTTCGGAAGCTTGCGGATACCGACTTCTGAGTCCCACCATTGCGAAAGCTCGGGTTGTCTCAATCGACTCGAAGATCTGTTGTATCTTCTTCCCGTCCGGTGTCGCGCGAACGAGCTCAATCAGCACGCGCTCCGTCTCCGGGTCAGTATCTGAGAGTCCCATTCGCTGCTTCATTCGCGCTCCCCTATATGAACTGCGAGCGACGACCTAGATAAGAAAACAACGCCGCGTCCAGCGGCTCGTCCGTCCTCAGCAACTCGTAGTCGATTCGATTGCGCGCGGCGCCGTCCTTCAACGCTTCGATGTGAGCTTGCATCGCGCGCAGGTACTCATCGCGCACGACGTCCGGCAAGACATGAAGCTGCTCTTCGGTCTCGCTGTCTTCCAGCACAACCGGTTCGACGAACTCGAAATCAAGCTCCTGCCGGTCCATGACTTGGAACACGATCACATCGTTGCCTCGAAAGCGAAGATGCTCGAGACCTTCCATCACGCTCCTGGGCTCGTCGTACAGATCCGAGATCAGCACGATGATCCCGCGCCGAGTCAACAGCTCCGCCATTCGATGAAGCTGATCGGAGAGCGCGGTTCCTCTTCCGGGAGTCAGTCGCTCGAGCACTCCGAGGACGGTTCGCAGGTGACCCGATCGCGAACTAGGCGGAACGTGCTCGACCATCTGTTCATTGAACGCCCCGAGGCCTACCGAGTCGTGCTGGCGAACTCCGAGAAAGGCAAGCGACGCAGCAAGATATTGCGCGTATTGAAGCTTGGAGACTTCGCCGCTCGAGTAACCCATCGACGCGCTCGCGTCTACGAGCAAGTGAATCTGTGCGTTGGTGTCGCCTTGATACTTCTTTATGTAGAGCCGGTCGGTTCGCGCGAGGAGCTTCCAGTCGAGATGTCGCAAGTCATCGCCGGGCATGTACTGGCGGTGTTCGGCGAAGTCGGTTGAGAAACCAAGATGCGGCGAGCGATGAAGCCCGGAGATAAAGCCTTCGACGACAGAGCGAGCGACGAGCTCGAGCGAGCTTATTCGCGCCAGGACTTCGGGGGCTAGAAACCGAGTGCCGACCTGTTGAGTATTGTTTTGAAGCATCATCGCCAAATAGACCACGGATGGCTCTGATTTGACTGATTAACACGGATCTGATCCGCGTAAATCCGTCGAAGCCGAGTTATCCGCGGTCTATCAACCACCGACGGAGGATCGAGCCTATTAGAGTCCAGACTTAGGTTCTGGGACAGTCTCAATCAACCTTCGAATCACGTCATCCGGCTTTACCTTCTCAGACTCAGCATGGAAGTTGAGAAGTATCCGATGCCTCAACACCGGATAAGCCAGGGCCTTCACGTCTTCAACCGACACGTTGTAGCGCCCCATCATCACCGCGCGAGCCTTGCCGCCCAGGATCAAGAACTGTGAAGCCCTCAACGACCCGCCCCAGTTGACCCACCTCTTAATATAGTCGGGCGCGCCGTCAGAAACCGGGCGACTCGCTCCAACCAGTCTGACCGCATAACGAGTCACCGATTCCGCGGCGGGCACGCGACGGATCAACCGCTGAAACGCAAGGATGTCCGTCCCGGTCACGTTCCGCTCGAAGCGGATGTCCTGAACCGAAGTCGTCTGGCTCACCACCTCCACTTCGTCGTTTTCGCTCAAGTAGCCGATGTTGATGTTGAACATAAACCGATCGAGCTGAGCTTCGGGCAGCGGGTAAGTGCCTTCCATCTCGATCGGATTCTGAGTCGCAAGCACATAAAACGGCTTCGGCAGATCGTAGGTAGTTCCCTGAACCGTGACGTTCCCTTCCTGCATCGCCTCTAGCAGAGCCGCCTGAGTCTTGGGCGGCGTACGATTGATTTCGTCGGCGAGGATGATGTTGGCGAAGAGCGGTCCCTGGATGAACTCCAGCCGGCGGTGTCCGGTCGAACGATCTTCCTCGATGATGTCGGTACCGGTGATGTCGGAAGGCATCAAGTCGGGGGTGAACTGAATCCGCTTGAACGAAAGGTCCAGCACGTTGGCGAGGGTTCGAATAAGAAGCGTCTTTGCAAGACCCGGCGCTCCGGTGACCAGCGAGTGACCGCCCACGAAGAGTGAGATCAGCGCTTGATCGACTACTTCGTCCTGGCCGATGATGACCTTGCGAACCTCGCTCAGTATTTGATCTCGAGCCGCGATCAGCTTTTCGAGCAGTTGGTCTTCTCTTACGATTTCTTGAGTATCTATCGCCATTCGCTCTCCCAGGAGGAAAATCTAAACACTAAGGCACAAAGACACAAAGGGAAGGACGCTGGGTGCCGCTTGTGAATCAATTGTACGCCGCTCGGTTCTCTTTTCCCGCCTTAGTGTCTTTGTGCCTTTGTGTTAATCCCATCAGTGCGTCAGAGCATAAAACACATAGTTGACGCCGAACTTGTAAGCGCCCTGAGTATCCTCGGCGGGCAATGGATTGAACGGATCACCCGACCATTGCCAGTAATCGCTCACGTCATTAGTGAAGTTGATGATCATCATCAGCCGTCCGTGCTTGTCTTCAAGGCCAAGAAACTGGGGCGTACCGCGGTCGTAAGGCGGTCGCACATCGAGCGTCTTGATCGAGAAGAAGCAATTAAAAATCGGATGCGTGATGTCCAGCGGTTTGATTTGATACTCGCGTTCGGGAAACGCTTGCTTGACGTAGTATTCGAAATTCCTCATCTGTTGCGAGCCGCGAAAATCGTCCACGAGCAGGAAACCGCCGCGCAGCAAGTATTCCCGCATTCCATGGATCTCTCCGTCAGTCAGCTGCATGTAGCCAACTTCGCACATATAAGCGAACGGGTACTTCATCAAGTTGGGATCCTCGAAAGAGAAGATGTACTCGTCCTCATCGAGCACAACTTGAAGTTTGGATAACTCAGAAAGAATCTTGGAAAGGTGAAGCCCTGCTTCTGGATAGTCGTGGGACCAGGGTTCGCCACGGTCACCAAGATAGCCACCCATCATGTTCGGACCAAGCTTCACACGAGTGAACTTGAATTTGTCCGACTCGTCTTTCTTCTCGCCCAGCCGCTCGTCTTCATAGCGAAAGGGTTTATCAGCCGCGCTCGCCGCTGAAAGGCCCACCGGGACAATAACGGCGGCGAGCAAGACCACGATCAGGACAACGATCAATTTGAAATTTGCGATTTTCAATTTTCAATTCTCAATGTTCGATGCTCAAGGTTTCCGTGTAACACTGGCTCTAAGCTTCAACAACAACTCCTGAGCCTTCTCGAACCCCGGCGCGATCTCGAGCGCCCGAACCACCTCGCGTCGCGCCTCGGTTCGGTTGCCGGCTGCCTCGAGCGCGCGCGCCAGATCGAAGTGAGCTTCCGCAAGATCCGCCGGCGAAAGCGCGATCTCGACTCGAAACTCGCGAATCGCTTCGCTGGTGTTTCCCAATTCAAGATAAGCATCGCCCGCGAGCTTGTGCAAGCTTGCGTCGAACGGCTGCGCGTAGAAGCTCTGCTTCAATGCTTCGACAGCTGATTTCGTATCTTTCAGTTCCAACCGCAAGCGGGCCAGCTTCACAAGCGCACCCGCATTGGTTTCATTCACCCGGGTCAACGCTTCAAGCGCCGCCGCCGCTTCCTGCTTCTGCCCGCGCGATTCGTAGATGTCAGCCATCAACTCATAAGGATTCCCGTTTGCCGAATAGAACGGGAAGAGCTCGACAGCGCGCTTCAAGTGTTCGATCGCTCGGTCCGCGTCGCCATCATTCTTATATGCTGTGCCTAAGCGTAAGTGGGCAAAGTAGTCATTTGGTCGCGTCTTTATTATTTCGAGGAGCGCGTCCTTCGGCGCGGGCGCTTCGCCGGGTTTTCGCGAAAGACCGCTGCCCACTGCTTCCAGATAGCCGGCGGTCTTCGACTTCACAAACTCGGCGAAGGACGTGTCGAAATCTGTCGATGTTAGTTTCAACGCGTTTCTTAAGACGTCCGCTGTTCGCGCGCCTTCTTTGTACATTGCGAGCATCCGCAGGATCGCGTCGAAGCCAAACTTTTCTTCGACAAACTCGCAGACTTGAGATGCTTGAAAGTATGCCAGTCCGACTCCGTCCGGCGACTTGGGTCTGGTGAACGCGCCGTCCAGATCGTCGATCTTCACGAAGCGGCCATCGTTGACCGCCTTCAATTTATCCAGCGACCAGTCTTCGCCCCAGCCCTTGCGCGCGCGTCGCTCCTCGTACACCGACAGACCTTCGGAGAACCACCGCGGGATCCGGTGATCGGTAATCTGGAGCGTGATTACGTGAGTGAACTCGTGCCAGAGCGTGCTTCCCCAGTTGAACTCGCCCTTGTCGCGCGCCGAAGGGCTGTCCATCGCGATCACCTGCCCGAAGCAAACACCAAGCGCGCCAAGCCCCGGCAACCCAAGCGAGCGCACCGCGAAGTCTTCGTGATTCGGAAACACCTCTACCTGAATCGGCGCGCGCGGCGTGAAGCGATACTTTGCAGTGAGTTTCTTATTCGCCTCTTCCAAAAGGTCGGCCGCGTACACCGCAAACGCGTCGCTTTCGGCAGGCGCCGACTTGACCAGGAACGGCCCTCGCACGGTCTCAACGAAGTCTTTCATCGAGTCGAGCAGATCGAGCGTGTTCTTTGCCCATAAGTTGTAAGGGTCCCCGGCAAACGCTCGCTCGAGCTCGGCCCGGCCTTCGGTTATTCGACCGACGCGCAGCAGCTGAATCCCCAGTTGAGTTCGCGCGCTCCACAGGCGCGGCGACAGAGCCACGGCGCGATTTCCGAAATCGACCGCATCGGCATAGCGCCGATTGTTCACCGCGAAATGCGCGAGGGTATCGAAAAACTCGCCGGCGTGCGGATCAATTGCAAGCACGCGT
>DATMCM010000583.1:0-3531 GCA_035558335.1 Blastocatellia bacterium | reverse complement strand
CAACGTGCGGCGGTCTCCAAGCCAGGCTCCAAGTTCGCCAATGAAACTTTCGCTGATCCAAAGGGTACTATCCCGCACCGACCTGTACCGGCAAGCGCGCGACGCCGCTCGCCGCGATGCGCTGACGACAAAGCTCACATCGGCGATTCACAGCTCACTCGACTCGGATACCGTACTCACAGCGATAGTCCACGAGCTCGGCAAAGCGCTCTCCGTCTGCCGCTGCCGCATTGCCCTGTTGCCGAGCCCTCTACCCGAGACGATAACGATAACTCACGAATATGTTGCCGACTGTTGCTCCACCCGGCCTCCCAACCGAACTGCGCCCGGTGCCGGTCATCCTCATGTACATGCCGTCCTCGCCTCCGAGCGCCCGCTTGCAATCGATGACACCGATGGACACCCGCTATTCGAGGCGTTCAAAGAAGACCTCGAAGCTTCCGGGGTCAAGTCGGTGCTGTCGGCAACGATCAGGCTTGGAGCACAGCCCATCGGGTTTCTCAGCCTTCATCGGTGCGATCAAAAGCGCTCGTGGACCCAGTGGGAGATCGACGTCGTGCACTCTGTCGCCGAACAGGCGGCCGTGGCGATTCGCCAGGCTGAGCTTTATCGCGAAGCCGGTGAGTCCGCGCTTCAGGCAGCGCTCGTCAATCAAATCATCGCGTCAATACGGCGCTCGCTGGATTTGAACGAAACGCTTCAAGTCGCAGTCGAGGAACTCGGCCGCTCGCTTGGAGCCGATCGAACATACTTTCGCAAACTCGTCGGCGACGAGTTCGTCGTAGTCGCCGAATACCTGAGCGATCCTTCCCTTTCGGTGAGACATTTCTCCACCGAAATGAATGACTACATCACGACTCATCTGATGGAGACTCATCGCACGCTTGTGATCAATGATGTTCCGGCGTTCATCGGGGCCCATCCGGATGTGGCGGCCACGGTGAAGGTCTGGAAGGTCAAACCGGTCAATCTATCTCAAATCGTCTGTCCGATCTTTATCAATGGTCGATTCTGGGGCGCGCTGTCCGTCGGTCAGACCAGTCGCTCGCGCAAGTGGAGCGCCAGTGATGTAGCACTGATTGAAATGGTTACCGGCCAGGTCGAAGTTGCCATCAGTCATAGCTATCTCTTCGAGGAAACAAAGCAGGCAGCCGAGCGGGAAGCGCTCATCAGCCACGTGATACAGCGTATCAACGAGTCAAACCAGCTCGACCAGATATTTCCCATCGTGGCTCGCGAGCTCGGTGAACATCTCGGAGCCGATCGAATCATGATCAGCAGACTCGACGACCGGGGCGCACATTGGACCAACGACTGCGAGTACAGCAATGGCGAAGTTTCGAGGCCCAACGCAACGCTTCGCACTGAGGACTTCGTGAAGTTCGCCTCGCTGGTGCAGAACGATCTACTTCTCTGTAACGACGTCGAGAACGATCCTCGAATTAGCCCCGAGCTCCTGGACCTGATTCGCCCCACCGGCACTCGTTCCTTTTTGGCTGCGCAGATTGCATACACCGGAAAGGCGATGCTGGTGATCACGGCGACCATGAAGTCTGCGCCCCGGTGCTGGACCGCCGAAGACGTGGAACTCGTGCGCGCAGTCGCCAATCAGGTCTCGACTGCGCTTCAGCGCTCGGAGCTGTTCAAGCAAGTCTCGCACGGCAAGTTTGAATGGGAGGCGACGTTCGACGCGCTCTCCGACGGCATCCTGATCTTTGATCGTGAAGGAAAGCTCAAACGAGCCAATCTGGCGGGCGCGGCATTCGAGGGCGCTGAGATTCGTGACTTGATTGGCCGCCAGTGTTGCACGCTGATGCAAGGCATCGAGGGCGAGACCTGCCGCGTAGCGCAAGTCCTGAAGACCGGGAGGCCCGCCACGTTCGAGCTCATGCCCGAACGGCTGAGGCGGCCGGTGCTGGTGACGATCTCAGCTCTCACAAGCCGCCACAGTCTCGGCGAGTTCATGGATCCAGATCCGACCACCCGACCCGACGGCCCGCTCGGCGCGGTGTGCATCGTCCGGGATCTGTCGGAGTTGCGCGCGGCCGAAGCGGTTGCACGCGAACAACGCACTTTTCTGGTCAAGCTGATTGAGCACGCCAATGACGCGATCTTCGCTTTCTCGCCCGATGGCCGGCTCATCTGGTTTAACGAACAACTGGTCACTCAAACTGGCTTTTCGCGCGTCGAGCTCGGCTCGGGCGACTATAGCCAGTTGGTGCCGCACGAAGACAAGAAACTGGCGGTCGAGCGTTTTACGCGCGCGCTTGAAGGCGAGCCGCAGAGTTTCGAAATGCACGGGCTGAAGAAGACCGGCGAGACGCGGCTGCTGTTGGTTACTTATACCCCGATTTACGACGAAGGCGGAGTGACCAGCGTTCTGACGATCGCTCGAGACATAACCGAGGAGCGTCTCGCGAGCGAGCGCGCGGCTCAAGCCGAAAAACTCCGAGCGCTCGGGCAGTTGGCCTCGGGTGTGGCTCACAACTTCAACAATATTCTCGCAGCCATACTCGGCCATGCTCAGTTGATGAAACGCGACTGCAGCGAAGAGGGTTTGCTGCAGCGAATGGAAATAATCGAGCGCGCCGCGCTCGACGGCGCTCAAACAGTAAAGCGCATTCAAGGCTTCGGACTTCAGCAGAATGAATCGGTGAGCGAGGAAGTCGACATCAATTCCATCCTGCAGGATTCGGCCGCGCTCACTCAGGCCAAATGGTACGACGAAGCTCGCGCGCGAGGTCTCCGATATCTCGTCGAAGCCGATCTTAAGCCACTGCCGGTTGTGAACGGCTCGGCATCAGAGCTTCGCGAAGTATTCGTTAATATTATTCTTAACGCCCTGGACGCGATGCCTCAGGGAGGGCGATTGCAAATCGCTACTGAAGCGAAGGGCAACTCGGCAGTCATTAGTTTTACCGACAGCGGCATCGGGATGAGCCGCGAGGTCTGCGAGAAGATCTTCGAGCCGTTCTTCACGACCAAGGGCGCGACGGGGATGGGTCTTGGGCTCGCCGTGAGCTACGGCACGATCGAACGGCACGGAGGACGTATTGAAGCTCAGAGCACGCCTGGCAGCGGGACCACGTTCACAATCACGCTACCCGCGGCGTTATCGCCGGCAGTTGCCAGCGAGCCACAGACGGAACTTGCAGACGACCTCGTTGGCGATGGCAGCCGATCAATGCCTGAGACGCTTGCCGTTATGCTCAATTCGGGCAACCAGCCCGCGGGTCACGCCTCAAATGGCAGCGGCGCCAGCCAGGATGACGCAGCCAAATAGCACAGCCAGATCGTGACGCTGCCGGGGTTTGTTCTAACGAGTCTTACCTCGACGCCCCAACCATCCTCTATCAACTCGCATCTTTGGGCGTCCTCATCCGATAGCCATTCCAACAGTCGACTGAAAAGCGCCGAGCCTCTGTGAATTGTGTTATCCGGGCGTAAGCGTAAGAATTGACAGACTAGTCGGCTCCAGAGATTATCGGGATATGTTGGAAACGGACCTGCTGATCTTGCAACTCGAACAGG
>DATMCM010000582.1:0-2438 GCA_035558335.1 Blastocatellia bacterium | reverse complement strand
AGAGCGCGAGTCGCAGGATTAATCGAGCGATACAATAATCCGATTCGCGAGAGCGATCTTTCCGCCGATGATGCAGATCAGGACGACGAGCCGCTGCTTCCAACGATGACGCCCGCGCTTGACGATGAGTTTGCGGAGATCGCCCGGGCGCGGATCGAGCGCAATCCGGTTCGTTACTACTTTAATCTTCCGTTCAAGCGAGGCGTCTCGTTGTGGTTTGACACCCACTCGCAGTTCTATCCGTTTCAAGGCGAACTGTTTCCGTGGTGGGCGCTCGACCGAGACAAGCATCAGCAATACTGGCTTCCCTTGTTTGTGGGCATCACGATGATCTACACCGCGCTGGGTCTGACCGGACTCTGGGTGATGATTAACACAAGAGAGACTCGGCGATGGGTCTTGCTTGCGGCGATGTTGGTTCTCCCCAGACTGGCTTTTCTCGCAGCACAGGAGCATCCGGAAGGCCGCTACACGGTCGAGTTCTTCGCGTTTGTACTCGCGGCAGCAGGAGTGGCGATTGCCGCTATGAGCTTTCGGCAGTCGCCGGGGAGGCAGGCCCCGAAACACCTGAATAAGGCGGTCCGTAGTAAGATGCCGCTAGCCCCTGGAACTCGACTATGAAGAGATACATCGGCATAGCCTTGATGCTCACTCTTGCAGGGTTGGGCTTTCGGCTTTTCCTCGCGTTGCGGCTTCCGAACGACGAACCCGACGACGGAAGACTCTACGTCCGGATCGCGATCAACGTGGTCGCGCATCGAAGCTATTCGATCGAGACCGAAGAGCCATACTCACCGACCTACATCCGAGTGCCAGGCTACCCGCTGTTTCTCGCCGGAGTGTATTCGCTGTTCGGCGCTGAAAACAACCGTGCTGTGCGCGCGATTCAAGCCGTGATCGATACGATCACTTGCTTGCTTGTCGGTCTGCTTGCCTGGGCTTGGTGTCCTCAGGCTTGGCCGCACGATAAGCGCCGTCGTGTAGCATTGATCGCTCTTGCTCTAGCCGTTTTCTGCCCGTTTCCGGCGATCTATGTAGCGACGATACTGACCGAAACGAGTGCGACATTGCTCGCAACCGCGTGCGCGCTGGCGGCGATGCTGGGGATGAAGACGAGTAGCAAGTGGAAACGCGCGGGGTGGTGGCTGGCTGCGGGACTCTTCGGCGGCGCGGTTACGATGGTTCGACCGGACGGCGGTATGTTTGTAGCGGCAGTTGGGGCGACGCTTGTGCTGGTCGGAGCGCGGCAAGCGTTGGCGCAAATGCGCGCGCGAAAAGCCAGAGATGATCGCGGCGAAACCGCCGAGATTGGAAGGGATAAATTGTTTGCGGTCGGGATTGGATCGAGCCTGGCACCAACAGTGTTTTCCGCGGTGATGCTTTCGTTGGGGTTTGCGTTAGCCCTCGCGCCGTGGACTATTAGAAACGCTCAAGTGTTCAGTCGGTTTCAGCCGATCTCTCCTTCTCAAGCGAATATGCCGGGCGAGTTCGTGCCGCAGGGCTACATTCGGTGGCTAAGAACATGGGTCGACGATGCGCGCTACACCCAGACCCTGGAATTTCCTCTTGATACCGGACTGCTTCGGATCGAGCACGCGCCTGACTACGCTTTTGATTCGCCCGAGGAACGCGAGCGAGTCGCTGCGCTGCTGGACCGCTATAACCACGGGCCATCGGTGACCGAGCCGAAGCCTGACCCGCCACCAGCGCCGGCCCCAACAGCCGAACAACAGAGCAAAGCGGATCCTGCCGCAGAAAAGGCTACTAGTGAGGACGCTGCGACCGACGAAGAGGAGTCGGATGAGGCAGACGCTGCGACCGACGAAGAGGAATCGGACGAGTCGTCCGACGACGAAGATTCACCGGAAGAGAACGTAGACGAAAAGCCTGCTGTCGAGATGACTCCGGACATCGACGCGGGATTTGCCGAGCTTGCCCGCGAGCGCATCGCCCGCAATCCATTGCGGTACTACCTGATAGTTCCGATGAGGAGGGCGGCGTCGCTGTGGTTCGACACGCATTCGCAATACTACCCGTTTCAAGGCGAGCTGTTTCCGTTGTCTGAGCTCGATTGGGACTTTCACCAACAGTACTGGCTCCCGCTGTTTATGTTTTTGACGCTTGCTTACACAGCCCTGGGCGTAGCTGGTATGTGGGTAATGTGGAAGCACGTTGACTCGCGGCCGTGGCTGTTGATGCTCTTGTTGTTGACGCTTCCGCGAATTGCGTTTCTTTCGGGCAAGGAGAACCCGGAGCCGCGCTACGTCGTGGAGTTATTCACATTCGTAAGCGCTGCTGCGGCGATTGCGCTCGTGTCCGGGTGGGAACGACTGAAAAACCTGAGGCATAGAAGCCAGCCTTCAACGTGAAGCTGGCCGGCCTTGCGGTTGCGAGCCGCGGGGATTACAGATCATCTGGATGCAGTCAAATCTGACCGA
>DATMCM010000581.1:0-2451 GCA_035558335.1 Blastocatellia bacterium | reverse complement strand
GCGATCGAATCCGAGCATATCCTTCTTGGACTGCTCCGCGAAGATAAGCGACTGACGGAACGTTTCTTTCACAGTCCCATTCAGGCTTTGCAATCAATCCGGGGAGAGATCGAAGCGCGAACGCCTCCTGAAGAGAAGGTGTCGGCCTCCGTCGATCTGCCGCTCTCGTCGAGCGCGAAGCGCGTGCTGAGCCTTGCCGCGGACGAGAGCGAGCGCCTCGGCCATCGACATATCGGAACCGAGCACCTGCTGCTGGGCATTTTGCGAGAAGAGAAATCGGCGGCGGCTCAAATCCTGTACGAGCGCGGTCTGCGGCTTGATCGAGTTCGCGAGGGCATCGACACTTTCTCCCAGCAAAACGCGCAGGAAACGCCGGATGCTAACAAACTTGATCCTCAAGATCGTGAGGACGCGTCTGTTTTGAAGACCGTTGGGGTCGGGACGCCATTCGCTCGGCTTCTGAGACTCTTGATTAGGAAGGGCGTGATTGACGAGGATGAAAGGCGTGAGATAACCGGTGAATGAAGCTTCACAAATCCATGTTGCCTAAGAGCTGGCCGCACGATGGGCAGAACAATTCTTCTATGCTCGAGGCGGTCCCGCAGGTTTCGCACTTTTGACTATTTTTGGAGGGAAGCACCGAAACGGGACAAGTCTCTTCAAGCGGGCTTGTTCGACTGAGCGCTTCGTTCAGTTCTGACGTCATATGACCCCCTTTTTTTCTCGGCTGCGAGTTTTCGTTTGGGGCTTCCGTTACAAAAGCGAAGTCGGATTCCACCGGCGCCTGTTCGAGAGATTGATCGCGCGGGGCGAAAAGCGCTTCATCAATCAGACTGAATTCAGGCTCGGAAGTCTGATTGAACTCGGGTTTGCCTGTCGGGGGCAAATCGCTTCTCTCGAATAAGTCGAGGTGGGCGCGAGCGGGTACTTCACCCGTGACGACAGCCTGATCGTTCTCTCCCTTAATGCACTCCGAATCCTTGCTTTGGTCCTCCGGTGAGAGCGCAGTAAAGGCCGCAAGATCGCTATACAAGTCCAGTTCGTTGGCTTGCGTTGAACCGGTGTGGGTCAATGTCCCGCCGCGCTCGTCGTTTCTGAATCCCATTCAGCCTTGTCTCCGGGGGTGTTGGAACGGAGGGCAGGCTGATTTTACAACGGCGGCTGGTGGTTGCCTATACAATTGTTACACGCGCCGAATGAGCTTTGTTGCGCGTTCGCTCAAGCTGTTACCATTCGCGCGACCTGTTATGCCAAGCGAATCTGAAATCATTTCCAGGATAAGACTGCGGGCGCGCAAGACGGATAGCGTAGTCGTCGGCGTCGGCGACGATGCAGCGGTTGTCAGGACCAGCGGCAGCAAGGACCTGATCGCATGCTGCGACTTGATGGTTGAAGGCGTGCACTTTCGCCGGGAGTGGGCGTCGCCGAAGCTCATCGGCCGCAAAGCGCTCGCGGCGACGTTGAGCGACGTTGCGGCGATGGGTGCCGTCGCCAAGTTCGCGATGGTCAGCGCAGCTCTCCCGCGCGGTTGTTCCTCCGAGTTTATAGACAATCTGTTCGAGGGCATCTTCGAGCTCGCAGATTCGTGCGGTGTGTCGATCATCGGCGGCGACACGTCAGCTTCGAGTGATTTGGTCTTTATCGATACCAGCGCCATCGGCGAGTGCGAACGCGGCCGAGCAATTACTCGAAGCGGCGCGCAGGCCGGCGACGTAATCTACGTGACCGGAGAGTTGGGAGCGTCAGCGCTGGGTTTGATGCTGCTCGAACGCGGAGTCACACTAGCCGAGCCGAGTGCAAGCGGCGAAGGGGCAGAGCCGCAGATGCATCGGGAAGCATTGAGAAAACACCTTGCGCCAGCGCCTCGGCTTCAACTTGGGCGCGTGTTGGGCGAGCGAGCGCTTGCAAGCGCGATGATCGACATCAGCGACGGGTTGAGCACGGACCTTTCGCACGTTCTCGACGAGAGCGGAGTCGGAGCAATCATTCATGCCAGCGCGATTCCGATCGCAAGGTGCGTTGAGTCACTTTCTGCCGGTTCATCAGAGTTTGATGCTCTGGAACTCGCGCTTCATGGCGGAGAAGAGTACGAGTTGCTGTTCACTGCTCAGCCAGAGCTGAAAGCTGCGCTCGAGGAGTTGGCGAGCGACCTTCAGACGCGGATCACGGCAATCGGCGAGGCGGTGAGTGGTGGGGGGATGCTACTCGAGACAGAGGGCAACCTAACCAGACTGGCTGCCCGCGGATTCCAGCATCGGATCTAGCGAGGTCTGTTCCCTGGCATCCTTGATCTCGTCTTCGTAAAAAAACGCCGGTCCGCAAACGACGAGCAGCCTCACGGGTTCGCTGCCGGTGTTCGCCAGCGTGTGTTGATGCTCTCGGGGTATGTAGATGGCATCTCCGGGGCCGACTTCATGTTGCTCGCTCCCGACCGTCATGACACCGCGGCCC
>DATMCM010000580.1:0-6368 GCA_035558335.1 Blastocatellia bacterium | reverse complement strand
CGAGGTTGGGACCGACGGACACGTCATACCACGACATGAACCAGAACCCCGGCACGTTGATAGTCATGTTGTCGTGCCACAAGCCTCCCTTGTTCCAGGCGGGATCGTTGGGCGCCCGCTCGATCATCGCGCCGCCGGTGTCGACGGGCATGTGGTCGGCGAAGATGCCGTGCGGACCATCGACCGCCTTTATGATGTCCTTGACCGGGAGGTACCGCAGCGCCTTAGACCAATCGACGGGTGGAAGCTGTTGAGCCAGATCGAACGACTTCGACGCGCGGATCAAATCTTCTTGAGAAGTGTTCGGTGGAAACATGGGCCGCACCTGGTTCTGCTCTCCGTAGATCCACGCGATGAACAACATTTGAACCGCTCCGCCTCGGTACCAGTTGCCCTGCTCCCAGTAAGGACCCACCCGCCCGACGCCCGCGCCGAAGCCTTGTGGAATCATCGCCGCATAAGCCGGATTGCCCTGAGCCGCGACAGCCAACTGCCATTCGGCGGTCGAGGAGCATCCGATCGTGCCGACCTTGCCGTTCGACCAGGGCTGTTTGCTCATCCACGATAGCGCGTCATCGCCGTCACTGATCGGCGGGCCGAGGATGTCGTAGTTCCCCTCGGAGAAGAAGTGACCGCGCTCGTTCATCTCGACGAAGGCGTATCCGCGCTTCACCGCTTCGAGCTCATTAGTCAAATCGCGCGGCACGCCGTTACGCACGTCCCAGAAGTTGAAGTTGTACGGAGTGCGAACAAAGATCGTGGGGTACTTCTTTGAGGAGTCTTTTGGGCGATAGACGTCGGTCGCCATGCGTTTGCCGTCGCGCATCGGCACCATAAGCTTGCGTTCGATGATCGCGATCGACTGCAACTCCTTCTCGATCGAGTTTCGCTTGGCGATCTGTTCGGGGTCTAGATCGCGCCGCGCCTGGGCGATTGCGCTTCGATGAGAAGCGACCGGAATTGCAACGCCGAATATCACTCCGGCAAGTATCAGTGTCCAGAGAATCTTCCTTCGCATGGGTAAGCTCCTTGGTGAAAAGGTAGCGACGACTGTCGAGTCCGCGCGTTCCCACTGACACCTTTCCGAAGTGGAACGGCAAGTGAACGCATTTGTATTTGTTGATTGAGTCACGGTCTTTCTATCCCACAGGCGACGCCGACGCAAGGGAATTGCGAAGTCCCTAACAGCGATGCAAGAAGAGGAGAGGCTGTATCTCAATTATTCAAATTGGTCGGTTGGTTGAGAGCGGAGCGCAACATAATGGATAGCGCTGTTTCCGCGATGTGACGTTTGAGGACCAGCAAGCCCGATTTCATCGGGCTTGCTCGAAGGGCGGATAGGCCAGCGCTTCAGCGCTGGTGGCGGCGCGTCTGAACTCCGCTTCGCGACGCAGGCTTAAGCCACAGGGCGGCATGGGAAGTGTTGGGAGCATTGGCCGATAAAGCCCGCTAAAACGGGCTGGGGAGAACCTGCTCGGCTCTTCACCAGCCGTAAACGGCTGGCCTATTTTGCCGGAGGGAAAGCCGCGTAAACGCGGCTGGAGGGAATTACAAGCCGCACGGGGTTTCTTTCTTTGAAAACCTGGTGCAAACCAGTTCAAAAGAACGAGTCAGGCAATGTCATCAGTATCCGCTGCACTACTTTAGCATCCGCTGGCCTACCTTGGACTGGCTTTGCTCTTGATCTCCATGAGCCGCGCGCGTTGCTCGGGCGTTAGCTTGTTTCTTATCTGAATTACAAGCGAGAGCTGCAGCCGCTTGATCTCGCGTTCCACGCCCAACACCTTGTCGAGCTGCGAAAGTACCTGCTGCTCGCTTACTGGGTCTTGCTTAACCAGAGCCGCCATCTTTTCCGCTTCATCTTGCATTTGCCATTGCATTTCGGTGAAGCGGGTCTGCGCCTTCCGGAATTCGGACTTGAAGAATTCTTTCTGCTCGTCGGTCAAACCGATGGCCTGTTGATGCTGCATCACAAGCTCCGGCGGGAAGAAGCTATCGCCAATCGGGTCGCTCATTGGTTGCTGCTGCGCGAGGGCTGCCAGGGAGGTTGAGACGAAGACTGCGCAGAGCAACAACGGTTTCAGTTTCATAATGCCTCCGGTTCAGTTTTTTGTAGATGAAAGATTCATTTTGATTTCGACTGCCGACTCGCCGATTCGTGGAACGGTTCGCAGCAGCTCGTCGCCCGGCGTCTTCAACAGAAAACCCGTTGGCGACTGCCACTGAGAGATGAGGGGAGACAGGAGAGCGGCGGCCCGCTCAGGAGACTGTCGACGCGTACGAACACGACGAGCAGGCTTAGGCGCCGGAGAAGTCGGTACCGAGCTAGGTTCGCTCGACGTGATAGCTGGTTTGTCACCCGATTCGCCGGGCCCCACACTCACGATCGGAGGCTGCTCGGGTGAAGATCGACCGAGCAAGAGGAACACGAAGCTGGCTACTGCTACCAGCGCAGCGAATGCAACCGCAAGCCGCAACATCGGCCGGCCAAAACGATCCGCCCTTTTTTTCGACAACGCAGCTTCCAACGTGGCTGCGAAATGAGGAGCGATGCTTTCATCCGCCTGTCGCTGCTCACGGTACAACTGCCTGATTTCTTTGTCTTGCCAATTCTGATTCATCGTAGATTCCCAGTTTCGCCATCAACCGCCGAAGCCGTTTCTTGCCGCGCTCGTAGTGCGTCCGCGCGGAGCCCACTCCGATTCCCATGACCCCCGCAGCTTCCGCCAGGGTGAGATCGTGATAAAAGACCAGTTGCAGGACCTCTTGCTGACGGCGCGGCAGCTCAACAATCGCCTGCCGAAAACTTGATTGAACTTCGGACCTGAATACCGCTTCATCAAATTCGCCGGTCGCGCCGGCCGAGCTGGCTTCATGCTTAAACAACCGCAATCTCCCAAGCATCTCGCGGCGGCGATGGTCAATCGCGGTCACGCGTATGACCGAGAAAAACCAAGTCTTGAAGGCGGACCTTCCATCGAATCGCGCCTTGCCGTCGAGGACCTTGAGATAAGCCGTCTGCAAGATGTTCTCAGCATCGCTCGGGTTCCGCCGACAGCACGCCAGCGCCCAGCCGTAGCTTTCACGGTGGTGCTTCTCCAGTTCGTTTCGAAGTTCAGCCCCGTCCACTCGCAAAACGGCCCGTCACTTTCCTTGTCCAGCTATTAGTCGTTCCGGCAAACAGAGTATATGACAACCTGGGAGCGCGGGCGTCCCGGCCGCCTGTCGTTCATTATGAACAAATCGACTGGCGTCGCGCCCCGTTAGATCGTAGCTCTAATTCCGAGTTGCAGCGCTCAGCATGCTTTTGAGGCGCGTTCTGAGGCAATCAGCGGGGGTTTGCCCGCGCGAGCACTGCTTTTAGTCCAGTTAGAGAGGAACGCGAGGCCGGTATCTAAGGTGGTAGGAGTTGCTTATGCAGGCTGAGTCGCCCTGCGCGAGTTATTGCGTATGAATTCGATTATCTCGTCCATTCTCGCGCCGGGCGTGAACACCGCGCTCACCCCAAGTGCTTTTAGACGAGGCACGTCTTCATCGGGAATGATTCCGCCGCCGAAGACGATCACATCGTCGAGGCCGGCTTCGCGCGCCAGTTCAACCACTCTCGGGAAGAGCGTCATATGAGCGCCCGACAGGATCGACAAGCCGATCACGTCGACGTCTTCCTGGAGGGCGGCGCTCACCACCATCTCGGGGGTCTGGCGAAGCCCGGTGTAGATGACTTCCATGCCGGCATCGCGCAACGCGCGTGCGATGACTTTGACGCCACGGTCGTGCCCATCGAGGCCCGGCTTGGCAAGCAATACTCTAATCCGTTCGTCAGTCATTTCTATGTGCATGGGACCAAGTAGAGTGCCGACCGACGCGTATCCGCGTCATCCGCGTAATTCCGCGGCGAACCCTGAAGCACGCCTCAAAACGCCGGTTCCTGATAAATCCCGAACACCGGCTTGAGCGCGTCGCACATCTCTCCAAGCGTCGCATAAGCTCGCACGCAATCCAGCAGCAGCGGCATCGTGTTTTCACGTCCGCGTGCGCCGTCGGCCAGTCGCTTCAGCGCGTTCTCGACCTTAGCGTTGTCGCGCTCGGCTCGCAGCTTTTTCAATCGCTCCGCTTGAAGCTCGGCCACCGACTCGTCTATCTGAAGAAGGTTGGTTGCGGATTGCTCGTCCTTCATCACGTAGTCGTTCACGCCGACTATTATTTTGTCGCCGGACTCGACTGCCTTCTGGTACTCATACGACGAATCCTGAATTTCCCGCTGAGGATAGCCGGCGTCTATTGCTTCGACCATGCCGCCCAGACCGTCGATCTTGCGGAAGTAGTCAAACGCGCCTTCTTCCATCTCGCGAGTAAGCTTTTCGACGAAGTACGAACCGCCCAGCGGGTCCACCGTGTTCACGACTCCCGACTCATGAGCGATGATCTGCTGAGTTCGAAGCGCGATCAACGCCGCCTCATCCGAGGGCAACGCCAGCGCTTCATCATAAGCGTCGGTGTGCAGCGATTGAGTGCCGCCCATCACGCCAGCCAGTGCCTGAATCGCGACCCGAACGATGTTGTTCAGCGGCTGCTGTGCGGTCAGCGAAACACCCGCAGTTTGGGTGTGGAACCGCAGCATCCAGGACTTGGGGTTCTTCGCGCAAAAACGCTCGGTCATCACTCGGTGCCAGATTCGACGAGCGGCCCGGTACTTGGCTATCTCTTCGAAGAAGTCGTTGTGTGCGTTGAAGAAGAAACTCAAGCGGGGGACGAAGTCGTCTACGTCCATTCCTGCGTCGATCGCGTACTGCACGTACTCGATCCCGTCGCGCAGCGTGAATGCCAGCTCCTGGAGCGCGGTCGAGCCGGCTTCGCGAATGTGATAACCCGAGATCGAGATGGGATTAAATCGAGGGACTTCCCTGGTGCAGAACTCGATGGTGTCGGTGATCAACTGCATGGATGGCCGCGGCGGATAAATCCATTCTTTCTGTGCGATATACTCCTTGAGAATGTCGTTTTGAAGCGTGCCTCCGACCTTCTTCCAATTGGCGCCTTGCTTTTCGGCAGCCGCAAGGAACATCGCGAAGATCATCGAAGCCGGCGCGTTGATGGTCATCGAAGTGGTCACCTGCTCGATGGGAATTCCCTCGAACAGCACTTCCATATCGGCGAGGCTCGATATGGCGACACCGCATTTGCCGACCTCGCCTTCGCTGAACGGTTGGTCCGAGTCGTAACCCATCAGGGTCGGAAGGTCGAACGCGACCGACAAACCGGTCTGACCGTGTTCGAGCAGGTACTTGAAGCGCTGGTTTGTGTCGAACGCCGAACCGAAGCCCGCGAACTGACGCATCGTCCAAAGTTTTCCGCGGTAGCCGGTTGCATGGATGCCGCGCGTGTAAGGCGGCTCACCCGGAAATCCGAGGTCGCGTTCGTAGTCGAAATCGGGACTGCTGTTTGGCGTGTAGAGCCGATCTACCGGCGCGAGCGAAACCGTCGTGAACTTATCCTTGCTCTCCGGCATCCCTTTGATGGTGGGTTCGAGCGTGCGCTCTTCCCACTCGCGCTCGGCCTCCTGCAGTTGGTTCGCTATGTCGGTCGTGCTCATCAACATCTCCTCAAAGCAAAGTGCCTCGAAAGAAGATGAGGCACAAACGGAAACCAAGCGTGATGATAGTTGACCGTCTAAGTGAGTGTCAACGAGTGGTAGGGAAGAGGTGGGCATCAGGATTTCGCGGAAGCGACGAGCCCGATTCATCGGAATTTCCGTCAGGCAAATAGGCCAGCCGTTTGCTGGCGCGAAAACGTGACGTGCACTCGTAAGGAAGGTAGCGGTGCAGTGGCGAGTCGAGGAAGAGCTCGCCACAAAGGCCCCAAGACCCGAAGAACCACAAAGCTTGGCTTTGAGCCAGCTTGGTTGAATTGGTGTTTGTGGCAAGACGGGAAACCGCGACTTCAACACGCTAATGCATCGCTAACGCAAAGAAGGCGGCCGGAATGTCCTTGACTCATGTTGATCACACCTGCCCCTGCTGGTTTCGACGGTAAGTTTGAAAACAGCATCTGCCGGTGATAAGCTCTGCGCGAAGATTTTAGCTGTTGAGGGCGCCCTTAGTAAGCCGGTTCTCGATCGCCAGTTCAGCGACTTTAGTGGAGGTCCCCGAACCTTGCCTGTAGAACCCGGAACCAACATCGGACCGTACAAAGTTCTCGACTCGCTGGGCGCGGGCGGCATGGGCGAAGTCTACCTCGCGCGCGACACTCGGCTGGGCCGGAAGATCGCTCTCAAGTTCTTGTCCGCCGAGTACACCAAAGACGAAGACCGCGTTCGCCGATTTCAACAGGAAGCTCGCGCCGCCTCCGCGCTCAACCATCCAAACCTG
>DATMCM010000579.1:0-5648 GCA_035558335.1 Blastocatellia bacterium | reverse complement strand
GTCGTTTCGCATTGCCACCCCCTAAGGACAATCTTAACGTCCCAGGGTCCTGCTCGGTCCTGCCCCGCTCCTGAAACCTCCTTTCTAAAGCTTACAACCTAACGCTTCTGTGCCATAGCGCGAAAACGTGACGCGCACCCGCAATAAGGCTTGAAATTTCTTCTTCATGGAATCACCTTTACCTTATCGCCATCTATCACCATGGCGTTGCCCGTCGTGATCACGCGATCGCCTTGCTTCAGTCCTTCAATCACGGCCACAGTGTTGCCGTACGCTTCGCCCAGCTTCACGTCGCGAAGCCGTGCGATCGGCCGCCCGCCTTCCTCTACCACCACGAAGACGGCATAGCCACCCGGATTGCTCTTCGCTTTCATCACCGCGTTCAACGGCGCGACCGGCTGTGCTGACACAGCCTGCCGAGTTCCCACGCTGAGGGAGACAATCATGTTCGGTCGCAGCAGAAAGCTCGGATTCGGGATCGTCACCTCGACATTGAAGACTCGGCTTTTGGGGTCGGCGGCGGGAAAGACGGAGGTGATCTGTCCGCGAAATTCCTTGCCGGGCATGGATTCGGTCTCGACGCTCAGCGCCCTTCCCAGGTTCATTTCCGGCATGGCGACGTCCGCGACGCCGAAGACCGCTTTGACCGACGACGTATCGGCGACGGCGAATCCTGTTGTACCGGGCGAGACCAACGTTCCTCTCTCGACCGATTTTTTCAGCACGACTCCATTGAGCGGCGCCCTGAGCGCGGTGTCCTCGAGAGGAATCGTTGTCTCCTGCACGAACGCCTGCGCGCCTCTTGACTTCGCTTCAATGACGTCGATCTGCGATTTTGCGGAATCGGCTTTGGCCTCGATCATCCGCACCTGTGAGCGTGCGGCCTCGACCTCGGCTGTGGTCATATCGAGCTGTGCCTTTGCCGCGTCGTAATTGGCCTTGGTCATGCTCTGGCTGGCGAACAGGTTTTGCGCGCGGTCAAAATCTAGTTTTGCTTTTTCATAAGCCGCCTCAGCCTCACTGAGTTGGGCTTTGCTCGATGCGATGCCGGAGAGTGCTTCCTGATATTGTGCTTTGCTGACGTCAACACCCGATCTGGCTTCGCCGGCCTGAGATTGTGCCTCTGTGACTTTGACCTGATAATCGCTCTGGCGAACGCGCGCCAGCACCGCTCCGATGCTGATGCGGTCTCCTTCTTGGAGGTCGCGCATCTTTCCATCAACGCCACGCACCTGTTGAAGCGCGACAACATAGCCGCCCACCTTAAAAGCCAATTCCACCTCAGTGCGTGGGATGATCGTCGCCGAATACCGCTCGCCACTGCCGGTCGCTGCGTTCACCTCGACGGCCGCGACTTTCACCGGCACCGGCGGTTTTTCTGCCTGCTTGGCTTGCGGCTTCAACACGGCCACTGATACCGCAGCCATTAACAAGAGTACTGTGCTCACTACAACTACTTTCAATCGTTTCGTTTTCATTTTTCTGCTCCGATTGCCTTTTCGTAATCGGCTCTGGCCGTCCAATAAGCCAGCAACGCCCGTTGATATTGATAGTCTGCATCGGCCAGCGTGGCCTGCGTTTGCAACACGTCGGAAACTAGCGCCGCCTTCACCTTGTATTTGTTGGTTGAAACGCGTATGTTTTCCCGCCCCGTTTCCTGATTAAGTTGCGCGACGACAAGAGCCTGGCGGGTCTGCTGGAGCTTGCGGAATTTGTCGCCGACCTCAATGAGGACGAGGCTCTCGGCTTCGTACAAAGCGTTTCGTGCCTGCTCGATGGTCTGGTCTTTTTCGGCCAGCTGATTTTTCTTTCTCCCCCAGTCAAAGACCTCCCACTTCATCACCACACCTATACTGGCAGAGTTCTTTGGGACCACCTGGTCGAAATTCCGGAAGGTCATGTAGGTGAAGCCGAGGCTCACGTCGGGGATGTATTCGGACTTCTTAATGCGCCGGTCTACTTCGGCCTGCTTGACCTTCAGTCGCGCCTCCCGCACTTCGGGCCGCTGCTCGAGCGCGCGGCATCGCGCGAGGGCGAGGTCGGCGTCAAAGCCATTGACATCGGGAACTGCGGACACCCTGAACTCGGTGCGTACGTCGCGTCCCAATTGGTTGTTGAGCTGCTCTTTGGCAGTGGCCAGTTGATTCGTCAGGTTCAGGGCTTCGTACTCGGCCTTCGCCAGCCGCGTTTTGACTTCCAGGCTGTCGGCTTTCAAAGAGACCTGTTGGGCGACGTTATCGCCCATCACACGGTCCAGCTCGCGGTAGTACCGGATGGCTTCCAGAAGGCTATCGAGGGCGCTCTGGGTCTGCAGAATGCCGTAGTAGTTCTGCTTGAGCTGATTGACCGTGGATTGCTTGATCTGGCGCAGTTTCTCGCTCTCCACGTCGCGTGCTAACCCGGCTTGCTCGATCGTCAGGCCGATCCGGTGTTGCTGCGACAACGGCTGAAGAATCTGGCCGGCGAAGATCGACGTCGGTTTGCGCGGGATGCCGATGGAGAAGAATGGCGCGACGCCAGTAATGATGCTTGATGAAGAATTATCGACGTTGGCATCTTGCTTCACCAGCTGCTGCGACGCGAGCGCGTACAGATTCATTGAAGGCAGCCGGAGGGTGCGCGTCGCGGCCAGTTCATCTCCGGCTTTGCTGATTGCTAGTTGTGCGTTCTTGACTTGACGGTTGTCACGCAACGCAATCGCTATAGCTTGCTCAAGCGTCAGCTCTTCGGCGTCGCGCGTGGCTGGCGACTGCGCCCGCGCCTCAAGCGCTGAGCCGAGCAAGCAAATCGTCAAGATCAGAATGACAAAGCGGCATCTGTGGATACACATAGTCTAATCTCCGCGGCCCACGCTCTGTGCGCGGCCAGAGTTATGTTTGCGTTTGACGTGAACGGCCCAGTGGTTCTGGCGCGGTGGGCGCTCTTCAGAATTTGTTCAGCTCGTTCAGCCCGGCAACCTTGTAGGCTTCGGCGAAGGTGGGGTAGCGTCCCCTCCACCATTCTCTTCAATAATCTCTTCAATGACCGACCTGGTCATTATTCCTGTGGCCCGCAGCTCTGCGCCGTCCTGGAGGATGCGCTTGAGCAGTTCGCGGCCCTTATCGTCGATCCAGGTGACCCCTGACAGGTCTATGCGCATCGGTTCGCCGTTGTGCGACGCCTGCGCCTCCAGCCAGCTTTTCTCCAACACCTCAACCCAGTCGCCTGCGATTGTGCCTTCGACCAACAGACGCCGCCCTGAGCATTTGCGAATTTCGCTGATTCGTATCACGACTTTATCCCTCCACTGCCGGTCAGGCGGCGCGCTGATTATGCTTTAAGCTTGCCGGAAGAGCGCGTGCCAGACCCGCGGCGGCGACGGCCTGGGCAGCCTCCGAGTCATCTCGATAGAAGACCAACTCTCTTTCCTCCCCTTCGAAGTCAATCACCGCGACCTCGCCCAGACGCACCTGCCTGGTCGCCGCCAGGTTTGCTAGCGGGGTCACCACGAATCGCTCAATTGCCCGCTTCAGGTGGCGTGCGCCATACCGAGAATCCATTCCTTCCACCAGCAAGAACTCCGCGGCCCTTTCAGTGACAATCATGCGGAAGGGCTCGCCCGCACCCTCTTCAATGCGACGCTGCACCTCTTGCAACTCCAGGTCGAGGACGCGCCGCAACTGTTCTTGTCCCAAGCTGCGAAACACCACCACCGTGTCTATGCGGTTTATGAACTCGGGCGAGAACTTGCGCCGCGCTGCCTCCGTCGCCGTCCGGTAGAGCTTCTGGTCGAGGTCGTCGGCAGACAAACTGACGTCCGTGGGGGCAAACCCGATCGAGCCGGTGATCAGCTCGCTCATCTGCCTGGCGCCCAGGTTCGACGTCATGAAAATCATGGTCTGGGTGAAGTCCACCTTGCGGTTGTCGCCCAGCGTCAGTGTCCCCTTGTCGAGGATGCCGAGCAGCAACTGCCAGAGCGCATCTGAGGCTTTCTCGATCTCGTCAAAGAGCACCAAGGTGAACGGGTCCTGCTCGGTTTTGTGCTTGTCGATGTTCTCCTGACTGAGCAGCGGGGCTGTCTCGCGGTGGCCCAGGTAACCGGGCGGGGAGCCGATCAGCTTGGCGATTTCGTGCGAGTGCTGATACTCCGCGCAATCTATTTTGATGATGTTGTTGCGATCGCTAAACAGCACTTCGGCCGCGGCCTCAACCACGTGCGTCTTTCCCGATCCGGTAGGTCCGAGAAAGAGCATCGTCCCGAGAGGCCGCGTCGGGTTGGTGATCCCGGCTTGGAAGACCTGGTACAGCGAAGCGAGCTTGCGGACGGCGCGCTCCTGGCCAACCACGCGGGCGGCAAGCTCCGCTTCAAAGAGGGTCGCCTGCTTGCCCTTGCGGTGGGGATCAAGCGCTACCAAACGCTTCGTGTTAACTTTCTTCATACCTGTGTCCCGGTTCATCGGGCTCGCCATGAAATTAAGCATTTGATGAGACATCTTCTCTCCCCCTTTCATCGCCGATTCAACCTTCGTGATGGAGAAGGGCAACGCGAGTGCCAAAGTGCGGCTGCTGTATCTTGTTGAGTCTCAACGCAGGGCGGCAAGCAAAGTGTCGGTGGTGTCAAAACTGTCGGTGTCAGTTTTAGCAGTCAATAACGTTGACACTCTGGTATTTGAGTCAGCAGGCAGGGATGAGATCGCAAGCGTGTTGCGTCGCCGTAGCCGAATTGCAGCGATCCGGATCGCGAGGGTAAGGGGAAAGTTTGGGATCGATGAAGACCTTCTTCATGGAGCGAGCAACGTCGTGCGATTCATCTTAGGCCCTCGTCCCGCATTATGAGCGGGCTCTGTTCTGTTAGGACGCGCCGCTCAGCCTCTCCATCGTCACCCGCATCCCGTCGAGGCTTTGCTTGAGCGTGCCGAGCATTCGCGGTTGCGCCAGCCGCTTCTTCATGAAGCCGAACGACCCACCCAGCATATCCACCTGCAGGCGGATCGTGTAGATGACAATCGTGCGCGCCTGCCCCTGCCCATCCGCGAATGGGATCAGCTCCGCCACCGACAGGCCCGCCTCCGTGTAATGTGTCGAGTAGAGCTGCTTCGACGCGATGTAGACGCGGGTCCCGTCGCGATGGATCAATACGTGGACGACGTTTATTACAGGCTTCAGGTCTCCGAACTTTTGTTTGGCCCAGTAGATGAACGATTCGCTCTCAGGCGGCGGGTTCTGCGGATAGCTTTCGAGGTACGGATAGAGATGGAGACAATGCTGTCCCGACCCGGCCAGCTCGCGCGCCAGAGCGACGAATGCCTCGTGCGCGTCGATGGGTTCTTCTCTGTCCGAATAGACACCCAGGGCCGAGGCCCCAACCGCCTGATAATTCCTCACTCGCTCGACGAGCATCTTTTTGAATTCGGTCGTGAGTCTCGCTTTCAGTTGCGGGGTGAGCCGCGAGGCGGTCGCCCCGATTGCTCGGAACCTGGCTATCTCTGACTGCGAGAGTTTTATATCAGAATCTTTCAACTCGGGTTTTGTGAGGCGTAGAGGTCTCTGTCCTCAAGCGTCAGCCCGTCGAGGTCGGAAAGTGCGGGCTTATCGCCGAACTTGCTAGAAGCGACGATGTAAGGGTTCTGCCGAAAGGTCGCAAGCGTTTTGTACGACTCCACGAAGGC
>DATMCM010000578.1:0-2731 GCA_035558335.1 Blastocatellia bacterium | reverse complement strand
TGCCGTCTTGCGATCGGGCCCCAGCGATCCGGCGTGGGTCGCGTTCATTCTGTCGTCGCTGCTGCCGATCTTCTTTGTCGCCTATCACGTCTACCGCTACAAGCTGGTCGATGTCGCGGTGAGAGACAGCCTGGTGTACGCCGCGTTCGCATTGGTATTCATCGGAGTTTACACGTACGGAGTGCGGCGGCTGGACCAGTTCCTCGTCGATAGCTTTCACATAATCACTCCGGGCGTAATCGAGGTCATCTTGATACTCGGAATGGTCGCGCTCGCCAGCCCGCTTGTGCGCGTTATCGACCGGATGGTTCACCGGCTCTTCACTCGCGAAATCGGATTATATCGAGAGGTTGTGCGCCAGGTCTCGACGGGCGCAGAAGGCTTCGGCGAGCTTGAAGCGCTTGTTCGCTATATCGAAGAGACGATCAGACGCGGGCTCGAGTTGACCAGCGTGCGAGTGCTTACCGTTGAGTCGGCGGCAGGCGGGCCCGAGCAAAAGCTCGCCGGTAAGATGATCGAATGGAACGCCGATGTAATCGAGGCCGATGACGATCTCACGGCGCTGGGAGCCACGATTGTGTATGCGCTCCGCCGCGAAGCCGATTTGATCGGACTGATGCTGATCTGGGCCGAGCCGGCTGCGCTGACCTCCGATAAGCGAGCGGTGCTGGATGTGCTAGCTGGGCAAGTTGCAACTGCGGTCGAGGGCCTCCGGCTCGTAGAAGAAAAAGTCAGGCTCGAACGGGAGCTTGCGGCGCGCGAGCGCCTTGCGACGCTCGGGCAAATGGCCGCGCAAGTCGCTCACGAAGTAAAGAACCCGCTTTCGTCGATCAAGTCGATCGCCCAGGTGATGCGCGAGGAAGAGGCGCTCAAGGACTACGATCGCGATCTCGAGTTGATCATAAGCGAGATCGACCGGCTCAATCGAACCGTATCGCAACTGCTCGCCTTCTCGCGTCCGAGTTACGCCGATTCGCAACCTGTAGCCTTGAAGGAAGTATTGAGCGCTTGCGTTGCCATGGCCGGCGTCGAAGCTAAGGAACGAGGGGTCGATGTAAAGGTGGAATCACGCGCCGAAGTCACACTTAGCGGCGCCGAGGCCGGGGCGCTGCGCGAGGCGTTGAGCAATCTGGTCATCAACGCGGTTCAAGCTACCGAGCGCGGCGAAGTCAGGATCGAAGCGACAGTGCGCGGGAATCGCAAGGCTGACTCCCAGGCTTCCAGAGATTCTGAATTGATTCTTGCAGTCACTGACACCGGGCCGGGGATCTCAGAGCACGAGCAGCAGCGAATCTTCGAGCCGTTCTATTCGACTAAGTCACGGGGCACCGGGCTGGGGCTCGCCATAGTTCAGCGCAGGGTTGTTGAATTGGGAGGCTCAGTTGAACTGACGAGTCCGGCTGTTGAAGGTCACGGCACACGCTTTCGATTGATCGTGCCGGTCGCTGCTCTTTCGTGAGAAGATGAATAGACGGGATTGAGGCAGATGAGAGGCATCGGCATAGTCCGCATTACCTTCGGCCTTGTTGTGTTGCAGCTGTCCCGAGAGCTGCTATGCGTCGGACGATTCCACGCCGGCCGATCACAAATAAACCAAATCCCAGTGGTTCGCCGAGATGAGACTATTCCTGTCCGCGACGCCGGAAGTAGTGCATAGCAAGACCGCCGGCGCACCAAGACAAGCCTGACGCAGCCATCATCGCCCAACCAAAGTCTTCGATCGTAGAATAGAACCGTCCCACAATTCCGGCCGTCAACCACCCGCAGAAGAAAGCCACCGCCGAAAGCCTTCTTGCCCACTTGATCTGATTTGAGATCCGAATTCTCAAGAGCTCGGCTTCCAGAAAGTCGTCATCGCTCCTCAACCGCTCGTAGTAGTGAGCTTCCCGGTCCGCAAGCCGAACAAGCGCCGCGTCGCCGGTAGCCGTCGCCGCATTATAAAAGTGAGCTACGTGCGCGAGTTTTCCGTCTCTTAGCGCGATCTCGGCCATTCCCACGTTCGCTCGGAAGCGCGCGGGGTCGAGGTCGAGCGCTCGCCGAAAACAGTCAGTCGCCCGCTTGGTGTCCAGCCGTTCGAAGAACGCTTCGCCGATGCGCTCAAGCAGCGCCGGCTCCGAACTCGCAAGCCGAGAGGCCAACCGCAGACACGCGTTGGAACGCTGAAGCAACCGCGAGTCTTCTCGCGCAGCCGATGAATAGTAGAACCGCGACATCTCGTAAAGCAGCCCCGGGTTGCGCGGTTCCTTCTCGTAAGCGACCCGGAAATAGCTGGAGGCTTGCGCGAGCCGGCCCGCGAGCCGCAACGAATTGCCGACCCGCCGCAATAGCGACACTGGCATTCGATCCAGGTCGGTTGTCGTCATTGGCGCACGCTTCAAGGCGGAGCCGGCCTCGAGGTACTCGAAAAGCTCGAGCGAGCGAGGGTCAAGCTTGGCAGAACTCACCGCGCGGAACAACGCCTTGATAAACGGAACATAGGCCGCGCGGTGGGAGCGCACAAGAAGCTCGACTTTCGGTCCGCTGATGCGCGTGTGGTAGCTCAACCGCGCGTCGCCTCGCCCGATGCTCACCCGAAGCGTCTCCGTCGTTATCGTCTCGATATCCGAAACCGAGAGCGCGCGGCGCATTCGGAACAGATGGGTCAATAGAAAAGCGAGCGGTCCTCGATGTCGTATGCGTTCGCCATCGAACTCGACCCGGTCGAAGACGGCTGCCAGAATTACCGGCAACA
>DATMCM010000577.1:0-4148 GCA_035558335.1 Blastocatellia bacterium | reverse complement strand
GTTCAGAGAGCCGGAGCGAATCGTCCGGATGTGGGGGACGTTCAGTCAAGGGAACCAGGCCTCAACCTCGCCCCCCGATTTCCTGGACTTTCGCGAGCGCAACAGCACGTTCGAAGAGTTCGCGGCGATGATGTCCAACTCATTCAACCTCACCGGCAACTCCGAGCCTGAGCGCGTCATCGGCGCCGACGTGACTACGAACTTCTTCGATGCTCTGGGTGTGAGTCCGATTAACGGCCGCACTTTCACGCCGGATGAAGAGCAAGTCGGTCATTCAAAAGTTGCGATCATCAGCGAAGGATTGTGGCAGCGCCGATTCGGCGGCGACCCGGCGATTATCGGCAAGACTCTGCTGCTGGACGGCAACACCCACACGATTGTGGGCGTAGCGCCTAACCAGGGCCGTATGCCGGACGAGAGTGACGTGTGGAGACCGCTGACTTTCGATTCGCCAGGTATGAAAATCCGGCGCTTCCATTTTCTGCGGGCAATCGGAC
Source organism: Blastocatellia bacterium (assembly GCA_035558335.1). Classification (GTDB taxonomy): domain Bacteria; phylum Acidobacteriota; class Blastocatellia; order UBA7656; family UBA7656; genus Onstottus_B. The sequence goes on along the minus strand of DATMCM010000577.1, from coordinate 3,651 downwards.
GGCTCAAACCGGGCGTCACGCTGGAACAAGCTAAAGCCGATCTTGACGCGGTAGCCATCGGACTCGAGCAGCAATATCCGGATTCGAATACAACGTGGCGGCTGCGTCTGGTTCCACTTCGCGACGAGCTCCTTGGAGACATTCGTCCGGCGCTCTACGTCTTGCTCGGCGCTGTGGCTTTTGTGTTATTGATCGCCTGCGCCAACGTAGCGAATCTGCTATTGGCCCGCGCAGCCCGACGTGAAAAGGAAATGGCTATCCGCGCGGCTCTCGGCGCGGGTCGCCGGCGTTTAATTGGCCAATTGTTGACCGAAAGCATCTTGCTGTCAGTCATCGGCGGTGCGGTGGGGCTGGTGTTTGCAGTCTGGGGAACGGCACTTCTGATCGATCTGGCTCCGGGCACGATTCCTCGCGTCGCTGAAATCGGGGTGGACCAGCGCGTCTTGGGTTTCACTCTTCTTATCTCGTTGTTGACCGGGGCTATCTTTGGATTGGTTCCGGCCTGGCAGGCGTCGAGGCCGGATCTGAATGAATCACTAAAGGACGGCGGGAAAGGAACTGTTGCAGCAACCCGCAATACCAGAACTCGGAGCGCTCTGGTAGTTGCAGAAATCGCCTTAGCCCTGGTCTTGCTTGTTGGCGCGGCTCTGCTGGTACAAAGCTTTCAGCGCTTGCAGAACGTGGATCCGGGGTTCGACCCGCGCAATGTGCTGACAATGCGGCTCCCGCTTTCGGATACCAAATACGCCGAGGCAGGGCGGTCAGGTGCTTTCCTGCGGCAAGTCTTGCAGCGCGTGGAGTCGTTGCCCGGAGTGCAGGCGGCGGGAACCACAACTCAATTGCCCATGCGCGGCGGGAGCGATACGTATTTCAAGATCGCTGGCCGGCCGTTCGAGAATCCCAACCAGCAAGTTACGGCTCTCGATCCGGCCATTAGCCGCGACTATCTGCGCGCCATGGGAATCCCGCTTGTCAGCGGACGCACGTTCACGGAACAGGAGACTCGAGAGACCGCCAGGACGGTTATCATCAACGAGGCATTCGCCGACACCTACTTCCCGGGCGAAGACCCGCTCGGCAACCGCTTGATCATCGATGAAGGCGAATCGTTGGTCTGCGAAATCGTCGGGGTGGCTCGCGATGTAAAACAGTTTTCGCTCCAGATGGAATCAGCGCCAATGATGTATTTGCCCTCGCTCGAGGCAGGCAGAGCGAATCTTGTGGTCTGCACCACGGGGGATCCGCTGGCTTTAGTCGGAGCTGTGCGTGAGGCGGTGCAATCGTTGGACAAGGACCAACCGATAGCGAACGTTCAATCGATGGAGCAGATTCTCTCCGAGTCGGTCGCCCAGCCTCGCTTTCGAACCCTGCTGTTAAGCGTCTTTGCGGCGCTGGCGTTGGTCCTGGCTGCGGTAGGGATCTACGGAGTGATGTCTTACACCGTAACCCAGCGCACACACGAGATTGGGATCAGGATGGCAATGGGCGCTTCGGCGTCGGCCGTCGTCAAACTGGTGGTGGGACAAGGGATCAAGCTTGCGGTTGCGGGCGTGCTGGTCGGCTTGGGCGGAGCCTGGGCGCTTACGCGGCTGATGGAAACCTTGTTGTTTGGGGTGACTGCGACCGACCCGCTGACGTTCGCAAGTGTGTCGGTGCTGCTGGCGGTTGTGGCTGTCCTGGCGTGCTACATACCAGCGCGGCGCGCCGCGAAAGTCGACCCGATGGTCGCGCTGAGATACGAATGACATTGGAGCGTAGTCAGTAGTCCGTAGTCAGTAGTCCGTAGCTCGTGCTTCGAAGTTCTACTCGACCATATGAATACGAGCTACGGACTACGGACTACTGACTACGGACTACTGACTACACTCGAGGTGATTCATGGAAACACTCTTTCAAGATCTTCGATACGCGTTTCGAATGTTGCTCAAGAAGCCATCGTTCACCGCCATTGTCATTGTGGCCCTCGCGATCGGCATCGGAGCTAACACCGCAATCTTCAGCGTGGTAAACGCCATCCTGCTGCGCCCGCTTCCCTATAAGCACTTCGAACGAATATCGATGATTTGGATGGACAATCCCAAGTTGGGCGTCGCCGAGGATTGGCACTCATATCCAAACTACATGGACTACAAAGAACAGAACGACGTCTATGAGGATATGGCCCTGTTCAATGATCGGAGTTTCAATCTCACCGGCGCAGGCGAACCGGTGCGAGTAGTCGGAGCCTGGACAACTGCGAGCTTGTTTTCCGTCTTGGGAGTCGAGCCCGCGCTCGGACACGCGTTCACCGAAGAAGAAGAAACGCCGGGCAACGACCTGGTAGTAGTGCTGAGCCATCGCCTGTGGAAGAGAAGCTTCGGCGGCGACCCCGGCATCATCGGCCAACCCATCAGCCTCAACGGTGTGAATCGAACTGTTCTCGGCGTGATGCCCGCGAGCTTCGCGTTCCCGGAAAAGACGACCGAGCTGTGGATACCTCTTGCGCTGAGTCCTCAGCAAAAGCAGGAACGCACCGTTATTGGCTACAAGGCAGTCGGACGGCTCAAGCCGGGCGTCACGATAAGCCAGGCGTCAGCCAATATGGGCCCGATCGCCAAGCGCATCGATGATCAGTATTTTCAATCGGGTTACGGCATCAACCTTGTGCTGTTGCACGATCAAGAAACCGGCAAAGTAAGACCCGCGCTTCTGGTTTTGCTCGGGGCGGTAGCGTTCGTCTTACTGATCGCCTGCGCAAATGTAGCGAATCTACTGTTGGCTCGCGCAGCGATGCGAGAAAAGGAAGTTGCGATCAGGCTATCGCTGGGAGCCGGCCGGCCGAGAATCGTTCGGCAGTTGCTTACTGAAAGCGCACTGCTCGCAGTGGCAGGCGGCGGTGTTGGGTTGCTGCTCGCCTTTGTTGGCTTGAAAGCGCTTCTAGCTCTCGGCCCGGCTGACATTCCACGGCTCGATCAGACCGGCATCGATCTCCGTGTGCTTGCCTTCACGCTGACTGTGTCGTTGCTTACAGGATTAATCTTCGGATTGGTTCCCGCCTTGCAAGCGTCAAAGCCGGACTTCAACGATTCGCTCAAGGAAGGTGGCAGAGGATCGACGGGCGGGATTCAAGGAATGCGAGTTCGCAATCTGCTTGTAGTCTCCGAGATCGCGCTTTCCCTGGTGTTACTGGTGGGCGCCGGACTCTTGATCCGAAGTTTCGTGCGGCTTCAACAATTCGACCTGGGCTTCAATCCGGACAAGTTGCTGACGATGCGGATTCAGCTACCCGGCTCGAAGTACCGCGAGGGAAAGCAGATTGCAAACTTCTACCAGCAGCTACTCCAGCGGTTGGAGGCGGTGCCGGGTGTGCAATCTGCCGGCGCGATCTCAAGCGTCTTCCTGACTGATACGCCTAGCTCTACGGGCTTCACAATCGAGGGACGGCCCGCGCCGGTTGGCGCCGAATCGATAGAAGTTCCGTTGGACTCGGTGTCGCCCAGTTACTTCAGAGTAATGGGCATTCCGCTGCTCGCCGGCCGCGAGTTCGACGACCGTGATGTCGATGGCGCTGAACCGGTAGCGATAATCAACCAGACTTTTGCGAATCGGTTTTTCTCCGGCGAAGACCCGCTAGGCAAACGGTACGTCTATGGAGGCCCGGGCCCCGAAAAT
>DATMCM010000576.1:0-5098 GCA_035558335.1 Blastocatellia bacterium | reverse complement strand
ACACCGAAGAGATACCGAGCTTCCGCCGACAAGCGTTCGGGAGTAATCACTTTGGTCTTTCCAAAGCGCAATTCGTCCCGCCCGACGAACGAACACTGCACGACCCGCCGCCGGCGATCGGTTTCATTGCGCGTGCCGCTGTGCCAGAGATGGCCATTGAACACCAACACTGAGCCTGCCCTGGCCGTGATGATCTTCTGGTCAGGGTGGCGGCTCGCTGGATCGGCAAGGCTCTTAGGCGGCTGTGTCAATAAATGATGAGTTCCCGGAACAACCCTAGTTGCGCCGTTCTCGGAATTGAAGTCGTCCAGCAGCCAAATAGTTGTCACGATGCGAAAGGGCTCGCCGCGGGTTCGGACGGTCCAGTCGGCGTGCAGCCCCTGCGCTCCATATCCGGGCAGCGGCTCGCGCCCGGTCATCTGCCCGACTCTGAACGAGCAGCGCAGGACATGATAAACCGCAGCGAGGACTCGCGGATGGGTGTAGATGCCGTCAAACGTCGAATCGATATTCACGAGATCATCGACATGTCGTGTGCCGCTCTCCTTGATGGCGGCTGACTTGCCATCTTTACCGCAAGCCTTCTCGAACGCCGATCGCAACCGTTCCAACCAATCCGTATCGATGATCTCCGGCAGCACGACGTAGCCGTCGCGGTCGAGAGCCTCTTTCTCCGAAGGCGCGAGTGTTGTCTCAGTCGCTCCGCAGCGGTCGAGTGCATCTTCGATTGAATTCACCGATGGTTGAATTATTTCCGCCGTCTTCATAAGACTTGTAGGATCTGCCACTTGTCGTTGATCCGCGACTTGATCTTAGCGATCCGGCCATCGGCGCCGACCACCCATCCGTCGCCAGATCTAGCAAAGCTTACGCTGTGATAGCCATCCTTGCTGAGCGGCTTCCAGTCAGCGCCGTCGTTCGTTGAGTAATCCGATCCTTTCTGTCCTACTGCGATGAGTTTCGCGGTACCCGGTACAAACGCGACGGCCGAGCGGAACCCGCCCGGCCGCGAAACGATCGGGCTCCAGGTCACGCCGCCGTCGGTCGTTAGGGCTGCGTTGGCGTTGGCTTCATCCGGCTTCTTGTAGTCTCCGCCCACAACGATCCCGTGCCTGGCGCTTCTAAATGCAATCGAAAAGATTCCGGTTGAGTCTGCTCCGCTCGTGACAGGCGTCGGCGAGACCTTCCAACTAACGCCCTGGTCCGTTGATCGGAACACTCGTGCGGCGCGCCCGCCGGTACCGAACCAGGCGTTTCTCTTTCCACCGACCTGGATGCAAGTCCCGCTCGCGGCGAACGCGGCTTCGCCTTCGATTGACGGAGGAATGCTCGAAGCACCAACCTGATTCCAATTCTTTCCCCCGTCGGCGGTCGTGAGAATCAGGAACCGTCCGTCGATCGGGTCTCCGAGCGCAATGCCGTGTTGTGCGTCCCAAAACGCAAACGCATCGAGGAAGACACCGGGCGCCGTGTTGTTGTACTGCAGAGCCCAGTTCTCGCCGCCATCGGTCGTCTTGTATATCTTGCCCGCGGTGGCGAGGAGGTATGCAGTTTTCGCGTCCATCGCCTCGATGTCTCTGAAGTCCAACTCCGACGCTCCGGGCACAGTTCGCGCAGACCAGCTCTTTCCAGCGTTTGTTGTGCGAAGGAATGTTCCGCCGCTTCCACTCGCCCATGCGACTGACGCGCTGACAACGCTAACGCCACGAAGCTGCGCAGTCGTCCCGCTGATCTGCGGCTTCAATTGAGCAACGGCCTGTGTGCTCGGCGCATAAACAACGAGCAACACGACGGTAATTAGTCTTGCGTAGCGCGTCCCTCCGGTCATTTCGCATTCCTTAAAGTCTGAGGTGGACCTGTACGGGCGTCCCTCCTTGGGCGCCCCTCGCACCCAGGAGCCAGGTCGCCACCGAGGGGCGCCCACGGAGCAACCAAGCTCGTTTTGCGAGCCAATGCCGCTGTAGAAACCCTTCCCGTAAGCTGTCTAATGAAATCAACAGCTTACGGGGATGGTTCCTAAGGAGGGACGCCCGTACAGGTATTCACAACGTCATTGTTGACTCAGCATTAGAATGCAGAGAGCCGGCGGCCGATTTGGTTGCATCGACGAATTGTCTGGTGTCCGTGTACTGCTGGAACCATACGACCTTGCCGTTGCGCAGAGTAAGGACGTGAGCAAACTGTGCTCGCACAAGCTTGCCGCTGTCCTTGTAAACGCCGCTGTAGTGGCCCTGGGTCACGACCGTTTCCCCTGCGTCGAGAAAGCTGTCCGGCGTCGCCGCGAAGCCTTCCCACTCGCTGCCGAGCCGTGCGAAGACGCCCTCGACAACCGCAGCGTGCCCGAAGTATGGGCTGTAATCCGCGTACAAAAAGTTCTCGGCCTCGCGCCACTCAATATCGGGATCGAGGACCGCCAGTACCGCCGTAATGTCCCCGCGTGCGAAAGCGTCATACATACTCCGAACGATGTTCACATTCTCCTGTGACATTCATCCTCCCAGGTTTCTGTTTGGTTTTCTCTCAGCTGCGCGCCGAAGGTTTGCAATCGTACCGGAGCAGTACTCCAACGGCAACAGGAAGACGTGAGTCGCAGAAGAAGTCGACGAACTGTGGGTCGAATCGTTGCACCAGATTCGAAACCGTCGCTGTTGGTGTGTGGCTAAATCCCGTCGCCGCTCCGCGGCGGTGTGTCCGTCTAGCGCTGAGTTTCTCAAATTGACGACCACCAGGCGAAGAGATCATTTGACTGAGCTATCGAATCGGAGTTAGCTATACGCTTCAGATGGCGAAAGGAGCACCATGAACTTCATAAGTTTGAAGAGTCAAAGCAAAGCCGACGTAGATCTCAAGACTACCTACGACGCGATTGTCGTAGGCTCGGGAGCCGCGGGCGGGATGGCTGCTCACGTGCTTACGTCTCACGGGATGAAAGTTCTCCTGCTCGAAGCGGGCAAGAAGCTCGACCTCGACAGCGAACTCAAATCTACTCAATGGCCCTACGATCATCCACGCCGAGGCGAGATGGAACCCGGCAATCACGCGATCTCGTTCAACGAGTACAACTTTCGCCAGCCGCCTTACGCCGCCGACTCCAAGTTCAAACACGTCTACTCGTACGTGCAGGGCTGGGGCGGGCCCGACTACAGCAAGAACATCGTTGTAGACGAGCGCGAGCATCCGTTCACCGGGACTAACTACGCCTGGGTGCGTGCGCGCTGCCTCGGCGGAAAGACAAACATCTGGGGACGGCTCGCGCTCCGGCTGTCGGACTATGACTTCAAAGCGAAGACCCGCGACGGCTATGGCGAGGACTGGCCGATCTCATACACGGACATCGCTCCCTATTACGACAAGGTCGATCTGTATCTCGGTATCTCCGGTCAAAAGGAGAACCTGCCTCACCTGCCCGACAGCATCTTTCAAAGGCCGGTCAAGCTGGCTTATGCCGAGGCCAAGCTCCGCCAGTCGCTCAAGAAAATGAACCGAGTGTTGACGCCTTACCGCGCAGGAGTGACCACCGATGGCTTGAAGCATAACAAGTATCGTACTCGTTGCTATGGGCGCGGCGCGTGCCGCCGTCGAGCCGGGGGCTGCGACATTCACGCTGCGTTCGACTCGCCGACCGGACTGATCCTTCCCGCGATGGACACCGGGAACCTGACTCTCAGAACGAACGCTATCGCTCACGAAGTCCTGGTCGATAAGAAATCAGGCAAAGCCAGCGGCGTTTCGTTCATCGACGCAGAGACCGGCAAGACCTACGAAGCCAAAGCAAAGGTCGTCGTGGTTGCCGCTTCCACTCTCGAGTCGGCGCGACTGATGCTGTTGTCGAAATCCAGCGCGCATCCAAACGGCATCGGTAACTCGAGCGGGCACGTCGGTCACAACTTCTGCGAGCACATAATGGGTCCGCACATCACCGGGTTGGTGAAGGATCTGGTAGGCAAACCGCACACGTTGGACGACGGGCGGCCTGGAGATTTCTACATCCCACGCTTTCGCAACTTGAGCGAGCGTCATCCGGATTTCATCCGCGGTTACGGTTTCGAAGGCGGAAGCGGCAGTCAGATGTTTCCGGACAATGCGAATCTAACGCCCGGGTTCGGCGCCGGGTACAAGAAGACGGTGCGCGATTACTCGGGAGCCTTCATCTCGATGGGCGGTTTTGGCGAGGTACTCTCGCGATATGAAAACTACATGGACCTCGACCCGACTGTGAAAGACAAGTGGGGCGTGCCCGTTCTTCGATTCCACTACAAATTTGGCGACAACGAAAAGAAGATGGCGAAGGACATGGGCGACACGGGTCAGGAGATGTTCGAAGCCGCAGGCATTGAGATCATCGATGTCAGCCGCAGAATATTGACTGAGGGTTGGTCTATTCACGAGCTTGGGACAGCACGAATGGGGACCGATCCGAAGACTTCGGTGCTGAATCAGTTTCAACAGTCGCACGACGTGAAGAACCTGTTTGTAGTCGACGGCAGCAGCCACGTCAGCGCGTCGTGTCAGAATCCGACCTGGACGATCATGGCTCTTGCTTGGCGGTCTTGTGATTATCTGGCCGACCAGGCAAAGAAAGGAAATCTGTAATGAAAGATCTGGGAGCGCGGCCGTCCCGGCCGCAGACACCAACAACGTCAAGCAACGATCGCGAAAGTGACGCAACCGCTTCGAGCGAAGCAAACGCAAGCGAACCGGAGATCAGCCGTCGCGAGATAATCAAGCTCGGCACAGTCGCGGTCGTCGCGGCTTCGGTTGGGCTCGATGCAAGAGCCGAGGCTCGCTCTCCGGTCGCCGCTCCGCAAACCAAACCGCCGCTTTTCTTCACGCCCGATGAGTTCGCGCTTGTAGACGAGTTAACCGAGCTGATCATTCCGGCTGACGATCATTCACCAGGCGCGCGAGCGGCTCAGGTGGCGGCTTACATCGACTTTCGACTCTCAGAATCATTTGAGGAAGAGCCAAAAAAACTCTGGCGCGAAGGCTTGAAGCTGGTCGAGCAGTTATCAAACGAAATGAGCGGCAAAGCGTTCTTGCAGTCCTCGTCCGAGCAACGAACAGCGCTGTTGACTCGAATCGCCCGGAACGAGATGAA
>DATMCM010000575.1:0-2101 GCA_035558335.1 Blastocatellia bacterium | reverse complement strand
CCGGAGAATGGCCTATATCGACGAGGGCGAAGGCGCTCCCATCGTTTTCGCGCATGGAAACCCGACCTCATCCTATCTGTGGCGCAACGTCATGCCGGCCTGTCGTGGCCTGGGCCGGCTGATTGCCTGCGACATGATCGGGATGGGCGATTCCGAGAAACTTCTCGACTCTGGCCCCGACCGCTACACCTACGCTGAGAATCGCAGCTTTCTGTTCGCGCTGTGGGAAAAGCTGGGGATCGATAAAGATGTCGTGTTTGTCGTGCACGATGCGGGTGCCCTCTTGGGCATCGAGTGGATGCGCCAGCACCCCGAGCGCGTCCAGGGTATCGCCTACATGGAGGGGCCTGTTCAGCCCATGACCTGGGCGGATTTTCCTGAAAATGTGCGACCCATCTTCCAGGGATTTCGCAGCAACGACGGCGAGACGATGGTGCTCGAGAAGAATCTGATCGTTGAAAACGTCTTGCAGGGAGCGACGTTGCGCGCGTTGAGCGCGGATGAGATGGCTGCCTATCGCGCTCCATTTGCCAATGCAGGGGAAGATCGCCGTCCAATGCTGACGTGGCTACGTCAAATTCCCATCGAGGGCGAGACGCCCGAAGTAGCCCGAGTGGCCGCGGATAACAGTCGGTGGCTAGCCGACAGTCGTATCCCGAAACTTTTCATTAACGCAGAACCGGGTGCGGTGCTAACGGGCCGACAACGCGAGTTTTGCCGGACATTGCGCAATCAGAGGGAAGTGATTGTGAAGGGAATCCATTTCGTTCCAGAGGATAGCCCCGAACAGATCGGTCAAGCCCTAGCGACGTTCGTGCGCTCATTGAGGAGCCTTTGACGAATCGAAGCCACCCGCGAATAGCGATCGCGGGAGCCGGAAGTCTCTTGATTGGAGGACGACGCACGAAACACAAGACTGTGCATTGAGCGGGAAGGAAATCCTAGCGGCACCGAGCACCGTCAAGGGGCTTCGAGGGTGCGGTAGACGAAACGCGTTTTATGCGAATTACAGTGACACCTAAGGTCGGCCAGCTTGGCGCGTGGCGCGTGACGCCCGCGCTCGAGCACGAGCAGCTCGCATCCGAGTACCTCGCGATCAAACCGCGCGGGGAGGGTACGGGCGATCGTCCGAAACCGGTTAGTTCTCGGCGCCGCTGGGACCGAACGATGCGGGCAAGACCACCCTGGATTCTGCCGCGCTGCTGGCGCCCGGCTCGGGGCGGGCTCGCGTCGCCGGGTACGACACCGTCCGCGACTTTTGACTCATCACACTAGAGGAGACAGTAATGATCATCGCAAACAAGGTAGTTCTGGTTACCGGTGCCAATCGCGGCATTGGCAGAGCGCTGGTCGAGGAAGCTTTGAGAAGAGGCGCGAAGCGGGTGTATGCCGGTACGCGGCAGCCCTTGGCCCACCCCGATGGGCGTGTTACGCCGCTGACACTGGACATCACCAACAAGGAGCAGATTCAAAGAGCTGTCAAGGAAGTGGAGTCTCTCGATGTCCTCGTCAATAACGCCGGCGTGGCCCTTGTCAGTGAGCTGGGTGATCGCGTCTCGTTGGAAGAGCATCTCGCCATCAACCTGTTCGGTCCGTATGACGTGACCCAGGCCTTCCTGCCTTTGTTGATTCGTTCTCGAGGAGCCGTCGTCAACAATCTATCGATGAACGCCTTGGCACCCATGCCGCTCGTTCCCGGCTACTCCGCCGCGAAGGCGGCGGCGTTCTCCCTGACGCAATCATCGCGGACTCTCTTCGCTAGACAGGGCGTGAGCGTTCACGCCGTCCTGACAGGACCCGTGGACACAGATGCGGCCCGAGGCTTCAACGTACCGAAGGCCTCTCCGGAGTCCGTTGCGCGGGCCATCCTCGATGGAGTGGAGAACGAGGAGGAGGACATCTTCCCCGATCCCATGTCACAGTCGTTGGCTGAGAGCTGGCGCAACGGTTCCGCGAAGGGCTTGGAGCGCATGCTGGCGGCATACGTAGGAGCCCAACCGGTCAAGCCATAGCCAACGCGGTGGGGCCTCGACCCACGGATACGGACGCACTGAACGCCACCTTGACTGACGACGTGAAGAAAGTCTGAATCTCTCGAACG
>DATMCM010000574.1:0-8828 GCA_035558335.1 Blastocatellia bacterium | reverse complement strand
GCGCCGTATACTCGTGCACTTCATAAAGCAATTGAGGAGCATAAATGAACGTCACTCATCTTTATTGTTCTGCGTGCGGCAAGAAATACGAGCCGCGGAAGCTCTACAACCTGTGCGAGTGCGGCAAACCGCTGATGGTGGCTTACGATCTCGAAGCCGCGGCGCGAACGCTGAGGCGTGAGTGGCTCGCGGGACGCGAAGCTTCGCTGTGGCGCTACCGCGAAGTGTTGCCGCTCGATGACGAGCGGAACAAGCTCACCCTGGGCGAAGGGATGACTCCGCTGTTGAGAACGGATCGATTGGGCGCGAAGCTCGGATTATCAAACCTGTTTATCAAAGATGAAGGCGTAAACCCAACCGGCTCGTTCAAGGCTCGAGGGATGGCGGTTGCTATTTCCATGGCAAAAGAGCTCGGTGTGCAGAAGCTCGCAGTGCCGTCGGCAGGTAACGCAGCGGGTGCGCTTGCTGCTTATGCGGCGAAGGCCGGCATCCCGGCATTCATTTTCATGCCCCGCGATACTCCGAAGGCGAACATCATCGAGTGCGAGCAAACCGGTGCCAACGTCACGTTGATCGACGGATTGATCACCGACTGCGGAAAGATCGTCACCGAACGAAAAGAAGCCGAGGGCTGGTTCGATGTCTCGACGCTTAAAGAACCTTATCGAGTCGAAGGAAAGAAGACGATGGGCTACGAGCTGGCCGAGCAGTTCAACTGGGAGCTGCCCGATGTGATTCTCTATCCGACTGGTGGCGGCACCGGGCTGATTGGAATGTGGAAGGCTTTTGACGAGATGGAGCGGATGGGCTGGATCGGCAGCCGGAGGCCGCGTATGGTGACGGTTCAAGCCGAAGGTTGTGCGCCGATCGTGAAGGCTTTCGCTGCGGGCGCAACCTCGGGCGCTGACGTACCTGACGCCCACACTGTGGCTTCGGGGTTGAGAGTCCCGAAGGCTGTCGGTGATTTCATCATGCTGGACGTCTTGCGTAAGAGCGGCGGCACCGCGGTGTCGGTAACCGATCAGGAGTTGATCGCGGCGGTGAAAGAGATCGGATCCGCCGAAGGAATCTTTGCAGCGCCCGAAGGCGCGGCTTGCTTGCCGGCCTTGAAGCAGTTGATGGCTCGGCGCGAGCTCGAACGCGACGACCGAGTGGTCTTGTTTAACACCGGAACAGGATTGAAGTATCTCGAGGCCTTTTGAGTCGCGCGATCAGAAATGCCGATGCAAACCTGTCGTCGCAGACGCCTCAGTAGCAAAATGCGTAGCACAATCATCGAAAGGAATCCGTCAATGAAATGCTTTCTCAAGTCCTTGACCATCGTGCTCCTGTTCCTGCTGGCTTCGTCGTTGGCCTCGGGGCAATCACTGGAAGCTGATCCCAGAGTCCGCAACGCGTTGGCCCTTGTTAAGGTGTGGCTTGAAGCGGAGCGAGCGTACCAGCAGATTCCCGGCATCTCGGCGGCGATAGTTTACGATCAGCAGGTAATCTGGAGTGACGGGTTCGGCTACGCGGATGTGGCGCGAAAGACGCCCGCGACTCCAGGCACCATTTACAGCGTCTGCTCTATCTCAAAACTGTTCACCAGCATCGCCGTCATGCAATTGCGTGATGCTGGCAAACTCCGCCTCGATGATCCCGTAGGACGACATCTACGCTGGTTTACGATAAAACGAAGCGACCCCAAAGCGCCCGAGATAACCATCGAGGGCCTTCTCACGCATGCGTCGGGACTTCCGAGAGAGGCGGAGTTCCCTTATGGGACGGGACCTGAATTCGGCTTCCCGTCGCGCGAAGAGGTAATTCAACGCCTATCCGGCCAGGAGACGCTTTATCCAGCCGAGACATACTTTCAATACTCGAACCTTGGCATGACGCTGGCCGGAGAGACGGTCGCCGCAACGTCCGGTCAGCCTTACGATGAATATGTCCGCCGACACATTCTGGAGCCGCTTGGCTTGCGAAGCACCGCGCCTGAGATGCCGGAAAAAGAACGGGGCGGGAAGCTGGCCATCGGATACAGCGCGATGCGACGAGAAGGCGGGCGCGTGCCCGTCCCTTTCTTCGCTGCCAGAGGCATCGCTCCAGCCGCCGGTTATGCGTCAACCGCAGAGGATCTTGCCCATTTCGCATGCTGGCAGTTTCGGTTGCTTGCGCGAAAAGGAGGCGAAGACGTCCTTAGCGCGAATACGCTTCGCGAGATGCAGCGAGTTCACTGGGTCGACCCCAACTTTGAAACGACGTGGGGACTCGGGTTTTCGGTATGGCGAAATGATAACAAGACGTTCGTCGGTCACGGAGGATCGTGCCCGGGATTTCGCACCCAGTTGTTGCTAAAACCGGACGAGAAGGTCGCGGTCATTTTTATGGCTAACGCACAGGGGGTTGATTCGGACGAATTTGCCCAAAGCGCATATGACATCATCGCTCACGCGATCAAGGCGGCCTTGAAGGAGGGTGACGAAAAAGCCAGGAAACAGAGCCCGGGGTTGTCGGCCTACACTGGCTGCTATGAATCTGGATTCTCAGGTGAGACCGCCATCGTTGAATGGGAGGACGGTTTGGCGGCAGTCCGGCTGCCGACCATGAATCCCATCAAGGAACTTACGAAACTAAAGAAAGTTGGAGAACACAGCTTTAGGCGAGTGAGAAAAGACGAGGCCCTCGGGGAGACGATCGTGTTTGAGATGGGCGCCGACGGTAAGGCCACGCGGCTCATTTGGAACAGCAATCACTTCCGGCGGACGCGATAGCGTTGGGCTAAATGCCTGGCCAAACTCCGAGTCAACCGGCAATCAGCAGCTCCGCCGCCGAGCTAACTGAAGATTGAATCTCTTCAAGACTATCTGGGCTATCCGCTTCGAACCTCATCACAATCACCGGCTGTGTGTTCGAAGCCCTTACCAGGCCCCAGCCGTGCTTGAAGAGTATTCGAGCGCCGTCGATGTCGATCACTTCGTGAGTCTTCTTGAAGTCCACTGTTAATCTGCGGACGACTTCGAACTTCTTCTCGTCCGGGCAATCGACTCGAATCTCAGGCGTTGAAAACATGCGAGGCAAATCGGCAAGAAGCGCCGACAGCGGCTTATCTGTGTTACTCAGAATCTCGAGCAACCTCGCTCCGGCGTAAATCCCGTCGTCATAGCCAAAGTACCGATCGGCAAAAAACAGATGCCCGCTCATCTCGCCGGCCATCGCTGCTTGAGTCTCTTTCATCTTGGCTTTGATAAGCGAGTGACCGACCTTCCACATTATCGGGTTGCCGCCGTGACGAGCGATGTCTTCAAACAATGTCTGCGAGCACTTTACCTCGGCGATGAATGTTGAACCTGGATGCTGCTTCAGGATTTCGCGAGAAAAGATGACCATCAGTTGATCACCCCAGATGATGCGTCCGGTTTCGTCCACGACTCCGATTCGGTCGGCGTCGCCGTCGAAGGCTATGGCGAGGTCGGCTCTGTTCTCGCGCACCGAGTCGATCGCAAAGCGCATGTTCTCGACTACGGTCGGGTCGGGATGATGATTCGGAAACCGGCTATCGGGCTCGCAGAACAATTCAACGACTTCGCAACCCAGGTCGCGATAGAGAGGTGCCCCGATAAATCCCCCCATACCGTTGCCGGCATCGACCACGACCTTCAACCGCCGCGAGCCAAAGTTGACATTTGACCGCAAGTGCTCGCGATACGCCGGCACAACGTCCCGCTCTTCCCTTCTCCCATTTCCGCTAGCGAACTCACGCGCGAGAGCAAGCCGTTTGATCTCGGTTATCTGTTCGCCGTAGATCGAGCTCTTGCCAAGGCATATCTTCAGGCCGTTGTTGTCGGCGGGATTGTGGCTTCCGGTGATCATTACCCCTGAATCGACCGCTTCCGTGAATAACGTGAAGTACAAAACCGGCGTCGGCACCATTCCAACGTCGAGCACATCACAACCGGTCTCGTTCAAGCCGCGAGTGATGATCTCAGCAAATCGAGGCGAGCTTTCACGCGCGTCGCGGCCGATGCTTGCCCGACGGGCGCCGTTAGCTTTGAAGAAGGTTCCGATCGCCCGCGCAACATCGTAGACGGCCTCGTCGGTGAGGTCGCGCCCCACGACTCCCCGAATGTCATACTCCCGAAAGATGTACTCGTTCATTCTTGTCTCCGCGAAGATTCTTGCTTACCGGCGAGCAAAGAGCAAAGGCGAAGCGCAAAGAGCGAAGCGCAAAGAGCAGAGGGTGAAGCTCTAATCCGGCCACCTCGCCTAGCTCTTTGCCCTTAGCCCTTTGCCCTTCGCTCTTTGCTCTGTTCGATTGTGGACAACGCCTTCCCAAAACCGCGACCCCAGAAGCCCCTGCCGCGATCGCCGCCGCAGACTAACGCTCGCCCTTCAATGGTTTATCGCGTCAGACCTCGATGGCACGATAGTTGGCTAACTCTTCTTGTGGCATAATGCGTACGAAGTCATCCCAAATCCCAATAAAGGTCAACAAGATTTCGCACGCGAGGAGTTGAGCAATGATCAGTCTCAGGAACGTTGAAAAGTTTTACGAAGCCGGGGTCGGAAAAGTCTTCGTGCTCCGCCGGGTCAACATCGACATAAAGCCGGGGGAATTCGTGTCAATAATGGGTCCGTCGGGCGCCGGGAAGTCGACGGTGCTTCATCTGCTGGGCATGCACGACAGCGCGTGGACCGGCGAATACACCTTTCTCGATCACGCGGTCCACAAGATGGGAAAGAAAGAACGGGCCGAGCTGCGCAACAAGAACATCGGGTTCGTCTTCCAGAGCTATCACCTGCTCGACCATATGACGGTTTACGAGAACCTCGAAATTCCGCTTTCATATCGAGACATCAAAAAAGCGGAGCGCGAAAGCATCGTCTGCGACGTCCTCGACAGGTTTCAAATAGTTGGTAAGCGCAATCTCTATCCGACTCAGTTATCCGGAGGGCAGCAGCAACTGGTCGGTGTAGCCCGCGCCGTTGTCGCTAGTCCCAAAGTGATACTAGCCGACGAGCCCACCGGCAATTTGCACTCCGATCAGGGCAAAGAAATCATGGAGCTCTTTAAGAAGCTGAACGAGACGGGCACCACAATAATCCAAGTCACCCATTCTGAGGTCAACGCCTCCTACGGCGACCGGATAATCAACTTGCGAGACGGGTGGGTCGTCAACGATTGAAGCGCCCTGGCCCTGTTCGAAACTGGACAAGCCTATCCCAGAAGCGAAAACTAAACGGGTTAACGCGGGCAGGTTCGGTTGTGCTAAGATAAGGCACGCAATCGGTTTAAGCAGGCTGGCCCTGTGGCACAAAAGTTCCCTATGTAGGGTCGGAGGACGCAATGGATATACCCCGCAAATCAGCCAGTAAGAAGAGGCGGGTGAAGCGAATTCTTTATTCCTTGACCGCAATCATCGCTTTGGGCGCCATTACCCTCGCCGTTTCCCGTTTGAAGCCGGCGATGCAAACCGTCGATGATGGGACCACGTGGAAAGGCACTGTGATGCGAGGGTCCATGCTCCGCCAGGTCCGTGGGCTCGGGACGCTGGTGCCCGAAGAGATTCGATTCGTACCGGCCATCAGCCAGGGCCGAATCGAAAAGCGCCTTGTTCAGCCGGGCGCCTCAGTAACCCGAAACACGCTCTTACTCGAATTGTCCAATCCCGAAGTTGAGCAGGCGGCGCTTGATGCGGAATCGCAGCTCAGGGGAGCCGACGCAAACCTCGCGACGCTCAGAGTTCAACTCGACAAGCTGATACTCGATCAGCGTGCCACGCTTGCTCAAGTGACTTCCGACTACAAAAAAGCCCAGATGCAGTACGAAGTGAATACGTCGCTCGGCAAACAGGGACTTAAGCCGGACCTCGAAGTCAAATTATCGGAGATCGCCGCGGCAGATGCCGATAGCCGGGTCAAACTCGAAACTCAACGGTTGAAGGCGAGCGCAGACGAGAACAGGGCGAGATTGGCTGCCGAAGAAGAGAAGGTTCGACAGTTGAAGGACGCGGTTCAACTCAGGCGCCAACAAGTCGATCAGCTAAAGGTGCGCGCGGGTATCGACGGCGTCGTGCAGACGATCGAGGTGCAAGTCGGGCAACAGGTGACGCCGGGTACGAACCTCGCCAGAGTTGCAAACCCGCTCAAGCTCAAGGCCGAACTAAAGATCGCTGAGACTCAAACCAAGGACATTCAAATTGGGCAACCGGTGCAGGTTGACACTCGCAACGGCGTAATTCCCGGGAGAGTCATTCGAATAGATCCTTCGGTCCAAGCAGGAACACGAACGGTTGACGCAGAGCTGCTTGGCGAATTGCCCAAAGGTGCGGTCGCAGACTTGAGCGTCGACGGCACGATTCAACTAGAGAAGCTCGATGATATCCTGTATGTTAACCGTCCGGTTCACGGCCAGGAGAACAGCACTGTGGGGCTCTTCAAACTCCAAGAGGGCGGCAAGACGGCGGTTCGCGTCCAAGTCAAGCTCGGCCGCACATCCGTCAACACGATTGAAGTTCTCGAGGGTCTGAAGGAAGGCGACCGGGTCATACTCTCTGACACTTCCGCGTGGGACAATGCGAACGAGATTCGCCTGAACTGAAGCACGAAAACACCTGGAGGAACAAACAAAAATGAGCGCATCCGACCAACCCCTGATTCGTCTCGACGGCGTCACCAAAGTCTTTCTGACCGACGAAGTCGAAACGCACGCCCTAGCCGGCATTCACATGGAGCTAAAGAAGGGCGAGTACATTTCGATCGCCGGGCCTTCGGGCTGCGGCAAGTCGACTCTGCTGTCGATTCTCGGTTTGCTCGACTCCCCGACGGAGGGCGGCTATCAGCTTGCGGGCAAGCCTGTTGCAGACCTGCCCCTTTCGGAGCGAGCGCGCGTCCGCAATCGAGAAATAGGATTCATATTTCAGAGCTTCAATCTGATCGGCGACCTGAACGTATTCGAGAACGTGGAGCTTCCGTTGACTTACCGCGGGACAAAAGCCGCCGAACGCAAGAAGAGAGTAATGGAGGCGCTTGAACGAGTCGGGATGGCGCATCGAGCGAAGCACTTACCGAGCCAGCTCTCGGGCGGTCAACAACAGCGCGTCGCTGTTGCCCGCGCGGTCGCGGGCGACCCGCTGATCCTGCTGGCGGACGAGCCGACCGGAAACCTCGACTCGACGAACGGCGAGGCGGTGATGGAACTGCTCCGCGAGCTTCATCAGCAGGGCGCTACGGTTTGCATGGTGACCCACGATCCGCGGTACGCCCGGCATGCTGACCGGCAAGTACATTTGTTCGACGGCCGCGTTGTCGACGAAGAGCACGAGCCCAAGGCCGAGCACGAGATGCAAGAAAGCGGCTTCGAGAAGGTGTAAAACGGTTGCCCGCGGCTGAATCGCGGATGGCTCAAAAAACGTGCTTCCACAGAGTGGCGGCAGCATTGCGATTATGGTCGCGGTGCTGCCGCTAGTCTTTCGTAGGGCACCGAGACGGCTCGATGACATTTAGATTTTCCCTCGATCGAGGTTAAGATAAGCTGAGCACCCAGAGATGAAGACTCAAGACGCGTTCACACCGAGGGCCTTGATAGCCGACGACCAGGCCGACGTCCTGGAAGCGCTTCGACTGCTTCTTAAAAGCGAAGGCTTCGAAATCGAAGCAGTTAAATCACCACGCGCCATCGTTCAGTCCCTCGAGCAGCGCGACTTTGACGTGCTGCTCATGGATTTGAACTACGCGCGCGACACGACGTCTGGTCAGGAAGGCCTCGATTTGCTCGCGCGAGTGCAGAAGCTCGACAGCACGCTGCCGGTTGTAGTCATGACCGCGTGGGGCAGCGTTGACGTCGCGGTCGAAGCGATGCGGCGTGGCGCCAGCGACTTTATACAGAAGCCGTGGGACAACGCGCGGCTGCTGACGATCCTTCACACTCAGGCCGAGCTGGGGCAGGCGCTAAGACGCGGACAGAGACTCGAAGCGGAAAACCGGGTTCTTCGCGATGAGGGACACCCGACCCTGATCGCCGAGGCCGCGGCGATGCAGCCGGTGCTCGAGATGATTCAACGAGTAGGCCCTTCCGCTGCGAATGTATTGCTCACCGGCGAGAACGGCACAGGCAAGGGAGTCGTCGCCCAGACTCTTCACGCCATTTCGGAACGGGCCTCGAAACCCATGGTAACGGTCAACGTCGGGGGGCTGTCGGAGGGAGTGTTCGAAAGCGAAATGTTCGGACACGTAAAGGGCGCGTTTACCGACGCGAAAACGGATCGCGTCGGCCGGTTCGAGATGGCAGAAGGCGGGACGTTATTCCTGGACGAGATTGCCAACCTGCCAATCAAGCATCAACCAAAACTTCTTCGTGTTCTGGAGACCGGAGAGTTCGAGCGAGTCGGTTCTTCAAAGACCCGTCGCGCAAACGCCAGGATAATCTCCGCGACAAACGCCGACATCACTGAAGAAGTCACCGCCGGTCGCTTTCGTCAGGACTTGTTGTTTCGCCTTAACACCGTCGAAATCCATCTTCCGCCGCTGCGCGACCGCCGCGAAGACATTCCGCTGCTGGCAAATCACTTTCTCAGGCAACACTCGCGAAAGTATCGAAAGAACGTGGAGGGCTTCGATCAGGCGGCGTTGCAGACCATCATCAAGCACGGCTGGCCGGGAAACGTCCGGGAGATGGACCACGCGATCGAGCGTGCCGTGCTAATGGCTCCAGGAGCCACTTTGGCGGCTCGCGATCTGGGACTTCAATCCAGCAAGGAAGCCTCGCGCAGGCTCGAGGACATGAGCCTCGAAGAAGTTGAGGGGTTCCTGATCCAAAGGACGCTTGCGCAGTGTGACGGCAACGTGAG
>DATMCM010000573.1:0-2146 GCA_035558335.1 Blastocatellia bacterium | reverse complement strand
CTTCATGTCAAGAGTGCTGCTTACGATCGGACAGGGTGTTCCGTTGATCACGATATCGGTCAACTCGAGGCTCAGTTGGGAACTACCTTTGAATTTGCCCGCCGATTTGGCCGAAGCAACTCGACCATAAATAGTCGTGCCCCTGCGCGCCACCACTACACCGTTGGCCTTCAGACTCGTTTCCAGGCTTGCGGTGAAGCGGGCGCCGGTCTTTTGGTTTTTCGTATCAACCGAGTCAATCGTGCGGATCAGAATGCGTGTTCCAGCGGGAAGCGTGACCCTCCTTGGCTTTTGCGCCATAGCGAATGCCGAGGGCGTAGAGGTCATTGGCATTGCCGTCGAGGGTCTTGCGAGTAGATCCGCATTAGTGGTCGCAAGTACAACCAAAACAGTTGTGCCCCATAGTAGTGCAAGTCGCATATCTTTCTCCCTTTTCTGGAGTTCAGCCTTGCCCCACGACCGGCAAGGAGGAAGCAATCTGAAGATCAATGATCAACAGCAACTGATGCTCGATCTGAAGAAACCGCGCGGCACTGATGGCGCCCAACGACTGCTTGACGCGCTCGTAGTACTTTCCAAGAAGGTCCAAGCGCTGCTTCTGATAATCGAGCGCTTTCGTGATCAGCTCATCGGCCTTCTGGTCGGTCATCTGCGAGTAAGTGCGCGCATAGTCCTGAATGTTTTCGCTTCTCAGATTGTTGAGAGTGCTTAATTCGCCGTCGTATTCCTCATAGATCGGCCAGAATTTTGCCGCTTCACTCTTGTCGAGCAGCATCATGGCTCCCATTATCTGCGACTTCTCCTCGCGCACGTTGGCGCGCAACAGCTCGATGTATTCCTGGATATTCTTCTTCTGAGTATCCGTCGCCGGCGCCTGCGTGGGTTTAGCTGCTTTTCTTTGCGGAGGCGCCTTTGATTGCGCCAGGACCATCTGGCAGCTGGCTACGAGTGCGAGAAGCGGAAGCGAAAGTGCGATTCGTTTCGTCATCTTTTATCCTCCCTAAAAGTCTGATCGCAGCTCGAATGTTACCTAGAAGGGAGTCGGGGTACAAACTCCGCTCACCCTACCACCGGATACTTGTCATCAACTCAGTAACACAAGATTTCCGACACGACCAAACCAGAATGCAAATGGAAGTACAACCGGATAAGACTCACAGACCCCCGGTATGTCCTGATCTCGAGATCGCTGCAAGTACAGATTGGCGTAACGGCTCGTGTTCATCCAGGGAACTGGCGAGGCTGCGTAACGTGGCATTTCGCAACTGCCGGTATTCATCGACCTGACTGCCTCGGTCAGTCAATTCGTACAGTTGCGCAGCAGTTTCATAAGTCCGCAAGGTCTCCAATGGCGCTTCAATCGGCCACATACCGTCCATAATGGTCGTCGTAGTTAGCTCAAAGTTTCGAGCAGTGCCTTAGCATCACTCAGATCCGGAGTCGTCCAACCCTCAGCGTAGTGAGCGCAGGCAATTGTTAGGCACTCACGCGCTTCCGTCCCTCGACCTCGTTCTTTCCAAAGTCTCGCCATACTCATCGTAGCGCGGAGTTCCCACGCTTTGCTTTGCTGCCGCCTGGCCGTTTCGATGGCGCGCTTGAAGGCGTCCTCCGCTTCATCGAACTGGTCGTAAGCCTCGGCCAACAACAATTCCCCCCGTAGTCGATGTAGCTCGGGTTCTGCGAAGCGATCGTCGTTCTTCTCCGCGATGGACAGCGCTTCATCGAGCGCAGTGAGCGCCTCCTTCAAATTGCCGGCCCTGGTGTAGCCGTCGACGAGAAGGCTGAGGTAATAAGGGAGCGCAAGTTCGGCGCCGGTGGCCCGATAGGACTCGAGGCCCTCGACGAGCTTGGGAAGCCCTCCCTCAAGATCTCCTTGCAACACCAACCCGGCAGCTCGGTATATCGAGCCCGTGGCGTGCCAGAACGCAAAGCCCTGTTCGGTCGCGATGTCGATCTGTTCGTTGCCCGCCGCTTGCGCCTCGTCGCCGAGCCGGCATTGTTGTCGTAGCCAACCCGCATGGTGTAATGCATACTCCAGGCTAAACGGGTGGCCGACGGTACGCGCCAACTCGATGGTATCCCTGCTGAGCTGTAGTGCCTGGTCGGGGTAACCCAGATACCATAAGCTCAACGCCAAGTAACAACG
>DATMCM010000572.1:0-5624 GCA_035558335.1 Blastocatellia bacterium | reverse complement strand
GTAATGCCTTCGCACGAACCATCCGACCGGCCACAACACAAGGGTCAGCAACATGATCAAAAGCGAAATACCCACCACCGGCAAAAGAACTTTGTTGTTCTCGAACCAGCCCACCCGTTGACCGACGAAAAACGGGTACGGCAAGATCAACTGCATCCGTCCATTCTGGTCAGGTTTGAAGACCAGTTTGTCCTGCCCGTTCTCCTCGACAAATGTCATAGCAGCAACTTCCCGCCACTTCTTGGCCTTCCCGTTAGGGCCCGTCAACTGAGCGACCTCTATCGCTCCGTCTTCTGCCGCTGAGACGCTGAATTCTCCAATTAGTGTTGTCGCCTTCAAGAACGAAGTGTCACTCCGGCGGCTTAGCACGTATGTGCCACTGACTGCTCTTGCATCTTCTTTTGCGCTGCCAAGCGTCGCCTGATCCGGCGCGGTGTATGGGAAATAACGATCAAGGGTCGCTTCCCAAAGCGCCGTTCGGGGTTGAGCATTTCCACGCCCCAGGCTGTTGTACGAAACAAAGAACCCAACGCCCGCATCAGGAATCAGGTGCAGGTCGCTATGGAAATAGACGGTGTCTCCGCCATGTCCGATAATCCGGCGTCCGTTACGCGATTCTTCGTAGAAGCCGTAACACATCCCGTTTGCCGCCGGGTCTAGAGCGAACAGTCTGCTGTGCATGAGACGCGCCGTCTCCGGGCGAAGTATCCGCGCGCCACCCAGTTGCCCGTCCTGCAGATGCGCGAGCATGAAGCGAGACATATCGGCGGCGGTGCTGCTGAGGCTTCCGGCGGGAAATGGCGCGATCATTTCAAACGGGTTCGGCCCCTCCGAAGCCTGCTTATAACCGTTAGACATATTTGGAGCCAGCGCTGCGGGTAAGGGCTGAACGAACGTTGAATGTGTCATGCCCAGCGGCTTGAAAATGTTCTCTTCGACATATTGCTCGAACGGAAGACCCGACACGCGCTCCACGATATATCCGGCGAGCGACGCCCCGTAGTTTGAGTAGGCCGGCACCGTTCCTGGCGGATATATTCGCGTCGGGATGTGGGTCTTCATATAATCGCCAAGATTGGGGCTTTCAGAGCCAGTCTTAAACAGATCTTTGATTTGCTCCTCAAACCCGGGAGTGTGCGCCAGCAGGTCCTTGAGGGTGATGGGCTGCCCGAAGGCTTCCGGAATCTTGTAATCGAGATAGCCGTTCACGTCGCGGTCGAGGTCGAGCTTGCCCTGTTCGACCAATTGCATCACCGCCGTCCAGGTGAACAGCTTGGACACGGAGCCCGGTCGAAACATTGTCTCCTCGGCTGAGACGGGCTTTTTCTTTTCGATATCGGAGTAGCCGTACCCTTTGGCGAACAACAGCTTTCCATCTTTGACGATTGCGATGGTCGCACCCGCAACATCATCCTGCTGGAGCTGCAGCGGAACGACTCCGTCAAGAAAGGCCTCCACATCGGTTGCCGTCAATTCGTGAACGCCGGAAGGAATCTTCTCAGCCTGCGATTGCTCAACTCCTTCCTCAGTTGGAGCCTTTGGCAGGTTTGGCACCTGCCCCCACCCGGACGAGGAGAGGATCAAACCGAGGATCATCAAAGCCGACCATTTTTTCACGATTAGGGCTCCTGTATTGTTCAGCGCTTTATCCGATTAAAGATGTCACCCGGATTGAATCTCTACCTATTGCTTGGGCAGCAACACGATGCTCGCCCGTGAACCTTGCACCAGGGTTAAGCTCTTGGGCTTGCCTTCCGCCAGTTCGAATTGCGCGAAGAAACCGTCCGGTGCCCCCTCGATGCGGAACCGAGTCGCGGCGATCGGCACCAGCGTGTAGACCGGCTGGCTGGGTACAATTGCTTTCAGAGAGTTCCCGACGAGTTCAATACTCACTTCCACCGCTCCGGACTCCATCGCATATTTACCGGCAAGATTCTTGAGGTCGGCTTCGCTCAGTGCGATAGTGGGCGCAGCCGCAGGCTTTTCAGGAGCGCTCTTGAATTCGGCGAGACCCTCGATGTTCATCTCTTCCACTTTGCCCTGAGTATTGAGCTTGAAGTTGACGAACCCTTTGCCTTCCATTCGATCCCGCCAGGTCACACGGAACGTGTCGTAATTCCAGTGCTCCAGATCGCCGGTGAAGTTGGGGCCGAACCTCGCCACCAGCTTTCCGTTTTCGAATGCGATCTTCGCTCCTCCGTACATCTCGCTTTGATACTCGCCGGCATATTTTTCCAGCGCCAGAGATGGCGAAGTGCCCTTGACCCTTTCACTCTCGGCTTTCTTCTCGGCAGTCTTTGCTTGCTCCTCGAGACCCTTGTACATCTTCAAAATCTCCGCGCTCCAGTCCCGCTGCGGGACGCCGAGATAGGCGTCGAAGATTCGGTACATTAGCGGCTGCGGAAGCACTGTCCCTCCCAGATTCGTGAGGATCACGACGCCGAGTTTCTCTTCCGGAATCATCGCCACTTCGGCTCTCATGCCATCGATGGCGCCGCCATGTTCGACCAGCTTGCGGCCGCGATAATCGCTAAGAAACCAACCCATTCCATAGGTCAGAAAATGTGCCTCAGGATAAAGCTTCTCCATAGGCCCTTCGAGAGGGATAACTGTCTGCGGCGCGTGCATCTCTTTCATCGCGCCGGAACTGAGCAGGCGTTTGCTCTGATACATGCCGCCGCCGAGTTGCAGTCGTACCCACTGTGCCATATCGAGGACGTTGGAGTTGATCGAGCCGGCGGGAGCGATGTTGTCAATATTGCGCCACGCAATTGCTTGTACTTTGTCGTCGAGCTTGGCGTGCGGTGTGGCGACATCGTCTGAGTTGGCGAAGGCTCTGATGCTCGTGTTGGTGGCCGTCATGCCCAGAGGAATGAAAATGCGCTCGCGAACAAAATCATCCCAATCCTTGCCGGTGACTGATGGAATTATCTGGCCGGCGGCGAGAAACATTATGTTCTGATAGCCGAAGTGCGCGCGCAGACTCCAGGTCGGCTTTAGGAAGCGTATGCGGCGAACTACCTCGGCGCGGTCATAAGGAGAGGCGTACCAGAGCAGATCCCCGCGTTCCAGTCCGCTGCGGTGGGTCACCAAATCACGGACAGTCAATTCGCGGGTCGCATACGGATCGTAGAGTTGAAAGCCCGGAAGGTATTTTGTTGCCGGGTCGTCCCACTTGAGCTTCCCTTCATCGATCAGCATCGCAAGCGAAGCGGCCGTGAACGCCTTGGAGGACGAACCGATGGCGAATAGCGTGCGCTCATCTACCTTTGCAGGCTTGCCCAGTTCGCGCACCCCGTAGCCGCGGGCCAAGACGATGCGATCATCCTTTATGATGGCGATTGCCACTCCGGGCACTTGCCATTCGGCGATCGCCTTGTTGACGTAATCATCAAATCCTTGCAACGGCGCTTCTTGCGCTGCTGCAAAGCGAGCGCTGATAAACAGCATCGAGATGAGAACAACGCAACGATTTGCTCGTGATTGGTATTTCATAAACGTATCTCCAAGTTGTGAATCTAACGTGACCGTCGTCGCGTTTAGACCGTCCAGATTTGTTTGAGCACCCGCGCGAAATTACCGCCGAGTATTCCCTCAATATCCTTGTCGCTGTACTTGCGGCGAATCAGCCCCTCGGTCAGATCAAACATCCGCTTGGGATGATTCAGCCCTTCGATGTCGATCTTCTCGCGGAAGCCGTAAGTCCCCTTGTAGCCGGCGCGCAGTCTCTTGTTGAGTTCAGGCGGCATCTTATCGTAGCCGTAAAGGTCTATGTCGCTGCCGACGCCGAGATGCTCCGGGCCGATCAGCTTCGCCACGTGATCGAAATGATCGAGTGCGTTCTCGATGGTCGTCGGCTCATCCGCTTTGACAAACATTCGCACGCCGGTGATCCCCATGACGCTCCCGCTCGCCCCCACTCTCTTGATCGCTTCGTCGGTCTTGTCACGCGGGTGGCCCGATGCCAGCGCGCGGCAGTTGGAGTGAGTAATCAACACCGGCTTTTTTGAAATCTCGAACGCGTCAAGCGTGGTGCGGTCCCCGCAGTGTGACACGTCAATTGCCATCCCGACTTTGTTCATCCGCTCGATTATTGCAATACCGAAGTCTGAAATCCCTTCGTCGCGCCGCTCGGTCGAGCCGTTGCCGATCAAGTTGCGCGTATTGTAGGTCAGTTGAGAGACGCGCTGACCCAGCCCTCGAAAGAAGGCGACGTCGGCGGGCGTGCGGAACTGATCCGAATTTTGCAACCCGAGCAGGATTCCGATCTTGCCGGATTTTTTCACACGGTCGAGATCTGCCGCGCTGTCAATGCGCATGAAGTGCTCGCCTTGATCCGCGATAAACCCATTCCACGACGCAAAGAACTTCAGCGTTTCCTCGTAAGCTTCGGGCCCGCCGAGTCCAACCGCGATGTGAAAGACGTTGATGCCCGAGTCCTTGTATGGCTGCAGGTCGGCAGCCGTAAAGCTTTCGGGGTCGGAGAACCATTTGTCCTGCTTGGCGAAGTCGAGCGTGAGCACGCTTAGCATGTCGATGACGAGGGATCGATTGACCAGCTCAACCGCGCGCGCCGAGTATTCGTTTGGCGATCCGGCAAAAATCAGATAGCGACCGCGGTTGAGCATCGGCGCGGCGAGCGCGGCCGCGCCGGCGACTGCAGCGCGCTTGAGCATCTTGCGACGTGTCATCAATTGTCTCTCTTGCTTCATAATAAGAGTGCATCTCGATCGAAGCAGGCTGCTGAAAACCCTAATTCATCGCCACCAGGACACGAAGACACAAAGTTGCACAAAGCCCAACCACTAATGCATTCACTGACTTGGTGCGGCTTCGTGGCTTCGTGTCCTGATGGCGATCTCCCATTTTTCAGCAGCCTTGCTGGCGGTACGAAGTTGAAAAGCAGCTACGGCCAAAGACCGGCTAAATCGTAGCTAATAGCTGAATGCCTGGCCGAATTACCACTCGATTCTGAATCCGATCTGCCCTTCTCGTCCGGGCAACACCTGCGTGGTCTTGCCGAAAGGCTGCAGTGCAACGCCCTCTTGTTGCCCGACTGCGGCTGGGTTTTGGCGGTTCAACATATTGAAGAACTCGAACAAGAGTTGCACCTTAATCCGCTCGCCGATGTCGAAACGTTTGGCAAAGCGCATATCGAGATTGACGAAAGGAGGTGCCGTGAAGTGATTCCGCCCGGCACCCGGACCAACATCAATCCCGTTGATAGTTGTATCACCGTCCGGGTCCATCAAGGTCGTGGGAGTGCGGCTGAAATGAAAGCCGCTCTGCGCTCGGAAGATGCCGCTGATCTCAAACTGCCAGGGAAGCTGCCACAACCCGTTGACCTGGAAGATCTGATGCACCGCCAAATCGGATGGTCCCTTATCAAGGTCAGGGCCATTGTAACGTGTGCCGGCTTGTGGAATGAACCTGCCATTGTTTGCGGTGAACGCACCGTTCTTGTTGGTTCTGCCGGTCGCTGCTTCGGTTACTTCCGGCACTATTCCGATAAAGCTATCCGAAGGCAGCGTGTCGATCGAAATCGAGTTGTCGGTGGCGCTGGCAAGGGTATAGTTCGCGCCGAGGAGGAAGCTGCGGCTGAAGCGTTTGCTGAAGTTGATAAT
>DATMCM010000571.1:0-11804 GCA_035558335.1 Blastocatellia bacterium | reverse complement strand
TGTTGAGCGGGGTCCTCATTCTTGCTGGGTCGCTTGCGATGACAAAGTTCCAACGCGTCTACGAGACCGCTGTGCTGAAGACGCTTGGTGCGAAACGAAAAACGTTGTTGAAGATCTTGCTGGCCGAGTATGGATTGATGGGCTTCGTGGCGGGAGTCATCGGGTCGGCTGGCGGCGCCGGGCTTTCGTTTTCTGCTGCGAAGTGGGTCTTTGAGATTCCGTGGACCTTCACGGCGGCGATCAACTTCGGCGGGATTTTGGCAACGATTGCACTTGTGACCGTGGTCGGGGCGATCTCGACGTTCGATGTGTTGTCGCGCAAGCCGCTGGTCACGCTGCGAGCGCAATGACTTGGCGCAGGTAACCGCTACGCGGCCCGCGAGGCACAGAATGCTGGTTTCTATCGATAGGTCACCGCTACGCGGTTGATTGCTGGAGTCGTGACGTGCACCTGTAATCAAATTGTTACGGAGACAACTTACAAACCCGTCAATTCCTTCTCAGAGACAGATGGCAACAGCTCCGCGACCAAACACCGAACTGGAAATAATCCCTCTCCGCAAGGCGAATTTCGCCGCGCTCGAATCGCTCTTCGACGAGCAGTGCGAGGAATGGCTCGAGTTGCTGAGATGGGAATACAGCGAGCCGAGCCGTCTGATTCGACAGGTGGCCCGCGATCGCGAGTTGGCCGGTTTTGTCGCCACGAGCGGCGGTGAGACTGTAGGCTTCAGTTACTATGTTGTAGAAAGCGGGCGCGGCTCGATTGGCGACGTCTATGTTTCGAGAAACTGGCGGGGGCTCGGCATCGACCGGCAGATGACCGCTGCAGTGCTCGAGGAGCTGGACCACTCGCGGGCCGCGCGACGAATCGAGAGCCAGTGCGTGAGCATCGGCAATGACGCCTCGATCGCGTTGTTGGAAGCTCGCGGGTTCGAGCGCTTCGACCGGCACTATATGACAATGGAGCTCGCTTCGACCGATCGCAGGTCGAAAGCAACACAAGACGTCGAATCGGCGAGCCGAATCTCAATTCGACCCTGGGAAGACGAAGACTTCACTCGCGCGGCCGAGGTCATCCAACGGTCGTATCGGGGCCAGCACGACTCGCGCATCAACACTCAGTATCGAACCGAAGCGGGTTGCGCTGAGCTTTTGAGCATCCTGACGGATCACATCTGGTGCGGTGAGTTTTTGTCGGGAGTGTCACGGGTTGCGTTTCAGAGCGCGACTGGGAGACTCGTGGGCGTGTTGATCGGCTCGCGGATAGCGCCGGGCGCCGGACACATCGGGCAGATATCGGTGAACCCGGCTTACCAGGGACGCGGGCTCGGTCGTCGGATGATCTCCAGCGCTCTGAGAGAGTACACGCGCCGCGGGTTCGATTCGGTTTCCCTGGCAGTGACCAGCGCAAACGCAAGCGCCCTGCACCTGTACGAATCGTGCGGCTTCAGAAGTATTCACACGTTCCCTGTTTTCTTCCGCGAAAAGAGATGAGGGTTGGTCCATACGTGAATCACCCCGGCAGTTTTTTCCATTAGCCCAGGCGTTCACGCCTGGGAAGGTTGGAGATGGATAGCGTTAGCCCGTTCACGGGCTTCTGACGCCGCTTTACTAATGGAGCCGAACCTGACCAGAAGAACAAGCCAAACCAAAGCCCGATGAACCGGGTATTCCCGTCGCCGCTTATTACCCAGGCGTTGAACGCCTGGGCTAATGAAAAAAACTACTGTCGGTGCCATCTGCTTGAGGCTCGGTCGGGATTCCATTAGGCTGACGAGGCATGAGATCCCTCCGGGACAGCAAAGCGCTCCCCGAGCCTCACGCCTCGTTTCTCGCGAGCGCGGTGGATCGGCTCAAGCAGGATCTACGCCTCGTCGGGGTTGCCGCAGGTGGTTCTTATCTCACTCAGTCGATCGACGAATTCAGCGATCTGGATCTTGTGATTGCAACCGAGCCGGCTTCCTATCAAACCATCATGAGCACGCGACACGAAATCGCCGCGAGCCTCGGGCCGCTGCTAGCCGAGTTCACTGGAGAGCATGTCGGCGAGCCGAGGCTGTTGATCTGTCTCTTTGGTCCGCCGCTGCTTCACGTCGATTTGAAGTTCATCAGCCTCGATGACGCGGCGGCGCGTGTTGAGGACCCGGCGATTCTGTGGGAACGGGACGGGCGATTCAGCGTTGCGTTTCGAGCCGCGGCTTCTCGTTATCCTCAGCCCGATCTTCAGTGGATCGAGGACCGATTCTGGACTTGGATCCACTACGGCGCCGGGAAGATTGGGCGAGGCGAGTTGTTCGAAGCGATCGGTTTTCTCGCATATTTGCGGGCGGAAGTTCTGGGCCCTCTATCGCTGGTCCTCAGCGGCCAGCGGGCGGCGGGTGTACGCAAGCTCGAAGTCGCAGCGCCAAACCTGGCAAGACAAATGCAGGCTACAGTTCCAGCTTATGATGCCGGGGCTTGTGCTGCGGCTCTTCGAGCAGCCGCCCAAATGTACCGGGAGCTACGCGCGGGCCTCGCTTCGAAAGAGTTGAGAATCAACGCTCGCGCGGAAGAAGTTGCAATGGATTATCTTGCGGACATCGAGTCGCGATGCCGACTGACTCCGCTTGAGGCAACTTAAACGCAGTTGCGAACCTGGTCGTCGAGCGGGCCTTTGGTACGAATCTCATGACTGCTGCATTACGCCTGATCGATAAGCGAGCGCGAGTGCTCCCGACAACCGTGAGAGAACCGCGCAAGCTTTTTTATCGTTAAGCCGATCATCACAACAGAAAGGGGTTTCACAATGTCAGACCAGCTAATCACTCGTCCCGCGCAAACCGAATACGCGGAGTACTATGACAAATACATCTCGCGCGTTGCGGACGGTAACATAATCACAGTCCTTGGCCAACAGATCGACAACACCGTGGCTTTGTTGCGTGGCCTGTCCGAGGCCCAGGCAGCATTCCGCTACGCTCCAGAAAAGTGGAGCGTGAAAGAGGTAGTCGGGCACTTGATCGACTCCGAGCGGATCTTTGGTTACAGAGCGCTGCGGTTCGCGCGCAACGATCAAACGCCGCTGTCGGGGTTCGAACAGAACGACTATGTGCGGGAGGCCTCGTTCGATGATCAAAGTCTTAGCGACCTGGCATCGGAGCTTGAGCACGTCAGGCGGGCGAACCTGCTTTTGATGCGAGGTCTGACCGACGAGGCCTGGGCCCGCCGCGGCGAAGCAAACGGCAATCCGGTAAGCGTTAGAGCCCTGGCTTACATGATAGCCGGGCACGAGCTTCATCATATGGAGATCGTTCGAACGAAGTATCTTTGAGACAATTCGGTCTCCTGACATCAATTCTCTGCGCAAGCCTCTGCGGCGCGCTTTTCTGCGATCGGCTGTATTTCGAAGCTAGCTAACCGCGGCGCCGAGCCGCCGAGGTTTACGCAGAGAAGACACTTGAATCAGCACACGATCTGCATCGGGATTCCTTTGACCCTCAACTTTGCTTCGTGTTACATAATTCGTCTTCAGTGGGCTCACCAACTCATCCGGAGGCGAACCAATGTCATTTCAAGCCGTTACCCTGAGACTTCGATCCCGCATTTTGTCATCAACCAGTCGATTATGTTGCAATCTAATAATCACCGCGCTCGTATTTGCGGGATTAGCGACATTGGCCGCCAGGCCGGGTCTCACGTGGAATGGCGGGGCGACGCGTCTGCTGCGCTCGCCGTCGATAAGCGCAACCCACATCGCGTTCGCCTACGCCAACAACATCTGGATAGTCGAGCGAGCCGGCGGCATGGCTCGTCGGCTGACGAGCTTCCAGGGGCAGACCTCGAATCCGCATTTTTCGCCTGACGGCAAGTGGATCGCGTTCAGCGGCGAGTACGCCGGCAACAACGATGTCTACGTGGTGGCGGCCGAAGGCGGTGAGCCGAAACGTCTCACCTGGCATCCCGGTTCCGATCTGGTTCAGGGCTGGACTCCGGATGGTAAAGCGGTGATGTTTTCTTCCCCGCGCGCGACTTGGGCGCCAAGCGCCGCGCCCCGTTTCTGGACCGTGCCTGCCACCGGTGGAGTCGAGGAACCGATGGCTTTGCCTCGCGGTTATCAGGGAAAGATCTCAGCGGACGGAACCCGCATCGCCTACCGTATGAACAACTCCTGGGACGAAGAGCGTCGCAACTATCGCGGCGGACAGAACCGGCCGATCTGGATCGTCGACCTCAAAAGCTACGACCTGACCTCGCCGCCGTGGACTGATTCCAAAGACGTCGATCCGTGCTGGGTTGGCGACGCGGTCTATTTCATCTCGGACCGCGACGGCGTGGCTAATGTGTGGACTTACGACACCAGGACGAAGAAGCTCGCGCAAGTTACCCGATTCACCGACTTCGACGTCAAGTCGATGGATGCCGCTCCCGGAGCGGTTGTCTTCGAGCAAGCCGGTTATGTTCACGAGCTCGACCCACGAACCGGTAAGGAACATATCGTGAACATCACTGCCGTGGGCGACTTCCCGTGGATGATGCCGCGATGGGAGGACGTGACCAGCCGTATGACTAACATCGCCCTCTCGCCCACCGGCAAGCGCGTGGTGATCGAAGCTCGCGGCGAGGTGTTCACGGTCCCCGCCGAGAAGGGCGATGTGCGGAACCTCACCAACTCGAGCGGTTCAGCCGAGCGCGATCCGGCGTGGTCTCCCGACGGGAAATGGGTCTCTTATTTCAGCGACAAGTCGGGAGAGTACAAGCTGGTGATTGAATCGCAAGACGGCATCACTCCGCCTCGCGAGATCGCACTCGATCACCCGACGCACTACTACACGCCGTCGTGGTCTCCCGACTCAAAGAAGATCTTGTTCACCGACACAAACTTGAAGGTGTGGGTGCTTGACGTCGAGACAGGCAATCCCAAAGTTGTTGGGAACGATCCGTGGATGGTACCTCAGCGCACGCTCAATCCAGCCTGGAGTCTCGACTCGAAGTGGGTCGCTTATTCGAGCCGGCTCAAGTCGATGTACCACGCGATCTTTGTGAGCAACGTCGAGACCGGCGAGACAAAACAGATCACCGATGGGCTTGCCGACGCGGTATGGCCCGCGTGGGACGCGAGCGGAAAGTACTTATGGTTTCTGGCTTCGACGGACTTCGGTTTGCGATCGCAGTGGCTCGATATGACCTCGTATGACCATGACGTGAACTTCGGGTTATACGTGGCAGTGTTGAAGAAAGGCGATCCCAGCCCCGTTCTTCCCGAGAGCGACGAAGACAAAGGTGTAGGAAGCGTCCTACCCGGCGGGCGAAACGCGCGAGGGAATCGCGATGGTGCCGGCGCCGCCGCTGAAACCACCGACGTCGCTGATCAAGCTGAACGAACTTTTCACCCGCCACGAACGCCTGTCAAAACGCAGATCGACTTCGACGGATTGCAGCAGCGCATCATCTCGATACCCGGCGTTCCGGAGCGCCAGTATTCGCAGTTGCGCGCCGGGGTCGCGGGCACCGTCTACTATCTGGAAGCTTCAGCAACCGGACGCGGACGAGGGGGCGCGGGCGGCAGCAACGAGTTGTACCGCTACCGGTTGAGCGATCGTCGAGCGGTGTTGTACGTCAACGGCGTCGCGGACTACGACCTGAGCGCGGACGGTTACAAGCTGCTCTACCGCACGTCAGGCGGCGGCGCCGGCGGACGCGGTCCCGGCGGCCCGGGCGGTCCGGCTCCCGTTCCAGCGCTGTTCCTCGTGGATGCCGATCGCTCGTCGCCTCCGCCAGCCGGTACCGGTCGTCTGAACGTTGCGCTTCGCATGTATCTGGAGCCGAAAGAGGAGTTCAAACAGATCTTCAACGAAGGCTGGCGGAATCAGCGCGACTACCTGTACGTGTCGAACATGCACGGCGCTGACTGGCCGAAGATGAAAGAAATGTATGGCCAGCTATTGCCTTATGTAATGCATCGCGCCGACCTCAACTATCTGCTCGACAACATGGGCGCCGAGATCGCGGTCGGACACTCGTATGTTCGAGGAGGCGACATGCCCGACGTGCCGCCGTCAGCAGGCGGACTGTTGGGCGCGGACTTTGCGGTCGAAGGCGAACGCTACAAGATCACAAAGATTTACGATAACGAGAGCTGGAACCCGGATCTGCGAGCGCCGCTGGCGTCGCCTGGCGTTGCCGTTTCTGCAGGCGATTTCATCCTCGCAATCAACGGAGTTGAACTTAAGGCGCCCGACAATATTTACCGGCTCTTGGACGGAACTGCGAACCGCCAGACCGTGCTGACGGTGAACAGCCGCCCGGCTCTCGACGGCGCGAGGCAAGTGACTGTAATTCCGGTGGCAAACGAGCAAGGGTTGCGGACTCGGGCGTGGGTGGAATCCAATCGTCGTCTGGTCGAGAAGCTTTCCGACGGCCAGCTTGCTTACGTGTATCTCCCGAACACCGGCCAGCCCGGCTATTCCAGTTTCAACCGGTATTACTTTGCTCAGCAGGAGAGAACCGGCGCGATCATCGACGAGCGGTACAACGGTGGCGGGTCGGCAGCCGATTACATAATCGACGTGCTGCAGCGAGATTACGACGGCTACTTCAACAACGTGGCTGGCAACAGATATCCGTTCACCAGTCCGTCGGCGGGAATCTGGGGACCCAAGGTGATGATCGTTAACGAGATGGCCGGCTCGGGCGGAGACTTGATGCCGTACATGTTCAAACGTCGCAAGATCGGATTGCTGGTCGGCAAGCGCACGTGGGGAGGACTGGTTCACACCGCGGACACGCCTCTGTTCATCGATGGCGGATCGATGATCGCGCCGCGCGGAGGCTTCTTCACGCGCGACGGGAAATGGGCGGTTGAGAACGAAGGCACGACTCCGGACGTCGATGTCGAGAACTGGCCGAAGGAAGTGATAGCGGGCCACGATTCGCAGCTCGAGCGCGCGGTGCAGGAAGCGATGCGCCTGCTGAAGGAGCACCCGGTCGATCGCACAAGCAATGAACCGCCGCCCCCGACCTGGGGCAAGCGACCCGCGCGTCCGTGAATCGTTTCGCTCACGGTTTTGCGTTTTCCTTGGCAATGGCGGCGATGATGCGTTTTCGTGCGGCGGCACGTTCGACTACGAGCTTGTCTTCCCTGGAGCGTTGCAGCCACTCGAGCCATTCGGTCACCGCGCGACGCGTGGCCGTCGGGCTCTCGCAGTTTTTGAGTAACACCAATTGAATCTTCTGCACGGCGTCGGCTATGTGTAGCCCAAATGTTCCCGGCACCACGGTTGCGTCGGGAAAGCCGAGCATCTTCAGCGCCTGGTTCTCGGTGACGCCGTTGTAGCCGGCCACCAGGTGAACCGGGCCTCCGTCATAGCCGGCCAGCTTGTCCTGGAGTCCGTGATCAAAAAGGAACGGCTGTCCTACTCGCTCCCGCGCGGCCGGCTGCGACAACGACGCCGGGACTGCGTGCAAACTTATCAGAATTTGTTTCGACGCCAACTTCACTGAAACCAGATTGGGGAGCTTCTCGTCAGGCTGTTCGCTGGCGGGCAGATCGAGCAATACGGCCGCGACCGCCTCGAGCATGGCTTTGGCGCGGTCATCGTAGCTCAGCCGATGCCATTGTAGTGAGGCGCCGGTATTCGACCTTCCCATGTCCGGCGTAACCGAAGACCGTTGAGCCATATCCACGAGGGCCTGCTCAATTTCCTGTCGGACTCGCGCGATCAACTCTTCACCAGTGTTGGCGACAGCGCCTCGAAAGATGTCCAGCGAGGTAACATAGCCGCGGAACGCCTCGTCCCGTTTGCGCGCCGCCGGTTTCTCCGGAAGTCCGGCCATCGGCAACTCGATGCCACGCACTTTGCCCGATTGCGTCGCCAAAGCCGCCTCTAACTCCGAGTGGCAGATTCCCATAGGCCCGTCCTTGATGCCGCCGCCGGATTCCCCATTGTAGAGAACTATCACCACGTCGGCTTGTCTGGCTTGCCGCAGGGAATGTTCCCACCATGTTTCATCCACCGATGCGCTTGCGCCGCTCTCGTTAATCCAGCACTCAAAGATCTGCCGCCCCTTCGGCCAGAGACGCGCCGACTCAATATCCGTCTTCACATCGGCCCGTACCTCAGATAGCGGCACGGCCTTGCCTCTGTAGGATATTTTGGCGGCACAGCGGCTGGAAATCATCACTCGAATCGTCTCGGACTTTGCCATGGCATCCTCCTCGGTGGATTTCGACTCGCACGCGGCCTGTCAGCAGGCGCAAGTAGATTAATTGCATTTCCTACGGAATTGATAAAGCGATCATCCGAGATTTCCACTTGCGGTGTGATCTCGAGGGATGTGGTTAAGAAAAGGGCCCGTGCAGGTTCGACTCGCTGAATGATACCGCTTACTGTTACTACGGGCTAACAGCAAGCTTCAGCGTGTTTGAGATTTTCCCGGTCGAGTTTTTAACTTGAACGTTCAGATCACTGGCTGTGGCGACCATTTGACTTGTTACGCGCCCGACCAACTCGGTGGCGGACGAGCTGTCGAGCTGAAGCGCCACGTTATTAACCAGCAACTGGGCGCCGGAGTCAAAGTCCTCTCCGCTCACGACGAGCCGAAGTTTCTTGACGGTCGCCCCGACTGTCAGCGGGTTTACTACCTTGCTCCGTTTCTTCTTGTACACGAACAGCGACGTAAGGCTTGGCGACACTTGAGGCGGAGGATCGGGGTCGCCAGTCGTCACCAGGAAAGTCTGCTGGTTCGACTGGCTGCCGTCGGGGTTCCTCACTTCGAGCGTTATAATGCGATCGGCTGCCAGCACGCTTCCCGGCAAATCGGCTACCAGCTCGAACGGATGCGCTCCCGCCCGCGTTATAAGCGACAACCCGTCGCTTACGTCAAAGACTACCCCGCCCGGTTTCACACGACGCCCGAAAAGCGAAATTGACACGCCTGACGAGCCTGCCTTCACACCTCTGGGTTTTACCGGACCGATGAAGGTCAACGAATCGCTTCCTGTGCGATGTATTCGGTATATGTAGTGATGGTGCTCGTTATTATTGAAGTGATGCACCGGATCGAATCGCGCGACGTAAATGTCGCCGCTGATCGGATCGATCGCGGTGTCGACCGGGCCGTCATTCGGGTCTATCAATCCGAACTCGGCTATTGGAGGGATGATTTCTGTAGCTTGAAATCCTGTGGTCGCATCCCCCGTAAGCGTAAACCGTTTCAGGTCTCCACCGGTGCCGCCCAGCCGTTTGAACAGCGTCACCAGCATCTGATTCTTTGAGTCGCCCGCTTGGGGTCCGGTGTAGAACGTTACCGATGTAGGCGTTGTGTGCCGCGGAAACTGAGTCAACGGAGCCCGAACTCCCGAGCACCCTGGTCTGCCGTCAGGCGTTCCCTCGCAAGCAGGGAAACCGTAGTTGCCGTTTTGCACGACCCAGTTCACTTCTTCGGGGGGAGCAAGATCCTCGGGGCACGGCGACATCTGGCAAATCTCGCCGGACCCGCCGTCAGTCGTGAACAGTTGCCCATTATCCGGATGAAACGCCATTCCGAACGGATTCCGAAGCCCGCTTGCGAATACCGCCACCTGCGGGTTGTCCACATCGATTCGCAAGATGGTCGCATTCAGCGGGCGCTCGACGGGCCGACCGGGATCGGCAGTCCCGTTATCGGTCGAAGAACCCTGACCGAAGTAGAGCAGCCCGTCCGGGCCAAACTTCAGCTTGTCGGTTTGATGATCTCCCTCGCTCGGCAATCCATCGAGGATGATCGTCTTCTCGTCGGCGACGTCATCGCCATCCAGATCACGCAACCTCATTATGCGTCCTGCTCCACCGACGATGTTGCTGGTCACATACAAATCACCGTTCGCGCGAAACTCGAGCCCGAGCGGTATCTGCACCCCAGTTGCGAAGGTCTTTACCTCGTCGACTACCCCGTCCTCGTTGTTGTCGAGCAGTATCAGAATCCTGCCCGGGTAAGTGCCAACAAACAGACGCCCGCGAGAATCGAATGCCATCGAGACCGGGCCCGAGAACGCGCTCGAAGCGAAGTCAGGCACGTTGGATGGATTGGCGAACGCCGGGGCGAACAGAGGAGAGGGACCGAACTGCAATTCGAAGCCGGGCGCTGGCACGGGTCTAAACGTCTGGGCGCCGCTGCGGATCGGGAAACTCGCACAGACCAATATCGACACCATAAGCAGAGCGGCGCCGAGCGCACGCAAGGATTTGGACTTCAGCAAACCGGTACTCCCTTGCTGGTTCTGGATTGCGGGGTTGACGCGGCGTTCATAGCGCTTAAGTCTAAAAGGCCGCCGGTACAATCCGCAATGCAAATCGGACGTGGTGGAATTGCCGTGCTGAGGTGTGATGGCGCCTGTCTTGCCACGAAGGCACGAGGTCACGAAATTGCACCGCTATCAGCGAGTCCATCACTCGTTCGGCACCACTTGAAGAATGAACACATCCGAGTGCTTAAAGTCGAGATTGACGATCTGGACGACCACCGCGCCGGGTTGCGCAAGCATGTCGCGCCTCATGCGGCCAGTCAGGAATGAGCCATCGTGAAACGTAGTCTTCAGACTGCGACCGCTGATAAAGATGCGCGAATCGGAAACAAAATGGCTTCCGAATACCTGTATGTCAAACTTTTTGCCGTTGCTCTTGACTCTGATCGGTTCAAACGGTTCCTGGGTTGAGTGTCGGACCAACCCTGCGGATTGGATCACCGGGTCGGTTGGCGGAGGAGGCGGATTGGGATTCGTGATTCTATTGATCGTGCCTTCCAGGCCCACGACGTAGATCTCGCCCGCTTCATCTTCGCCGAACGACGAAATGTTCATCGAAGTGTCGAGGAGCAAACTCGCCGTGCCTCCGTTCAGAATGAACAACTCGCCGGTGCAGTAGTCGGCATACAGGTAGGCTCCGACGGGCAAGCTCGACTGAGATCCTCGATACACGTAGCCACCGGTGATCGAGCAACGACCGCCCGAGTGACCGTACTCGGCTACCGGAGGTATGCCGATGGGCGTGCAGGCCCCGCCATTGAAACTGGGATTGCAGTGATTGCCTTCCGTGACTCGCCAGCCGTAGTTCCCGCCCTGCGTTACGATGTCCACCTCTTCCCAATTGCCCTGCCCGACGTCTCCGACATAAAGCTGACCTGTAGCTCGATCAAATGAGAACCGCCACGGGTTGCGCATGCCGTACGCGTATATCTCGTCGCGTCCGGGTGTCGCTCCGAAGAACGGGTTATCGCTCGGTGAAGAATAAGGCACGCTCCCGTCCGCGTGATCGACGTCGATGCGAAGGATCTTACCCAGAAGCTCGTTTGTGTTTTGCGCCCTATTGCCCGGATCGTTTGCCGAGCCGCCGTCTCCCATCCCTATGTACAGAAACTGATCGGGCCCGAACTCGACCATCCCGCCGTTGTGATTGGCGAACGGTTGCGGAATCACTAGAAGCACCGTTTCACTGTTGCTGGCAACGTTGGAGTCTGAAGGCGAAGCGCTATACTCGGCTATGACCGTCGCTCCGTCGGGCTGGCGAGTGTAGTCGACGAAGAACCTGCGATTCGTCGAGAACTGAGGATGAAACGCGAGGCCAAGTAACCCCTGTTCTCCTCCGGACACGATCCTGGATCTGATGTCCAGAAAAACCGTCGGCGTCGAAGCGCCCGGCTGCAGCACCTTGATTCGTCCGGACTGCTCGACGATAAAAAGCCGCTTGCTTCCGTCGTGAGCGTTGGTGACGTAAACCGGGCTGCTCAGGCCGGCCAATACCGGCTCGAGCACAACCTCGACCAATTCGGCGTCCGCTCCGGCCGTGCCA
>DATMCM010000570.1:0-8234 GCA_035558335.1 Blastocatellia bacterium | reverse complement strand
GAGCGAACGGAGGGCCGTCGGCGGCATTGTTGTGCGCCGAGAAGTGTCCAACGAACTAGTGGGCAAGTGGATTAAGGAGGTGAGAGAGAAGTAACTCACCTGCTAACCGCAAGACAGGAGGGTCACGCAAGTGGCCCTCCTTTTTCATGCCTAAAAGGGGGGGCACCGGCAAATGTCGAGAGACGAGTTTTGAGGTGAGCGACGGTCGGGCCCAGCTTGACATATGTGTCTTCAACATATAGGTTTATTGTTTCCGTTTATGGGGCGATAGCGGCATGTTCGAATCACTCTCAGACAAGCTGAGAAAGGTCCTGAAGGATCTGCGCGGGCAGGGACGGGTAACCGAGGCTCACATTGAGGCCGCTATGCGTGAGATACGCATAGCGCTGCTTGAAGCTGACGTGAACTTTAAAGTGGTCAAGTCCTTCGTGGATCGAGTGAGACAGAAAGCACTTGGCCAGGAGGTTCTGGGTTCATTATCGCCAGCTCAGCAGGTCGTAAAAGTCGTTTACGACGAGATGGTTGAAATGCTGGGCGGCACTTCGACACAGCTGTTGTTCACGAAGCGGATCCCCAACGTGGTCATGGTGGTCGGGTTGCAGGGTTCGGGAAAGACAACCACTACGGGAAAGCTGGCTCGTCTATTGGCCGAGTCTCAGAAGCGGCGCCCGCTCTTACTATCGATCGACGTATATCGGCCGGCAGCACGGCAGCAGCTCTCGATTATAGCCCACGCAATCGGACAGCCGATCTTTGAAGCTCCCGAAGTGAACGATCCGATCGAGTTGTGCAGACAGGCCGTTCGCGAGTGCCAGCTCACCGGTCATGACACCCTCTTGATTGACACGGCTGGTCGCTTGCACATCGATGACGAGCTGATGGCCGAGCTCGAGCAGATCAAACACGAGACGAGTCCGTCGGAGATCTTATTCATCGCTGACGCGATGACCGGGCAAGACGCGGTACGCTCAGCTCACGAGTTCCACCAGCGGATTGGATTGACTGGCGTAATCCTCACCAAGATGGAGGGCGATTCGCGAGGTGGGGCGGCGCTTTCAATTAAGGAAGTGACAGGCCAGCCGATCAAATTTCTCGGGGTCGGTGAGAAGTATGATGCGATAGAAGCCTTCTATCCCGACCGCATCGCGCAGCGCATACTCGGCATGGGCGATGTGCTGTCGCTGATTGAGAAGGTCCAATCTGAGGTTGATCAGGACAAGGCGCTGGAGCTTCAGCAGAAGCTGGCACGCGACAAGTTCTCGCTGGAAGACTTCCGTGATCAGCTCCGTCAGATGAAGCGACTCGGGTCGCTGGATAAACTTCTTGATATGTTGCCGTCGAGTCTCTTGGGTGGTCTCAGAATGACGCAGGAGCAAACCGTCGAGATGGAAGGTAAGCTCAAGTTGACGGAAGCCATCATTAACTCCATGACCCAGGCTGAGCGGCACGATCATTCGCTCCTCAATGCTTCGCGGCGCAAGCGCATCGCCCGGGGCAGTGGTACTGCGGTACAGGATGTGAACCAAATGATCAATGAGTACGTTGAGATGCGCAAGATGATGCGGGCGATGACATCCGGCGGGCTCGGCGGAATGCTGGGCGGGCTGGGAGGCCGGATGGCGAGCGGCATGATGGGCGGCGGGATGCCGGGCTTCGGCGCGGGAAATCGTCGCAAGGCCACCAAGAGGAGAAAGAAGAAAAAGCGGTGAAGCTGATCGGAATCATTGGGCGACTAGAGTTGGAAGTCTGCCTGGGTTCCTGATCGTCACCGTTCAGACCTGAGCGGGTCTAGCCGGAGGTGGCTGAGCGCGAGTTTGAATGTTTACATACAAGCTTGGAGGTGCATTTTGCTTTCGATCAGGTTAACGAGAAGGGGTGCTAAGAAGAAGCCCTTTTATAGAATAATAGTTACCGAGACGCGCTCGAAGCGGGACGGCCGCTTCGTCGAGAATGTTGGTTACTACGATCCTTGCCGGAATCCCGCCGATATTAAGATCGACCGGGAGCGGGTGGACTATTGGATAGAGCGCGGAGCGCAGCCGTCTGAAACGGTTCGCAGCCTGATAAAGCGCAAGACCGAACCCGCAGCTATCGAAACCCCTGCGTGATTCGATCAACCGTTGGGCAAACTCGGCATCCCGATGAGTTGTAGCCGGCGGCCGCCGCGTGCACTTCCCTCGCACTGCGCTCTGAAGGAGGCGACGTATGAACGAGGGTTCATTGAAGGAGGTCGTCGAGACCATAGCGAAGGTTCTTGTTGATTCTCCTGAAGAAGTGGCGGTCAAAGAGATTGATGGCGAGGCGACCACCGTCCTCGAGCTGAGGGTCGCCCCTCACGACCTGGGCAAGGTGATTGGCAAACAAGGCCGCACAGCGCGAGCGATGCGAACGCTCCTTCGTGCCGCCGGCATGAAGTGGAAGAAGCGCTTCGTGTTAGAGATTCTTGAGTAGTGACCAACACCGCGAGCATGAATGAAGCCGCCGCCGATGACGTTGTCATTGCGAGGATTGTAAAGGCCCGCGGCGTGCGCGGGGAACTCGCCTGTAGCGTAGACACCGATTTTCCGGCGCGATTCGCTTTACTGACGAATGTGACGGTGCGGATGCCCGACGGAGCGCGCCTGAGCGTTGCGATTGAGGGCCACTGGTTCCACCAGCGTCGCGTGATTCTGAAGTTCAAAGGCTTCGATACGATGACTTCAGCGCAGACTCTGGTCGGCGGGTCACTGGTAATTCCAGAAGCGGATGAGTTGCCGCTTGATGACGACCAGTTTTATGAGCGGCGTCTGATAGGTTCAACTGTCGTCACAGCGACCGGTGACGAGGTCGGCGAGGTCAAACGCCTGATGCGAACGGGAGGGACTGATCTGCTGGTAATCGAAGGGCACGCCGGCCGCGAGCACCTGGTTCCTTTTGCTGATGCGATTTGTACCGACGTGGACGTCGATGCCAAGCGCATTACGATCGAGCCACCGGACGGGCTTTTGGATTTGTAATGGTCTCAGCGACGCGCTTTGGTAAAGCAGGAGGCGGATCAAAAAGCCCTGATCCAAAACTGGGATCCAGAATCAAAAATGCGGTTTGATGTAATAACCATCTTTCCGGAGATTTTCCGCGGGGTCTTTGAGTTTGGAATAGTCAGCCGAGCAGTGGAAGCGGGTTTGATTGAAATACGCATCCACGATCTGCGCGACTACTCTCACGATCGGCACAGACAGGTCGATGATCGGCCGTTTGGCGGGGGCGCGGGAATGGTGATGAAGCCCGAACCGGTGTTTCGAGCAGTCGAAGCAGTCATCGCCTTCGCTCCATACGCGAAAAGCGTGCTGCTGTCGCCTCAGGGAAGGCTCTTCAATCAACGCGTTGCTGAGGAGTTTGCTCGCGAGGCTGCGATTATTCTCATTTGCGGTCGGTATGAGGGTGTTGACGAACGAGTAGCCGAGCACTTGGTGAACGACGAGGTTTCGATCGGAGACTACGTGCTGTCGGGCGGCGAAATACCGGCTATGGTTGTGATCGACTCGGTCACCAGGCTGATTCCGGGAGCGCTCGGTTCCGACGAGTCGGCGGTTCATGAGTCGTTCGCCGCGGGGTTGCTCGATCATCCACAGTACACCAGGCCGCCCGAGTTTCGAGAGCTAAGGGTCCCAGAGGTACTTATGGGCGGGAACCACGCGGAGATCGAGCGCTGGCGCCGGCGAAAAGCGATCGAGAAGACGTTATGCCGTAGACCTGATTTGATCGACGACCGTGAACTCGCCAGCGACGAGCGACGAGAGATCGAGCAAGTCTTGAGAGAAATTGGAAATAAGAGCTAATCAAGAGGTAAGACATGAATAACCTGATACAGGCCATCGAGAATGGGCAGCTTCGCAGTGATATTCCCAAGTTCCAACCCGGTGACACGGTTCGGGTCCACGTCCGAATCAAGGAAGGCGACAAAGAGCGCATACAAGCCTTTGAAGGTGTCGTGATTGCGCGCAAGCATTCAGGCGTGCGCGAATCCATCACTGTGCGCAAAACCAGCTTTGGGGTTGGGGTCGAGCGAATCTTTCCTTTGCACGCGAGCGTTATTGACCACATCGACCTGGTACGACACGGCCGCGTGCGTCGCGCGAAACTCTACTACCTTCGGAAGCTGCGCGGCAAAGCTGCGCGTATTCGCGAGCGAGACACTCGAGGTGAAACAGCTGCAGCTGCTTCAGCGAACGGCAGAACTTCCGCGCCAGTAGTTGACACCCCGGATCAGGTCGACGCTCAGGCTGATAACACTACGGAGTAGATTGCTGGATTGAAGCGAGCGCACAGGCGGAGCGAGGATCGCATCAACATCGCGGGCCAGTGCGCTCTGGTTGTCCAGCTCATCGAATATGAAGACGCGCAGAGAAATGCTTGAAGAGTTCGTCAGCGAAGATCCGAACGATTCATTCTCGCGATATGCGCTGGCTCTCGAGCTGGAGAAGGCTGACAGTCGGGTAGAAGCGGCAACAGCGCTTCGAGAAGTTATCAGCCGCGATTCTGACTACGTCGCAGCCTACTATCATCTTGGTCGGATCCTGGCGCACTTGGATGAGGTTCAGGAAGCGCGCGCAGTTTATCGACGCGGGCTCGCCGCTGCGATTGAGGCGAATGACCAGCGAGCGCGAAGCGAGATCCAAGAAGCCCTGGATGCGCTTGACTGATAACCGCGAACCTTATTCTATCCTTTACTGACAATCCACCAATCAAATAAACTGCGAGATGCCAAACGGCAATCCGCACCCACATCGCGACTTCCGTCAAGTGAGGTGATCATCGTGAATAGAACAACACTTGCTCTGCTGCTCGTGCTTACCGTTGTTTGGTGCGCGATCTCCGCGAGCGGTCAGACCCCAACTATCGACCAGTCGCTGAGTTTGAACAGCGCAGCCGGTCCCCGAATCTCGCCGGACGGCCGTTACGTAGCATATACGGTTCAGGAAGCGAACTGGGAAGAGAACGCCTTCGAGACAGAAATCTGGATCGCGATAGTTGCGACCGCCGAGCGATACCAATTGACGAACGCAAAGAAATCAAGCAGCGGACCGCAGTGGTCACCGGATTCGAAACGGCTCGCCTTCGTTTCCGACCGCGACGGCAAGCGGCAAATCTACTTGATCGCACCCGCCGGCGGGGAAGCGATTCAGCTGACAAGCATCGAAACCGGAGTGAACGCCTTCGATTGGTCTCACGACGGCCGCCGTATTGCGTTCACTGCGGCTGAGCCTGAGAGCAAGTCAAGCAAAGAACGCAAGGAGAAGTACGGCGAGTTTGAGGTGGTAAAGAGCGATTACACCTACACTCATCTTTGGACGATCGACGTTCCTGCCGAGATCAAGCAGAAGAAGCCGGAGCCTGTGCGGCTAACCGGCGGCAGCGGGTTCAGCGTGGGCGGATTTGAGTGGTCGCCGGATTCATCACGCATCGCCTTCAGCGCTGCAGTGAACCCCGACATCAGCTCCTCCGATACAGCCGATATTTATGTGGTGAACGTGGCCGATCAGAACGTCAGGAAAATCGTAGCCGCCCAGGGCCCCGACACTAATCCGGTCTGGTCACCCGACGGGCGCGAGATCGCGTATCAAACATCGAACGCCCGCGAGTTTTTCTACTACACCAACTCATACATCGCAGTTGTGAGCGCGGAAGGCGGATCGCCGCGAGTGCTAACCGAACAGTTCGACG
Organism: Blastocatellia bacterium; assembly: GCA_035558335.1. GTDB lineage: Bacteria > Acidobacteriota > Blastocatellia > UBA7656 > UBA7656 > Onstottus_B. The sequence goes on along the minus strand of DATMCM010000570.1, from coordinate 2,531 downwards.
AATCACCCGGTTTGCTGGTGTGGTCGCGCGACGGGATTTATTTCAACGGTTTGCAGCGGACTTCCGCACATCTCTTTTGCATGCATCCGGCGACGAAAGAGATCAAGCGACTTACCGAACCTGCGGCCTTCAGCGCGTCACAGTTTTCATTCACAAGCGACTTCAAGCAGGTTGCGTTCGTAGGAGCCGGGGCAAATGAGTACCCTGAGGTTCAGGTGTCTGCGCTGAAGCCTTTTGCGCCAAAGCGACTCACCTCAATGAGCGATCAGCTTAGGAACTATCGGCTCGCGACTCGTGAAGTTATCTCGTGGAGATCGACAGATGGCTCGATGATCGAGGGGGTGCTTATCAAGCCGGCGGGCTTCGATCCGTCTCGGAAGTATCCGCTGCTGGTCGTCATTCATGGCGGACCGACGGGAATCGACACACCAATTCTGCGAGCCGACCGCACGTATCCGCTCGAGATGTTTGCCTCAAAGGGTGCATTGATACTGCGGCCGAACTATCGCGGCTCAGCCGGCTACGGCGAGAAGTTTCGCTCGCTGAACGTTCGCAATCTCGGGGTCGGCGACTACTGGGACGTGATTTCGGGTGTTGATTACCTGATCGCGCAAGGAATGGTCGACCGTGATCGGGTGGGCGCGATGGGGTGGAGTCAGGGCGGATACATCTCTGCGTTTATTACTTGTATGAGCGATCGTTTCAAAGCGGTATCCGTCGGTGCAGGAATCTCAGACTGGATGACTTACTACGTCAACACCGATATTCACCCGTTTACACGGCAATACTTGAAAGCCACTCCATGGGAAGATCCGGAGATCTATAAGAAGACGTCACCGATCTCATACGTCAAGAATGCGAGGACTCCGACCTTGATTCAGCACGGTGAGTTGGATCGCCGAGTGCCGATTCCGAATGCTTATGAGCTGCGACAGGCTCTTGAGGACCGTGGCATCCCAGTGAAGATGATCGTCTACAAGGGATTTGGACACGGGATAGACAAGCCCAAGCAACAACGCGCGGTGATGGAGCAAAACTACGAATGGTTCAGCCAGTGGATCTGGGGCGAGAAGCCTGCAGCCGAGGGGAAATAATTCGACCACTCGCCAGCGCCATCCAGCATTCGTCAGAGCAACACCGCGAGGAAATCAACGCCCTGCGTAACTCAATGGATCGCGGGCGCCGGCCTCTGCGAACCCTTTGAGCCGCAGCAAGCAGCTATCGCAACGGCCGCAGGCGAGCCCGGACACATCCGGATCGTAGCAACTGTGAGTGAGCGAATAGTCCACGCCAAGTCTTTGCCCTGTTCTAATGATTTCGGCCTTGGTCATCGCGATCAGCGGTGTGCGAATCTTCAGCCGCATTCGACCTTCGACGCCCTCTCTGGTTGCAAGGTTCGCCATTCGCTCGAAGGCTTCGATGTATTCGGGCCGGCAGTCCGGGTAACCCGAATAGTCTAACGCGTTGACTCCAATGAAGATGTTCTGCGCCGAAAGCCTCTCAGCCCAACCAAGCGCAAACGAAAGGAAGATCGTATTGCGGGCCGGCACGTAGGTCACAGGAATTCCAGACGACATATCGAGTGTGGAACGCTGCTTGGGAACATCGATCTGGTCGGTAAGCGCCGACCCGCCGATAGCTCGAAGGTCGATGTCCACGATCAGGTGCTCCTCGACAAGGTAGGCTTCGGCGATACGTCGCGCGCTCGCAAGCTCTATGGCGTGACGCTGACCATACTGAAAGGATATCGCGTTTACTTCAAATCCCTCGGCTAGAGCTATTGCGAGCGCAGTAGCTGAATCCAGCCCTCCGCTCAAGAGCACAATCGCTCTTTTGGTAGACGTCATAAGAAGCGGCACTCCTGCGGCAGTCTTGCATAAGGCGCAAGGTTGATTCAACTCGAACTCCTTTGTTTCATTGTTGCTACTCCCCCTACCGCATGCCTGGTATCGCGTGATAGTCTTCTGACCCGCTGATACGGAACGATGAAGTACCAGACACATCATCACAATCGCAACTATGGTTGCCGGATCACTGAGTTCATCTACGAGGGCTACCGGTGCGTAGCGCTGGAAAACGAGAAACTGAGGGTCACGATCGTGGCCGACAAGGGCACAGACATCATTGAGTTTCTATACAAGCCGCGCGACGTTGATTTCATGTGGCGCACTCGGAATGGGCTTCGCGAGCGTTCTCACTTTTTGCCGTCGAGCCCGCGTGCGGCCGGACCCCATGCCGACTCCTACGAGGGCGGATGGCAGGAGCTGTTTCCGAATTGCGGTGACCTGTCTCTCCATCAGGGAGCCGAGATCGGCCAGCACGGCGAAGTGCTGCTGCTTCCCTGGCGATATACCGTCATCAAAGATGAACCGGACGAGATCGAGGTTCGCTTTGAGGTTCGCACCGTGCGCACGCCTTTTCACCTGGTCAAGAGCATCGGTCTTAGGCGAAACACAGCGGCGCTCAGGATAGCCGAGATGGTGACCAACGAAGGAGGGCAGGAGGTAGACTTCACCTGGGGCCATCACCCG
>DATMCM010000569.1:0-10470 GCA_035558335.1 Blastocatellia bacterium | reverse complement strand
CCGACGGTATTTCGGATCGTCTTCCTCGCCAGTCAAAGCCGAGTATCGCCAAGTAACAGCGAGCTGCCGTCAGTCACGCGATACCTCCTCAAGGAGCCTGTACCGTTCACTCAGGGGGAGCTTCGGCGGCTGGCCCCGGTGGCTGACCCGCGGCGGGTTCTGATCGCGGTCGAGCAGTCTGGCGCACGGCTGCAAATCTACGGCCTGGTTGACATCGGCATGGCGCTGTGGGAGATGGCCCGCCACGAGCGAGTCATGGGCAACTCGTCACCCGAGGCCTTGGTCGTGATGTCCACTCGTCCCGGCGAACTGAGCATTTCTCGCGGGGACCGGCCAGTGCTTCGCATGCGCGACGGCGGAATTGTGACCGCGGCGCAAAGCGTCTTGCTAAAAGGGCCAGTCGCTGAGTTTTTCGATCCAGCGTCCGCGGTATTCATCCGTGACGCCTGCCAGCTTTCTGGCATCGATCAAACCCCCGACGAGGACGACGGGCTGAGCTTCGCCCACCAGTCGTTTATCGAGTCGGTGCTCTTGTACACAGCCGAGCTGGAACACGGTGGCACACTCTTGTTCGTCCCGGAGGAGATCACTCACGAGGACTCGCGCCTGCTGAGCCGGGTGTCGATCAAGTACGTCTTGCCGAGCGCGCGACCGCGAGACGCTCTGATGTCGGCAATGGCGGCAAGACTGAAGCACAACGCCCTAGCCGACAGGCTGCACAATCGGCGAACGATGAAAGCGGAAGAGCTTGAGCAGTTGGATGCGCTTGCGTGGGATCAGCAAACCTACGAAGACGCGGCGAAGGACGCCGCGCGGTTCATCGCGTCGCTGACAACTGTGGATGGTGCGGTGGTGCTAACCGACACATTGAGAATCATCGGCTTCGGGGCGGAGGTAACGGCGAGCTTTTCAGGGGGAGACAGGGTTCACGTCGCGCACACTGCGGAAGCCACCGAAACGAAAGAGGTGCGGTTCGCAGAATACGGTACGCGCCACAGATCGGCCTTCCGGTTCGTCGCAAGTCTGGAACCGTCGGTGGGGTTCATCATGTCACAGGACGGCGGGGTGAAGGCGGTAAGGCAGGTGGGATCGAAGCTGGTGATGTGGCCGTACTTTCAGATCGGCTTTACCACGGCGTTGTCGTAGGCATCTGAATGCCACAACAATGCTTCGGCTTGGTTTTCTGAGTCGACGCCGGCGGTGTTCGCCAACAGAGGATGTGTGCCGGTGAAGCCGTCGGTCGTTACATCGCTCAACCGACGTTCATAGAAAGCCGGTTTGCTCAGCGACCAACGCGCGCTCTCGGGGTTAACATGGCAAAACGAACGACACCTTACAACGAAAGCTTTCATTTCCGGGAAGTCTCGAAAATGGTCGTCAAGCTCAAGGATGAAAGCGATCGAGCTGTGGCCTTGATCATAACGGCGTGGGTGGACGATGCTCTGACGGAGATGCTCAAGAGGACGCTGGTCCAGGATGAAAAGGTAATCGACGACATGTTCCGCCACATCGGGCCTCTAGGAACGTTCTCCAGCAGGATCGGCCTAGCCTATCTGGTCGCTCGCATAAGTAGGACTGTTTATGAGAACCTTGAGACGATCCGCAAGATTCGGAACGACTTCGCGCATACCCGCGACGATCTTCAGTTTAGTTCCCAAAGCATCAGCGACCGCTGCAAGAACCTCTACCTCAAGGGTTTCAAGGGGGCCGATGGAGCAACCGCCGAGTTCAATCCACGCAATGCGTTTGTTGCGACAGGCATCGGCCTCCTTAGCTTTTTCATTGAGTTCGTGAATGCAGCAACCATATCAGAGGATAGAAGGGAAGATTATTTTCCAAAATTCATGAATTGGGTGGAAGATCAAATGCTGGATACGGTGGCTAAGTTCGCCGAACCAAACGCTGCAGCAGACAGCGGCCGCGATATTGGTTCCTGAGTTAATAGCTCTCGGCGCGGCAGCCGCTGCTGAGCTGGGTCGTAAGACGCACGTAGAAATGGAACCGGTACCGTCGACTCTAATAAAGACCTATCCGCGGCGCGGACCCCTTCAGCAATTTCGCTTTGCTGAGGGGACCGCGTACACATGTTTCCGCTGCGGTATAACAAAGAAGTCGAAACTGATTTCGGTGTATTCCGGGGACTGGTCCCGAAAACTCTGCAACGGTTGCTACGGTAGGCTGCTTTCGCTCTACGAGATCAAAGCAGGAACTGGGGCGGACGACCAGCGGGCGGAAGAGCTCGCCGATGCCCTTCTTTCGCTTGTCAGTGTCGACCGACAGCGCCAAGCCGAGCGCCTCTTCAGGGCTTCCGATAACCGAGCTGAGACTCTTTCTCCGGAGGCTATGCGCTTTATTGCAACAGCTGAGCATGTCGCAGGGCAACTGGTATTGAACGCGCAGCTTGAGTGGTCACCTGCTGTGATTGGTCTTTGCAAGGCCGTCGAGGCGGAGGTCGTCAGTCGCGTCCTTAGGCCCTTGGCGACCTTGGCGGGGCCTGAGAACTTGAGCGGCGACAAGAGCGACAAAGACATCGGGCGTGTAGCGGCCTTCTGTATGGATCCTCAGCGGAAGCCGCCCGAATTGGGAGCGGTCGCACATTTCCTGCAGACCGTAATTCACAGTCAGCAGCGTCGCCAGACCAGTAAGCTGATTGGTTGCTTCCTGCGGCTCGTTGCCACGTGGACCGGCTCAACTTGGCTTCTGCATCCGGATGGACTCCATCGCGCATTGACTCACCTAACAACAACCTACCGAAACCCTGCAGCCCACATCGATGAGCTTTCAAGAGGCGATTATTTGGGCTGTCGCGAAGTGACAATCGGAAGCCATGGAGTCATATGGAGACTGATTACTTCAACGGAGCGCCACAACTGAGATAAAGTGCGCAAAGAACAATGGCATCAACCGGAGCGCGCGAAGCGAGGTTCTTGTCTCCACTAGTTCCGCTCGCGCGCGGGGTCGCACCGGGAGGCGTTCGCAGATCGGATTGTGCACAGTATGACTTTCCCTTCAGTGCTTTTTGTTTTAGGGCCATCCGGAGCTGGGAAGTCTATGATCGCGGAATCGCTAGCGGCAGACTGCCAGCTCCTACACCTCGACATCGATCGGCATCAGCCCTTCGGTAAGTACGGGCTTCGGCGGGAATGGGAGCGGTTCACCGGTCAACTTGATCCTGGGCCGTTGGCGGCTACGCTTCGCGCTCGCATCGTTGCAGCGAGCCGCTCCGGGGCCGTCCTCTCATTTCCAAGCACTAGAATTTTGACTCGTGACCAGATTGACGTGGCTAGATCTACCGGAATCTGCACGATTGTACTTTGGGGTCCCGAAGAACTCTGCAAGGAAGCTCGTCGGGCTCGTGAGCGCGAGAATGACCAAGTGTTGAACGAAAAACGCTACGACAGGTCCAACAGAAAGGCCTTCGACACATATCGTTGCTCCGAGTATGACGACGTACGAGTCGAAGCGTTCTGTCCAGACGGCTCCCGTTGGTCGCACGAACATATGTTGACCATCATCGCTAGCCACATGACTTTCCTTCAGCGAACCTGAGGAACCACCACTGTTCATCCAACAATTGTCCTGATCATTCATAGACACTCAGGCCCGCGGCGGCTGCAACTAAATGTCGTTCAATATCGGTATTGTTGATTGTGATTGGAACGCAGCTTGCCCTCTCGCCTGCCCATGAGCGGCTTTCGCTTTAGTCACGATCTCAGCTTCTCTCACGAAGACCGGGAAGAGATAGTCATCGTCACCAGTAAGCAGTACCTTGCCGTCGCTGACGACTTCTTACGCAAGCTTTTCCCCGAACTCACTCCAGACCGGTTGCCTTATCCAGGACCTTTCACCGTCTTCATCACTGATGACGAATGCGTACTTCACTGACTCACTAGGAGAACTCGTTGTGTTGAACAGGCCTCAAATCGAGAACGACAATTCGCGAATCGCGACTGTTTCTAGTTCTAGCACCATGCGCGATGTGCGGCGACTATCTACCGTCTATCGCGATCCTCAAGATGTTCGCACCGTTATTCACCTCGCACGCAGCGGCATCGTTCTCACTCTCCTGCTGCTCATAAGCATTGTCGGCAATTTCTATCAGTACTATCGCAGACCAGACCGCATCGTCGTCGATAAATCCAGTGGCCGCGTCGTCGAAATCAACGATCGTGACTACGGCGAGACTGAAGCCGTCCAGCTCGGTCCCGAGCACCTGACCGACGCCGACAAGAAGTACATCGCTTCCGAGTTCGTTCGCTCCCTCTATCAGATCGATCCGGCCACCAGGTCTAAAGACATCGAGCGCGCGCTCAGGATGATGCTCCCCGACTCTGCTTTGAAATTCGCACGCTACTTGAAGCAGGACAACATCCTCGACAAGCAGCTCCAAGAAAGCTGGCAAGGGACTTGGACCGCCCAAGACATCACCGTCGATTCCAAAGACCGCTACACGGTTAGGGTGCTCGGCCGCCAAGACATCCACAGACTTGATAACGGCGTCACGCTTGATGAGCCTCGCCAGCTCAGTCTTTCACTCAAGCTCATTGCAGACCCCAAAGGCCGTGCGGACCGCAATCTCCGCTCAGGCTTTCTCATTTCCAGTTTTGACTACAAGGAAATCCAGTAGAACCGAAAAGGAGATTTATGCATTCCCCCAAGGCCGCAACCATTCTGTTCCTTCTAACACTTATTGCGTGTCCGACGCTTGCGCTCACGCAGAACAAGAGCCGATCGCAGAGGTTCAAACACTCGCCGGCGCGAACGAGCAGCACCGCTGAGGTTTCGCTCCCTTCGGTTTCCCTCGTCTCTGGAACGCCAGAGTATCTTTCGGGCGAGGCCAATGTCACGGTCAAAGGAAACGAGAATCCCATCATCCGTCTTGGCCTTGCAACGTCCGGCGTGACTCTTGTGGAGTTTCCCGCCGCTGACAGATTCTTCGCTCTCCATCCGGGCAACTCTGAGATGGTTACGATTGACGAGTCGCCCACAAAACAAAATGATCACTTCTTCGTCTTCCGAGCAGGAAGTAACTTTGTTTCACCTCCTGCGGCGAGCTCTTCTACGGGTCCCGCTGCCTCCATCATCGCGCAAATGCGCTCGGGCATGGTCGTCACCTTTCTTATTTATCCCGTTCGCGAACTCTCACAGATGGCGCACCGCGTAGTCGTTCTCTATGACCGCGTAGCGGTGGTAGCCGCCCGACGCGCGGCTGGGCTCGCCGTCAATCTTGAAGAGAAAGAGCAAGAACGACAGGAGCGGTCGATAAGGATTGCCCCCGAGGCTGAGCGCTCAAGCACGTCCACCCAGTCCCGCACTGATGCCAGTCTTGATGCTCGACCTCGAACCGTAGAACCGGTTCGGCTAACGGACGCGCCTGACAACAACGATTCAATGATCAAGGCCTCCTCAAGTGATAGGTCTCAACAGTCCCCGAACGTTAACTCCAATACGAAGCCCGACCGTGACTTTGGAGCTGAGGCACGCAAGGCCCTGAAGCTTGCTATCACAACGTCAAAGCCTAAGAAGTGGACGCCAGCCGCGCATGGTCTTTCCATCGCCACTTCCATTCCCAAAGACTTCAACGACAAAGACGGCTCAGCCATTGTCATCGTCGCTGTTTCCAATATTCTCCCGGAGCCGTTAAGGATCGTTCCCGGCCAGCCTGACCTCGCTATTGAAACTCGCGATGACCAGGGTAAGAAGACGCTCCTGGTCGAACAAATCAAGCCACTTCATGTTGAGTCTTCAGGAATTGGCGACTCAATTCCCGCCGGCGCGACTCTTTATTACGCGATTGTCTATCGCCGACCCGTGCTTGGCGTTCGCCAGCGCCTCCGAGTCACCGTTGGTCAGATCAATGCGGCCGACGATCCAGCCGTCGCTGATCTTACAACTTCCACTAGATGAGGTTTGCGTACTGATAAGGAGACGAGATGAAACGCAATAACGAGGATGATCTGATCGCTCAATCAAGAGATGCTGAGCCTGACCAAAATACGGAGAGGGCAGAGCCGACTTCTGCCGACGCACATTCGGCACCTGAGCAGATAACTCTTCAAGAAATGGATAGACATAGAGTCTCGCCATCTCAGGAATTCGATGAGCCTGCACACCATGATCACGATCGATGGTCGCGTACTGACGAGCGGGATGACGCTGATCTATCAGCCCACATTGGCCCTCTCGTTCCTCCGAAGAAGACGAAGCGCAACCGCCGTCTTATCTCGGCAGTCGCGCTTCTAGTTATCATTATCGGTGGCGTACTCGCCCTTTATTACATCTTCAGTCCATCACGCTCAGTAAAGATCAACGTCAAGACCAAACAGCCTACTCAAACTCAAGACGCAATTGCGAAATCCGATAAAGCTCCAGAGGATGTTACCGCTGAGGCTATCGCCGAAGTGAGAAGAGCAATATCTAATCCCTCTGCCGCTGCATCACCTTCCACCGCCACCTCTGTCCTTCCGCGCGGAGATCAGGGCCTCACCGCGCCCTTGAGTTCTACCGTTCTCCCGCCTGATACAACCGAGAACCCGGTCGACACCAAACAGCACGAACCATCGGCGCGTGAGGAGAGCAGACGAAATCGCGAGCGATCTATTCGTTTCGTAATTGATGGCGACCAATCCCCCATCCGCAAAGTTAGTCTCGACTCGCATCCAAATGACGCCGCTGATCGACGGGACAGAGCGCTATTGGACGCGTTACCCGTCACAAGCTCCCAAGACGGGCGCCCGTCCAAAACGAGTTTCGTCGCTAACGCTTCTCGCAAACCCTCGCCAAAGCCCTCCGTCGCGCCGGTTGTCCTGCCAAGCTTTGGCTCGATTCTTCCTGTTCGCACCCTCGGGAAGATTTATACCTTTCGCTCCGGGTCATCGATCCGCCTTGAGCTTACTCGATACGTTTCCGGTGAAGGCTGGTCTCTCTCGAAAGGCACCGTTCTCATCGGCCAGGTTCGCGGCAGCGAGCGTGATCGCGCTTTCATCGCCATCACCGGTTTCATCGATCCCTCGCGAGATCGCTTCGTCAACCTCAACGCCGAAATCCTTGGCGATGACGGCGGCTCAGGTATTCGCGGTGAGTTCCACAAACTCTCAAGCGGTTGGTCTCGCGCTTTCGCCAGAGTCGCTTCGAGCGCCGTCAACGTCGCCGGCGCTATTGCTGGCAGCCGTGTCAGCGGCCAACCCGTCATCATTACCGATGTCGGTTCACGCACCATCAGTCCGTTCAGCTCTGAGGTTGATTCATCTCTCCTCAACCAGGCGCGCGGTTTTGTCGAGGTCCCTGCGGGCACGGCAGGATTTGTCATGGTCACGACGCTTCCAGCCGATGTTAAAGCCGTCGACGCCGAGCCCGATCATCTCGCTCGGCTTTCAGACACGACTACTGCAGGCGCGAACCAATCAGGTGCTCTGACCCAGGAAGAACTCGCTCAGCTTCTCACCTCAGGCGACACGATGCGCATCCGTGAAGCGCTCCCACGCATGTCGCCCCAGATGCGACGCGTCGCTGAAACCGTTCTTGCTGAGTCTGCACAGAAAGAGTCGGACCGCGAATAACCTCGAGCAAAGTAGATTCAATGATCCCTCATAATCCTAACCTGCCGACGATAGATCCTCGCTTGCTCGTCGACTCCGATGGAACTCACGCCCTCGCCGATCTTCTCGCTCAGACCGGCTACGTCATTCAGCGGCGAATGCTCATCGACCTCAAGCACGTCTTGCGCAGCGGCAAGCCCTGGCTCATCGAAGGTCCTCGCGGCGGCGGTAAGACCGCCCTTGGCGAAGCTCTCGCACAAGCCTGCAACTTGCCCTGTTTTTATTTGCAAGGAATGCAAGGCCTCACTCTTGATGACGTGCTCTACTACTGGGATCGGGAAGGACAGAACCAATGGGTCCGTCAAGCTACCTCCTCCGGTAAATCACTCGGTGCCGCGCGCGCAGAGCAGTGGTCCCGAGAGTACCTCGTACTCGGTGAGGCGCTAGGCGCCTTCGATCTCGCGGCCGGCTGCGACATCACTCCCATACTGATCATCGATGAGGCAGACAAGCTCCAAGAGCACATTGAAGACATGCTGCTCCAACTTCTCGGCCGCGGATGGGCGCACGTGCCGCGCTTCGGCGATATCGGTATCCGCGATGGCGGCAAGTGGCCCGTCGTCATACTTCTCTCCAACGACATCCGTCACGACCTCTCACCACCACTACGCTCGCGCTGCCTCTACAGTTGGCTCGAACCACCGACTCCGCGCGAGGAGGTTCGCATTCTTCGCGCTCGTGTTCCTGCCGCCTCGCCCCAGTTGTTGGGCAATGTGGTGAAGATCATTAACTGCATTCGCGGCATCGGCGGAGTCACAGACAAGCCGGGCCTGAGAGAAAGCATTGACCTTCTGACTGCACTTTCAAACGACGCGTCAATTACCTGGTCCGCTGAACTCCTCGAAGAGCACCTCTGTTTTCTTGGGAAGAGAGTGAGGGACCGCTCGAATCTTGAGAAGGGTGTCGCGCGCCTGTTGCAGGCTATTCGCTCTCCGCACCCAGACATCGATCGTTGGGTTGAATCGGCGTGCGCCGAAAGCATTTCGATACTCGAGGAAACCGCATGAAGAGAACTCAGATCGGCGCTCTTGCGCCTACTCGAAAACGTGCGCTGCTCTTCAGTGCGGCAGCCGCTTTGATTCTTATCGTTATGCTCGCCAACTATCTTTCGCCTCGAAACGTACCGTCTGTCGATCCAACCGTCTCTATCGAACGCGAACAGAACGACGACACTTCTAACCCGCGCACAGCCAATGTGATTCCAAACCTGCCCGACGACGGCGAGGTCTATCGCACCGCCGAGCGGCTTCGCGTGGCCTCGGCCGTTGCACTCGCTGCGGGTCTCTATGTCGCGGGAGAACAAGTCAACCGCCGCTATCCTCAAAGCGCCGATTCTCTCATCGCCGGTGTACGATCAACCAGCCTGTTACCTCCTGGCATCACAGTCGCTGGCCGCGCCATGCTCCTCTCGCCTTTCGGAAGGATACAACTTCGCTTCAGAGCAGACCCGTTGGCGATTGAAGTGATCGACATACCTCATTCCCGCGAGGACGGACCTGCCCTGATGGTCCGCATTCCTGGCTCCGGTCCTGAGGGCGAACGCGGATCGGTCTTTATTGCGGATCGACTTGGTGACATCAATCTCCCAATCCCGTTTGCATCCCTCTCCGACTGTGTGCGCGCCGGCTGGATCGATCAGCCGATCATTCAATCGGATACGCCTCAAGAACAAGAGCAGCAACTTCGCGTCTGGCTCGCAACGAGGCGGCCTCGGTAAGCGAGTTCAAAAGGAGCAACCCTCTTCATGTCGTTACTGCACTACATTCAGGGATTTGACGCGGTGCACGGCATACCGCGGCCAATGACCGCGCCTCATCTGACGGCTTATCACGCCGCGCTGCAATGTCTTCGAACTGCCGCTGAAATGATCGGTCTCGCCCTCTGCGGGGCGCTCTCCGCCTATCTCATTTGGGTCACCGCAAATAATCTCAAGGCTGAATTCGAACTTCGTTTGATCTTTGTCGGTGGGATGCTGATGGCCATCTCTTTGAGTCTGATCGAGGCTCTGCAACTACTGCTTCCCTACTATCGCCTCAAGCAGCGACTCACTCACGGTTCAGCGATGTGGGCGGATACGGCCTGGCTCAAGTCAGAAGGCTTCGCTCAGGACTTCACCACCAGCCTAAGACCTGGGGAGCTACAGTTAGGTACACTTCCTACCGGTCACCAGCTAATCTTGCCATCAGCTCACACGATGCGCCACATTGCTATCTTCGGCCCGCCTGGCTCGGGGAAGTCTGCAACTTTCATCAGCACTTTCCTTCGAAACTGGGCCAGATGCGGCTCTACGATCGTGCTTGATCCCAAAGGTGAGCTGTTCGAGCAGACCGCATCGCAATACAAGCACGTTTATCGACTCGATCTAATTGACCCGCGTCAGTCGGACTACTGGAACTTTGTTCCCAATTGCAAAAACAACGCTGAACTCGCCCACCAAATCGCGAACATTATCGTAGGCACTCAACCAGCCACTAGATCCTCTGACTCGGAGACCTTCTGGCGTGATTCTGAAACTGCAGCACTGAGCGCGATTCTGCTTCACCTACCTCACATCGTTAACCACCCAACTCCGGCTATGATCAATGAATTCATCTCTCTTCGTTCAATCGATGTGCCCGAGGGCGAAACAGAATCACCGCTCACCAAAGAAATGAACGAATCGCGTGATTCACAGGTCGGCATCTACTGGGGAGCCTTCACAAAAGCTAAGCGTGATCTTCAGGGCTCCATCCTGACCGGGGTTATTGCAAAGTGCCAATGCTTCACGACACCGAACGTTCAAGCAGTCACTTCCAGTTTCGCCGAAGCGGGCTTAATCCCGCGAGCCGCCATCGATCTGAATATGTTGCGTAACCCGAGCACCGCTATCTAC
>DATMCM010000568.1:0-25832 GCA_035558335.1 Blastocatellia bacterium | reverse complement strand
AAAACCAAGCTTGTCCTTTTCATAACTTTCTCCTTCCAAAAGTGCGCTATAAATCGCCCCGTCTTATGATTGCCAATAATCTCAGCATCTTCGGAACACCTGTTCCGTTCAGATCTTCACCGACACTATAAGATCGTACGGTAAAAAAGGCGGTGTCCTAAGGCACCGCATCTTATGTTATTCATCACAATGTCCGATGTTGTGTCTATCGGGCGAGTCTGATCGAAAACCTTAGTTCTCTACGCAGAGGGCTTCAGTCCTGGAAGGGGAGTATCTTGAGGGTGTGAAGTGGGGATCAGATAGCTGGTGGATTCGACGAGCGTAGCTTATGAATTTCGGCTACTGAATCTCACTTCCCGGTGTCCTGCGCTACGGAGTCTCCCCCGGAAACCAGCGAGTAGAGGTAAACCAGGATCCCTGCTGCAATCAATAGCCCGCCGGCAGCAATAAACAGGATGAAAGCGATGGGATGGGACCACAGAAGGCTGGCCAGTTCGATCAGCAAGCCCAACCCAATAAGCATGCCCGCGATGCAAAGCCGGCGCTCCATCCTGGTCACATTTTCCATTACTGGTTGCTCTCTGCACCGGCGTCTTTGGCGGCGCCTGCATCATCCTTCTTCGCTTTGTCCGGCGACCAGAAAGTTAGATTGGGCAGGTTCTTCACATCGTGAGTAGCTGAGTGGCAGCCGGTCGACAGACAAGACAACTTGTTCGCCTTTATCAAATCCAGGCGACCTTCTTCCACGTTATGTGTTGTGCCTTCTTCAAACGACCTTGCGCCCTGGTGACAGTGAAGGCATTCGCGGTTGTTATAGGGGTTGTACAGCTCGATCTTATCCGGAATCTTGCCTACATACTGGGAATAGACATGCCGGAGACCCCTCAGCTTAGCTCGGAAGCCGCCATACATCGCGTAGTCGGTATGGCAGGTGTAACAGGCCGAGTCGCGAGGCACGCGGTTGTTCTGAAAGTGGCCGGCCGGGATGTATGAGGAGTCGTCGATGAGGAGGCTCTTGCCGTAGTCCTTCATCACGTGGCAAGACGTGCAGAACTCAGTGTTCTTCGATCGCTCGACGTGTTCGGAGATGCCCATAGATCCCCCCAGGACCGGGAACACAAACAGAGACACGAATGCGAGGATTTTGCCTCCTCTGGTAACCGTGATCGAAGGCTTGAGGACTACCAGTGCGATCAAGACTACGGCGGTGATGATGATGGCGATGAGGATGGACGTCGGGCCAAACATTGAGGTCTCCTTTTGCTTCGCCAGATCAATCGCGGCCGCGATCCGCCAGCTTGCATGTGAAGACAACGCAAGCTGGCGATTGTGCTACCTGGTCCGCTAACCCGACCTATGTCCGGAAAACTTCTCAATCCGGTCTGGTTGGGCCAACCTGTCAGCTTTTGCGCTCAACTCAGAGGCCTGACAGGCTTCACTTGCCGCCGAGTTTGCGGATATGCGCTACAAGCGCCTTGCAAGTGTCGGCGCCGAGAGGCTTCTCATAACCCGGCATCTTATCTTTGCCCTTGGCGATGATCTCATAGAGCTGGGCGTCCGACTGTTTTTGCACTTCAGCGGAGCGAAGGTCGAGGACCTTGAGCGATTTCCCGGCTGCCGTGCTTCCGCTTCCATCAGCGGCGTGACAGCTTGCGCATTTGGCCTTGAACGTTGCCGCCGCGTCAGCGGCGTAGCTAGCCCTCGCGTAGGCGCCGCTGCCAGGCAATGCCAATGCAGCGCTGCTGATGAGCGCTGCAACCGCCAAGCTCGTCTTAATCTGGTTTCTCGTCGTTCCCATTTTTGAGGATGTTCCTTTCTCTTAGATCTGACTGCAAAGCTGCGTCGCGAGATAGTTAACACCTGATTCAGTCGACGCGCAACACGGTGAGCAGAATATTCCCGAAGCAGCATATTCGCCTACTGGCGACGCCCGAAGTGAAACCTCACCGACGTATAGGGAAGGTGTGCCTGGTATCGCTGCAGGTTCGGGAAGGCCTCCTGATAATCCCAGTATTGATAGCCAGCTATCCAATCGATGCGATTAGCCAACTTTACTACAAACTTAAATTCCGGCGACTGAAACTGGTAGGGAAAGCCTCCGACGATTTCAGTTGGCGTCGAAACGCGGTCGCTTTGTCCCGGATCGTTATGAATTCGATATGCTCCATAAAAACCGACCCCTCGGAAGAATTTGCCAATAAGCAGTAAAGAATGCGAAGTTGTCATTCATGAAGTAGCGGCTCTCCCCGCGAATCCGGACGCTGTTTACAAAGAAGATGATCGACGCCTCGCTTGCCACGTGCATGAAGGTGTAGCCGCCGGTGAGCGAGAGCTTCTCATTCGGCGTCCAGTCGGCCGAAGCGGTGACGGTTCGCGTCTTGATGTTAGCGCCAAAGTTCTGTGGAGGATTGTCCTCGGTGACTGATGGGTTGTTGTTATCGCGAGTAATAAGGGACGCATTAATCGTGATGTTCTTAGTCGGCCGAAGAATGCTACGCACCCGGAAGTTCGTGACGTCGTAATTCGCTACCCGCGTAAAGACGTTGTCCGCGGTGCCGCGTTCCATATCGAAGTAAACCGACCAGATTCGCACAGGCTTGGCCTTGAGGCCAAAGATAAATGAGTTGGTGTGATTGTCAAATGTCTCCATCTCGGGATTGGGCGTGCCTCCCGCATTGAAATCACTCACCCCCAGCTCGATGTGCCGGTTGGTGTATCTGTAGCCGGCGTGAATCGACAACCGTCTGTTAATGTCGTAGTCGCCTTCAATGAGATTGAAATAGCGCAGGTAGTTGGTGTTTCGGAAGAAGAACTGATCCAGCGAAGTTGTGGGCAGCGGCACCCCTGCCGGATTTGTTCGAACCAGTGTCTCAAACAGTTGCTGGCCGCCGTTGATGCGGAAACTGTCGACGCGGAACGTATCCGAAATCCTGAAGTTGTCGTTGACGAAGAAAGTCGCCCCGACGTCTCCCACAGCGTGAGGCCGCTTGGCATTTCCGCTGATATTGAACGTGTCAGATTTGATGATATTTCCAGAACCATCCTTGCCGGTCGCCGTCTCAAACAGAGTGTATTCGGTGTTACCGCTGGAATAGATGTAGCGGCCGGTGAAGTCGAGCCTTTTCGCCACCAGCGTGTGCAGGCTGAACCTGGTATACGGCGACGTCCCTCGAGTCGGAAGATCCCGATGGAATGTGTTGAGCACAGGCGCGTTGATTTTGTTGTTGCCCGCCTGAGCCGTGTCGATAAGATAAGTGGTGTCGTCTTTATACGTCCTCCACCCTTGCATGAACGAGATGTCAAACACCCACAACTTCGAGTCGAACCCGATTCGATAATCGTCAGAGGAGACATGGGTTGGTGCAAGCACCGGATACTCGTCACGTTGATAATCATATGTCGACAGCGCAGGGCCGGTGTTGCGATTCAGGGAGTACCCGAGGTTAAGTCGGAACTTTTGACTGTCGGGGAAAATGGTCAGATCGAAATCACCTTGCCGATATTCGGTGTTCGAGATGTGTTGATTCAAGGCAAGGTTGGTAAGGCTGTTGAAGTAATCAAACCGCCGGTAGTTAACATCAAACCGGTAGACTCCAGCCTTCTCGGCGTTGACGCGCAACAAGCGATTGGGATCCTCTGCGCGGTAACCGCCACCCGGAATGCCCCACCCGTAAGAGCTGACCAGCAGCTTGTCAAAGAGAAACCCCTCGCCTTCCTTTGCTTGCATCAGCAAGCTGGAATCCAGAATCCTAAAGCCCGGCGTGTAGTTCAAGTCGCTTCGATATTTGTCAGCATTGCCGTTGATGGCGACCCCGCGGACGCCGAGCTCGATGCTGGACATGATCGTGTAGGGTCCGCCTTGATCCTGTTTTTCCGCCGGCTTCTGAGGATCCGTACCGCTGGCGGGCTGTTGAGCTCGCGCATCACCGACCAGGAGTACAAGACCCAGCACGACTCCTGCCAGGAAGCCAAGCGCAAATGTGAGTTTGCTTTTCATCACTCTTCCTCCACGCCCAACGCCCTCATCGGAAGTAGACCGGGTGAACGTTCGAACCATGAATCTTGACGTGGCACGTCGTGCAATTCTGAAATCGCAAAGTTGCCTGGTTGTGGAAGCTCGGAGTGCCGGGGGCGCCGGGGGGAGCTATCTCGCCAACCTGCGCCGCAATCTGCGAGTGGCACTCAAGACATAGCTGGTTCACATTGTTTCGTTTTAGAAGACGTGGATTAGCTGAGCCGTGAGGGTTGTGGCAAATCGAGCAGCCCTCGGTCTTCAGCGGCGCGTGCTCGAACACGAATGGTCCCTGCTTGTCGGAATGACATTTCAGGCATGCCGCATCAGCCGCAACCAGCCGGCCTTGCTTTGATTCGAACCCGCCATGCGGGTTATGGCAATCGCTGCAGTTCATCGCACCTTCGAGCACGCGATGATGGAAAGGCTCCGTGAATTGGGACTTGGTCTCGTTGTGACAAGTCATGCACAACTGCGTCTGGGAGTTAACCAGCATGTGCAACGGAGCCAGGTCAGTCGAGTGTGCCTTACTCGGACCAACGGGAACGTTCGAGGAAGGGGCATCCTTTGGTTGATGCGGCGCAGTGAGTTTGTCGGCGAGCTGCTTTGTGAAGTGCGGGGAATGGCAGTCGGTACAGCCTATGTCGTTGCGCCAATGCTCGCCCCTCCGGTAGTTGTTGTGCTCTTCTTTCCCGGCGTGACACACGAGGCATTGCTCCGAGATCTGTTTCGGCGCCTCGTTTTCGAACGTGCGAATCTTGGTCTTGTCACCGCCACCCTCCACGTGTGCCTTCCCCGGGCCGTGGCAGGATTCGCAACCTTCGTTTTTCCAACCTGCCTTTGCAAGTACTATCTATTACATTTGGTTACGAGTCGTACATGGACAAACCGGCAGATTGCGATGAATGTCAATTCGAGGGTGTCCCAGAGAATCAAGGAATCTATCCGAATCAACCCCCCGCGTCGGATCGCGAACGCTTATCCGTGAGGCGTTGCGCTGACATCCGACGCAAGAGGTATCGTAGTGGAGGATGATCACTCGGGTGACGAGAGTGACTTCAGATACTCCACGAGATCATGTTTTTCTTGATCGGTTAGTCCCAGGTTAAAGTGGATGTTGTAGTGATTCACTACATCCGACAGGGTTGCGAAGCGGCCGTCATGAAAAAAGCGACCCCTGTTCGACTGCCTCATGAATAGGCCGTTTTCACGCACAAATACTCCCGCAAGATTCGCGGTCTTGTAGACATGATCCGGCGCACGGTCTGCCTCGAAGCTGTCTATCCCGATCGAAGCGGGTGTATGCAGATTCCAGCCAGGCTCGGTCCATAGCGGCTCGACGTGACAGTTGTTGCACTTTGCTTTGCCGCTGAACAACTGGTCGCCGCGGTCTGCTGCCGCCTGATCGAAGTCCTGTCCCGCTTGAGGCTTTGGCGCTGGAATCGCAAGCTGATAAAACTGCAGCGCGGGAAGCTTCTTCGTCACCAGATCCTCGTCGGGATCGATGTGCGGGAGGTTGCCAAGATTGTGCGCGGCCGCCACCGGAAACTGATCCGCGTTATTGAACCGCGGATCGAAGAACCTGCCCTTGCCGTTCAGTCCGATAGTGGCTACGAAAGCGTCCCAGTAGGTGACCGTTCCCCATGCGCCCGTCCAGGTATGGTTGTTGAAACCCGCCAGGCCGAACGAGTTCGGGATTAGAGTTGCTCCGGGGACGTTTGTGCCTGTAACAATGCCATGAGAAACCTGTTGAGGATTGAACGCCTTGCCATCCAAGAAGACTTCCGCGTCGAATTTCCCCGGTCCCCAACTGTTGAGCACCGTCTTAACGGTGTCGACGCTGACGCCCAGAAAATCAGCCAGCGGCTGCAGGTTTGGTGCGGAAGCGACGATCGCACCGGCGTTGATATCGTGATTGGCCCACCCGTCCAGTCGATGGCCGACCCCAAAAGCCAGCGAGTTGTCGACCGTCGAATGACAAAGTGCGCAGGTGAGCCCGACCGACGTAAGCGAATTGCCCTGAAAGATGCCCTTCACGCCTATGACTGCATTTGCCTTGAGGAGCGCCAGGGTGTTTGCTGGATCATTCAGATCGAATCTCCCTTTATCCAGATCATTCTCGATGGATTTAGGAAGTGCGTCTATGTCGACCTTCAATCCCAGGTCGATTGCTGCCTGGGGGCTCACACCGGGGCCGACTCCGCCAAACCGGCTGCCTTCGATCGCCTGGTGCAATTTGGCGACGTCACCCCAAAAGGCCTCATCTCCAAATGTATCGAAACGAAAAGTATTCTTCCCCTGCTCTATCATGCGCGCGACGTTATCGTTGATCTCGGCGTCGAACTTGCGCACCTTTGATTTGTTGCCCTGAGCCTCAACCGGGGATCCACCCTCGGCGTGACCTCTATCAACAGAGTTCACGCCAATCAAGACCCCCACGAACATTGTTATCGCTAAAGACAATGTCTTCTTGAAGGATATACGAGCCTGTCTGTTGCGAGGCCTTTCTGTGACCTCGGTCGCTCTTTCTATTTCGTTCATTCGATATTTCTCCTTTTGTTGTTCGAAGCTTGCTTCAATAAAAGGGTGCCGGCTTTTTTAACGTAAACCGACAAATGGCCATCACGTTTGGCCTTGTCGCGAGAATGGCGCAACCAGGGCCCGCCCAATTGCCGACATTGCTTTCGGCATGCTGATCCTGAAGAACCTGATAAGATTAGCCACTTCGGTTGGCGTCAAATGGTGTTCGGCTCCTATGCCAAGCGGAATCAAGTAGGTCCTTATACTCCACACGGAGCAGGGCAATTCAATACTCCAGAGTCTCTATGAAGAGTTTTCGCTCCGATGCCTCCATCAAGACCAGCATCTCACCCACTGACTCCTTCAACTCGTCCGCATCGAGCTCCCGGAAGCTCGCCATTTTGAGTTGCTGTCTGTCTTTAGGCATAAGCTCTCCGACAGACCCCTCAACCGATTGTTGCGTGACCTTCTTCGTCGCGTGACATTAGACTCCAGGATTAAAGCTGCGATCTCGGGATGATCTTCTGATCACGGTCGCAGGTTAATCCTGGTGAGGCGGGAGAGTCATAAACGTGGGGTAATTGTGCCGTAATTTTTCGGTAATGCAGTCCGATTTCGGAGGAAACTGGATGACGAGGGCGACAAATCTGCTCGATCGAAAAGGGCCCACGGTTGTAAATGGTGGAAAGTAAAGGTGCGCCCGGAGAGGCTCGAACTCCCAACCCTGGGGCGTAAAAAGTATCACCACCCGATTGCATGGCACAACTATCGCGGAGAAGCGCTGTGGACACTAACTGTTGATTTGGAGCGGATATCGCCATCCGAAATGCGGCTGGATCTGCGCAGTACCGGCCAGTCAGTTAATCTGCACTCCACTGGCCTGCAGTTCGGGGGAGTGCGATGGTGGTTCAATTGCCCAGGCTGCTTTCGGCGGTGTGCGTGTCTGCATTTGGAGGCGAGCGCTATGAAGTTCTACTGTCGGTTGTGCCTCAGTTTGACATACAAGAGCTGCCAGGAAAGCCACACCTCTGACTACCTCTACGCCGAGATTGCATTCCGGATGGGAGGTATTTCTGACCGGCAGGTAGAGCGAGTGGTCTCAAGAGCCAAAAGAGCGCACAAGAGGCCCTGGGTTCGAAAGCGAGATCGGCGCTGGAACTATAGGTCGCGGTGGATCTGTCCGATGTATCCGCACTGCGCGCACGACTAGATTGGAGCTGCGACAATGAACTACATAGGATCCAAGTACACTCTTCTGCTGTTTCTTGAGCAAGTCTTTCGCGAGGTTTGCGACGGTAGCGAAAGAGTCCTTTGTGACATCTTCGCAGGGACCGGGGCCGTGGGACGGCTTTTCAAACATCTAGGGCTCCAGGTCATAGCAAACGACATTCAGTATTACTCCTACGCTTTGAACTTGTTAACTGCCATGAGCCACGGCGGTGTCAACGATCCACTCCAACGGTCGCGGCTGAAAATTCAGTTCGCCTTTCGCCTTGGCATTCGATACGCCTCGCATCTGAGTCCCGTAGTAAACCGAATCCGCACCACTCGCTTTCAGAGCATCCTCAACCGATATCTGCGGCGGTGGTGGAGCATTCAGCCATTGAGCAAACGCAGGGAGCCATTCGCGCACCGCTAAGGGTTGATCATTCGCAATCAGATAAACCCCAGGATTGCCTTGCTCTGCTGCCGCAACGGTGGCAATCGCTGCGTCCTCAATGTGTAACCACGACCAGACGCCTTCGCCATTCCCGACGATCGGGAACTGTTGCTGTCGCACCTGTTGGGCAACGTCGCCATCGGGGTTGAACCAGGTGCCGGGTCCATAGAAGAAGCCAAAGCGCAGGGCAATCCCTTCTATGTTGGGATTTCCTAGTAAGCGATGCTCAAGATCAGTTACCAGGCGGGCATCTGCTGCAACCGCAGGCGAGGCGTCAAATGCTAGAGGCGTTTCTTCATCTGCCAATCCAGGACCAGGAACCGCCCAGAATGCGATCGACTGCCTCAGGTAACGCCGCACACCCACCGCTTGCGCGGCTGCCAGAACATTGGCGCCTCCTTCTAAACGGATGCGAGTGTTGAAGGCGGCGGCGGCACTCATTGACTCACGAGTGTAGGTTCTGGGTAGGGCGGTGAGTTGTTCAATCACGACTTCCGGCTGAGCGCGACTGACAACCGCTTTGACCGCATCGGTATCAAATACATCGGCGATCGCAGGTTCTATGCCTTGTTCCACCAAAGCCTGAGCTTTTTCTGGAGAACGGGTCAGAGCAACTAAAGCGTGTCCTTTGGCAAGCAATTCCGCGATCAGCGGCCGCCCGATCGCTCCCGTTCCCCCTGCAATAAAAATCTTCATCTGTGAACCTCCTGTGTTGAAGTATGGAACTATTGATGAATAAGACAAACCGGGTGCTTGGCCGCGAGGTGAAAGCCTGCGGACCAGGACCTCGTCCGGCCCGGACAGGGTGTCGGTGCGTCCTGCGGAGTGACTCGGGCCCGCCGCGAGCCTGAAGTCGAATGGCTTTCACGAGCGCCCTCCGGGAGTTCGAAGCGCAGCCGATCGTTTAGCCCCACGATCCCTACTCATTGCCCTTCTCCGGGACCGTCAGTTCCTTGGCGTCGCGGGGGTGCAGGAGCACCGCCAGGAGCCGGGTCTTGGTCTTGTCGCTCGGGTTCCGGGCCACCCGGTGCTCAGACCCCGACGGCTCGTAGAACGTTTCCCCAGCCTTGTAGGTCTTGACCGGCTCGTCGCCGATTGCACGCTCGTATTCGCCCTCCAGGACGTAGCCGAACACCGGGGCGGCGTGGCGGTGCGGCGAATCCTTCTGGCCGGGTTCGAAGGACACTTCTCGCACCGTCGCACTGGCGAGCGCCAAAGCAAACGGCCCCGATAGTTCCCGCTATCGAGGCCGTAGCAAACCCACGACTACCGACCTAAAGTGGTAAGGCCCGATGGCGGACTTATACCACTGCCGCATCTAGGCCGCAACTCGGAAGTGTCGGCATGATCGTCGAGATCCACCAACAGAGGGTTGGTGGAGTCAACGCCTGTTTCAGGCGCCTGCTATGGCGCGGTCTGGAAGCAGTCTTTTGTCGGCGGGTTGGTCATCGAATCGATGAGCCTCTCGGCTCTCCGCACTGCGGCGTGTTGGCTACCGAGGTTTCGAAGAAGGTGTTATAACCCCTAGCGTCGCATGATCGGTGAAAGACTCTCCCACTACTACATCATTGCTAAGCTCGGCGCAGGCGGGATGGGTGAGGTGTACCTGGCAGAGGATACAAAGCTGGATCGCAAGGTCGCCATCAAATTCCTGCCCTCCGAATCAGCCACAGAGGAGCACGCGAAGGAGCGGTTCGTCCGTGAGGCCAAGGCGGCAGCCACACTGGATCATCCGAACATCTGCGCAATATACCAAGGCGGTGAAGAGCAAGGTCATAGCTTCATCGTGATGCAGTACGTCGAGGGCGAAACTCTCGCCAAGCGGATTCAACGGAAGCCGCTGGAGCTGCGCGAGTCGCTCGATATCGCCGTGCAAGTTGCGGACGCGCTCGCGGAGGCCCATTCGCGCGGAATCATACATCGAGACATCAAGCCGCAGAACATCATGCTCACTACGCGCGGGCAGGCCAAGGTGATGGACTTTGGGCTGGCAAAAGTGATTCAGCAGAAATCGCTGATAGAGAGCGAAGCAGAAACTCAGAATCTCCTGACCGAGCCGGGGATGATCGTCGGCACAGTACCTTATATGTCACCTGAGCAAGTGAAAGGTGAAACGCTAGATGCTCGCAGCGATATCTTCAGCTTCGCGGTTGTTATGTATGAAATGCTTACCGGGCGACGGCCCTTCGCTGCTGAGAGCGCGGCGGCAACCTGCGCCGAAATCCTTACCCGAAAACCGCCGCCGCTTGCGCGCTACTGTCGCGATCTCCCTGCTGAACTGGAGCGCATCCTCGACAAAGCCCTTAACAAAGACAGAGAAGAGCGCTATCAAACTGCAAAAGATCTTCTTATCGACCTGGGAAACTTGAAGAATAAGCTGGCGTCTGATTCCGACGACGAGCGCGCGGCGGAACAGGCATCAGCGGCCTCCGCTCTTGCGACGGGAACTGTTGACCGGTCCTCCGCAATTACCCGCATTGCTGCAGCGTCCACCTCAATCTGGCGACGCTTGCAGATGAGTCGAGCATTTCTGCCGGTCAGCGTTGGGCTGATTGGGCTGGCCATCGCGGCTTCCTACTTTTGGATCTCAGGCAGATCAAAGCAGCCGACGACACGGATGCCGAGATCAATCGCCGTGCTGCCGTTCAAGCCCCTGGTGCCCGAAAGCCGTGACGAATCGCTTGAGATTGGCATGGCAGATTCTTTAATAACCATGCTCAGTAATCTTGGGCAGATCAGAATGAGGCCGATCAGCGCCGTTCGCAACTACACCCGCCTCGAGCAAGACCCCATCGAAGCCGGACGAGAACAAAGAGTGGACGCAGTGTTGGAGGGGAGCCTACAGAAGACAGCCGATAGAATACGTGTGACCGTACGGCTTGTGAGCGTGCCCGACGGAACGCCGCTGTGGGCGGCCAAGTTCGATGAAAAGTTTTCAGACATATTTGCCGTTCAGGATTCAATCTCGGAGAAGGTCGCAGCAACGCTGGCGCTTAAATTATCTGGTGACGAGAAGAATCAACTGGCCAGGCGTTACACCGAAAACACCGAGGCGTATCAGCTTTATCTCAGAGGCCGCTACTATTGGAGCAGGCGGACAGAAGACGGGATGAAGAAAGCGATCGAACACTTTCAGCAGGCAATTAATCTGGATCCAAGCTACGCACTCGCATACGTCGGGCTCGGCGACTGCTATGCATGGTTGGCCGGAGGGACTATGTCGCCAATGGAGGCGGTTCCAAAAGCCAAGGCAGCGGCGATCAAGGCACTTGAGATTGATGACCAGCTTGCGGAGGTTCACCCGATTTTCGCGTGGACCCTGTTTACCTACGACTGGGACTGGTCTGGTGCGGAGAGAGAATTCAAGCGCAGCATCGAACTGAACCCTAATTACGCAACTGCTCACCTTTGGTATTGGGCTTATCTGGAAAGGATCGGGCGTTTTGACGAAGCCCAGCGTGAGATGAAAAGGACCCAGGAGCTGGATCCCATCTCGCTCGCTAACAACTCGTATGTAGGACGGTCTTTGTATTACGCAGGTCAGTATGACCAGGCGATTGCACAGTACCAAAAGACGCTCGAGATGGATTCCACCTTTGCCTTGGCACAAACCCTCCTGGGATTCGCTTACCTGCAGCAGTCCCGTTTCAAGGAGGCTATCGCACTGGGTGAAAAAACATCCACGTTTCCAAGTCCAGACGCCGTAGCGTGCCTTGGGTATGCCTATGCTATGTCAGGTAACAGGCTTGGCACGACCAAGATCCTCAAGTACTTGGCAGAACAATCTCAGCTACGCTACGTGTCGCCGCTGAGCTCTGCCATTGTATATGTGGGACTCGGCGACAAGGACAATGCGTTCGACTGGCTGGAGAAAGCATACGCGGTGCGCAGCCCGGACATAACTACCCTAAAGGTGGATCCAATCTTCAAGAGTGTTCGGTCTGACCCGAGGTTTACTGAACTCTTGCGCCGCATTGGTCTTGGAGGCTGACGTTATTCGAGGGGCGAGCGTTTTGCTCGCCTTCCATATTGATCCAGGTACTCACCCGGCCTTGTGGGCTTCAGAATCTCATTTGAATGCTCAGGGTTTCGATAGCCTCCGACGGTTCCGTGATACGCGTCAAGCGGCATGTTCTAATACTTCCCGGTCTCTGGAGAAAGTCGAAATCACCAAATGGAAATACACTGAGAAAACCAGCGAGCAGAAGACCATCTACAGAATTATCTACAGTGGCTCTTTGGGCCTCTCAGGAAAGACCGTAAACCGTTGAAAATACAGGTACGCCCGGCAGGACTCGAACCTGCGACCCTCTGCTTAGAAGTCCGTTTCAGGCGAATACCGAAAAATGGCGAATTCACGCGAAAAACTGAGCGTTTACATTCCAGAACATACTGGCGAGTTGTAGAAGGCTGTTCAGGTCTGTGGAGCTTTGGGGATTTGACCATCTACACAGATTTATCTACTGCGCTTTTTGACCCGCTTTTGTCGGAGGCTAATCTCAAGAACCTTGTGGTTGAATTGCAGAATTGCACGACCAGCCCTGCGTCAGGTCCTCTGCTTTATCAGGGATTCACAGGTGTTGCCTTATCACTTGCTCCCGCCCATTATGTATTAATGGAGAATACCCGCATCAACACAGTTCAAACGACGGGCGCTGGATGGTTGTCACCGGATGCGTGAACGACGGCAGCGTTACTCCTCCTGTGCGAGGGCGAGCGCCTGCTCCCCTGTCACGATCACCGCATGCTTGTTCTTGGCGTGGTCCTGTGCGTTCTTGACGATCTCATCCTCGTTTGTGCCTCTGATTGAGGTGCCGCAGTCGCAGTGTATTACCCATCCCATACTACAGTCTCCTTCCTGGTTAAACCGATCATGTCAGGCTCCGGCGGAGCGCCGACCACTTGGCCTGTGATTCGAGATAGTGGTGGATCTCTTTGATCGCGCCCGATCCTTCACCGACCGATGATGCAACACGCTTCATGGAACGTGACCGCAAGTCCCCGACTGCGAAGAGGCCCGGAACACTCGTTTCAAACGGTCGCGGCGAGCGAGGCAGGAGCCAGTCATCGAGACGTCCGTCATGGGTCAGGTCGGACCCAGTAACGACGAATCCGTGTGCATCGCGGGCGACCTCGGCTGACAACCATTCGGTCTGCGGTCTTGCTCCGATGAAAACGAAAAGGGCGTCGGCGCCGACAACGACGGTACCACGAGTCGCATCGTTAGCCAGAGTGAGCGTCTCGAGTCGATCCTTCCCCGACCCATCGACGACACGCGTCGCGAGCAGCACTTTGACGTTGGCGGCCGACTGGATCTCGTCGAGGAGGTACTTGGACATGATTTTCTCGAGGCGATTGCCCCGCACGACGAGGGTTGTCTCTTCGGCCCACTTCGCCAGGTGCATGGCTGCCTGCCCCGCAGAATTCCCGGCTCCAACCAGATACACGCGCTTGCCTGCGA
This sequence comes from Blastocatellia bacterium, assembly GCA_035558335.1. Classification (GTDB taxonomy): domain Bacteria; phylum Acidobacteriota; class Blastocatellia; order UBA7656; family UBA7656; genus Onstottus_B. The sequence goes on along the minus strand of DATMCM010000568.1, from coordinate 12,179 downwards.
AATCTCTGGCCTCGCCTGGCGAGGCCCCGTAATAGACTCCCATCCCGACCAGGCGCTCAAGCGCGGGGACCTCGAGGCGGTTGTAGCTGACGCCGGTCGCGAGGATGACGGTACGCGAACTGATCTCACGGCCGTCGGCGATCGTGAGCACGTGGGTGTCATCGCCGCACCGGAGTCCCCTTACCTCCTGGCCAATCAGGAACCGAGTGCCGAACACCCACGCTTGCTCGTATGCCTGTCTCGCCAGCTCCGCCCCACCGATGCCACGGGCGAACCCCAGATAGTTCCGGATCATCGAGCTCGATCCCGCCTGGCCGCCGATCGACCCGCGCTCGATCACGATTGTCTCGAGGCCTTCGGACGAGCCGTACACCGCGGCGGCCAAGCCCGCGGGCCCAGCCCCGACGATGGCGACGTCGAACCGGCCGGATCCGTTCCTGGGAGTGGGCTGGCCGAGCTCAGGCCAGTCAGGGACGGTCACCTGGTAGGCCGAACCCGCCTCCGATGTCGTCCACTCGTAGAGGAAGCCGCTTATAGCGCGATGAAAGATTTCATCGGCAGTCTTCATCGGATTGGAGAGGTAGTTATCGACACAGCCACTGGCGATCGCCCCACGGATCGCGTCGGCCGTCCCCTCGCGGCCCCAGTCAGCCGACGAGATGAGGAGCACCCGCTTGGCCCGGGGATGGAGCGTCCGGGCGACGGACAGCAGGTTCGAGCCGTTCATCTCTCCTATCCACTGGCTCGCGAGCACCACGGCAACCCTCTGATCGACCGCCTGAAGCGCCTCGAGGGACGTCAGCGCTTCGCCCGGCGTTGACGTGACGAGCACGCTGTACGCGCCGCCGTAGCGGCCTTCTATTTCTGCGCTGAGCAGCGCGAGATCACACTTGTCCTCGGCGACAACGATTATCCGTGGTCTGCGGTCACCCTTTCGTGGCGCTCCCTTGCTCACGGTCGGCATCATCGCACGATGTCCCTCGTACCACAAGCAGCCTTCAAATTATACAGCGCGAATTCAGGCTGTCAGCAAACGGGCTGGAAATATTGAAAAATAAAGGTACGCCCGGCAGGACTCAAACCTGCGACCCCTGCTTAGACAGGCCCCCTCTCAGACTCAAGAATGCGGATTCTCGGGCATTTCGAGATTCTAGATTCTCCGACTTTCACATAGGAGCCCTTAATAATAGGCGGCAGTCTTAGCTCGCGCGGGCGCTGTACGCCAGCTTCCTCCGCACAGTTACAGTAAGCGCCCGCCCAGCAGGCAGGTTCATCGACATCTTGGCGGTTGATGCCGAGAAGCGGTTGGTCGTGATCGAGTTAAAAGTCTCAAGAAGCTATGACCGTGTGATTGGCCAGATTCTACGGTACATGGCCTGGATCGAGAAAAATCACGCGGAACCCGAACAGCGTGTTCGGGGAGTCATCGTCGCGAGAGAGATTTCGGAAGACCTTCGCTTGGCTTGCTCATACCTCCCGGCGGTTGGTCTCTATGAGTATGAGTTGTCCGTGTTGCCAAAAAGGGTGGAGCTTGAAGCGTCGCGGTGGACGAGGACGGGAGTGCTGGCTGTCCCTCTTGGCATGCGAGCCGGTTCCTTTGGCTATCACGTGGACAGCTCGGACTGGGCGAGCCGCTGATTCGCTTGCATTACACGCTGAACCGGAGCAATGAGTACTTCGAGTACCCGATCAAGCTGACCACCACGCGGCCTTACTTCGGCGGAGTTAGGTTGTGGTTCATGTGCCCGATGCTAAACCTTAACGGAAGATTAATTGTTTCTTAGCGACCTATTAATGGTGGAATGAGCAGCGCAGTGGCAAAACTTGCAACCTGTCGCCGCGAACCCGCCCGAATTGTGGCACTCGCGACTGAACTTATTCTCAGCCTGGTATACAATCGCGAACTGGACCTTCGATTCGGCTCTCAGGCGCGATTCGTCTAAGAAACCTGCCTAATCAGGGTTGGTTCGCAGATCAGGTCCTAAAGGATTAAACAATGAAAACCAGTAACCTCACACGTATTGTGCTTCTGAACTTGCTCGTAGGTTCAGCCTCCCCGTACTTTGCCCAGGCGAAGCCCGCGCAAAGCGAAACCAAACAAACCCCATCAGCTTCGAGCCAAATTCTTAGAGGCACGCTTGCTTTTGGGTTGGAAGACGGAACGCCAATAACAATGCGCATTTCAAGAACCATTTCCTCCGCCGATGCTAAAGTCGATGAGAAAGTCGATTTCGAGGTCCTCGAGGAAGTAAAAGTGGGTGAAATAGTCGTTATTCCGCGTGGCGGAATTGCGTGGGGCACCGTGACCGAGGCTCAATCGAAGCGAAGAATGGCACGCGGCGGAAAGTTGAATATGAATATTGACGCGGTGCGCCTTATTTCAGGAGAGAAAGCAGCACTTCGTGCTGTTAAGGAAGTAAAGGGCGGTGGCCACACTGGCGCGATGACGGGCGCAATCGTGGCTACCAGCATTTTGTTTTTCCCAGCAGCGCCATTGTTCCTATTCATGCATGGGAAAGACATAACAATCCCGAAAGGAACGGAAATAACCGCCTACATCAACGGTGACGTTTCGCTCGACCCCGCAAAGTTTTCGACTCAGGTTAATGCACGGTCTACCTCGACAGAAGCCGCGTTTACACCAAACTCAACAGAGCTTTCAATCGTCGCCATCAAGTCCAACCCGGATGGGGCAGACATCATGATTGACGGAAAGTTCGTCGGAAATGCGCCATCGACGGTGCGCGTCGCTGCAGGCGAGCACGTGATAAGAATAGAGAAGTCGGGGTTCAAAATCTGGCAACGTCAGATAACCGTTAACTCCGCCGGCAATGTGACCGTTGAAGGAAAATTAGAGAGCGCTCCCGCGAACGAGACTATCTCGGTAGCATCAAACCAACGATTGACTCCGGATAAGAACATGGAACAGAAGGCAGGAGTGATATCGAATCCAGACACAGACAAATCTCCGCCAACCAGAGAAGGCGCATCACTAGAACCCAAGTCGGATAGACAACCGACAATCGTATACCTTGAGCCTTCCTCCAGTAAGCAGAGAGTAGCCGAAACCGCTCCGTCCAACGGAACTCAATCCCGAGCTGTGGCGCTTAAGAAGATCGGGCAGGAAGCTACGACTGATTTCGGGAAGGGAGTAGTTTCCTTTCTATTTGCGATAACTCTGAGTGACCACGATGAACGCTGCAGAGCGGAGAAGGCAGGAGATGCGGAGGCGTACAAGAAATTGAAGAACTCGGGCAAACTGAGCGAGGTCAAGAACAAGACTAATGTCCTAATAGTTAACGCAAAGAAAGATTCAGAAGGTCAAGAAGTGTTTGAAGTTCGGATTCTCGCCAGCGGGAAGACAGCATGGATTGATTCAAAGTTTCTTAGGTAGGAAAGTGTCCAAACTATGAATTCGCGGCAAAAGAGCCTGGTGTTCGCCTTGTGCAACGCGCTCCATGCCGCGTTGAATGTATACAATGACACTTAGGGGCTAGATTGCCAAAAGCAAACGGCCCCGGCAGTTCTGAACCACCGAGGCCGTTGAAAAATCCCACGACTGCCGACCTAGCTAGTAGGCCGGATGGCCGTCAGATATCACGATCACATGTGAGACGCAACTGCTCAGGAGGGTCATTCCGGCTAGTAGAAGCCCCTTTTGAAATGGCATATGATTATCCCCTTCCAACGATAATTACCGCACTAGCCGTGCCAGCCGCGCGTTTCTGCGAATACGCTTGAAAGGCTTCGCTCCATCACTCCGCTGGGTACCTTACCTCAGAAACGCGTTTCCAACTTGACCTGCTTGGATGATTGCTATTTCTTGCTTCTGACCGAGGTTGCTGATAGAGTGCCGCCGACTACCCTCCTGACCCAATTAAGTCACCAGAGTACGCTTCCAGATTTCCACGCGAGGGGGAAGCTATGGTTGTCCCAAGTGAGACGGTCGATTGTGCAATGTGTAAGGGCAAAGGAGCAGCCCGGTTAGTGTTCTGCACAGCATGCAGCGGCAAGGGTAAGATACAAGTTGCGAGGCCAGCTAGGATTTGTCCGCGGTGTAAGGGCACCGGCGATACACCGCACAGGGACGCCGTCTTTTTCAGCTCTCCCCATTGTCCCGTATGCAACGGAGCGGGCTGGGCCCTGGTTATCTGACCTTTCATAGCAGCGCGCGCAGCTCCTCCTTCGTCACAGCATCCTTTGGTGTCTTGGCGCCCTGATTCAACCACTCCTGCACTTGCTTTCTTGTAAGCGTATGAATGACCGATGTCTTGACCTCGATCTCTAACTTGGTCAGAGTTCGGGGCTCGCAATCATGCTTCCGAAACACAACGATCGCCCTGACTGCGGCTTCATAGAGGCTGTTCGCCTCAAGCTCGGCAGCGTGCCGCAAACCGTCGAGATCAGTATAGGAGACGACACAGGTAGCCATTTGGCGGCAGTCTAGCATTTTCGCTAATTATCGCCAATTGTTCGAGTAACCATCGGTCGAAATAATGGGTGAAAGGAGTGCTTGCATTCTCGAGCGGACACGCCAGGAGGCGGAAAAGCACGATCGCAAACCGAGATATACGGGAGTTGATACTCAGGACGCCAAGCGCACTCGCGCGGCTAGAAAAGCGGGGGTTAATAAAGCAGTTGTAGAAATGCCTGAACCCAGAAAGAGAATGATCGAGTCTATTCAGCTCCGAGGGTTCTCGGAGCGACCCAATAGGCGTACTTGCGAACGGTGCGCCAGCTCGCCCGCAGCCAGATCGAAACAAGCCGAACAAAATCTTCTGGTCGATTCCTCTTGGTGGAATCTTCCACTAATGTGCCACGCGGGCAGCAGCCTGCGCATTGTCGTTTGCAACTTCGTCGCGTTCCTGCGGAGTTACGCAGACCTGATCGCCCCGAAAAGCCCCACGCCACACATAGCCCGAGAGACACGTATTCGGGCCGTAACTCCCGCCCCGAGGATCCCTGCGCGAGGCAGCCAGTGCGTTTTGGCTCGCAACCTTGTCGCGAACTTCTGGTCGCACACAAACGAGATCGCCGGGGCCAGCTTCGCGCCATACGTATCCTGAGATGCAAGAGCCGGAGACAACAGGAGGTGTGCGAATGGGCCTATTGGCCACTCTCTGATCGGGCTTAGGATTCTGAGAATTGGCTAGGCGAGGAGTTGGGGAGGGTGAGGGATTGTCGGGTACTGGACTATTCGTATTTTCCGTGACACGGCGGCGCCCAGTTCTCTCTACCACTATGCCTATCAGGACGGCTAACACCAGTGCTGCGACAACTGCTCCAATCCATAATCTTGTTCGGCTTCGCGCTGGCTCACGTTTCGGTTCGAGAGCATTCCTTCTCGGCTGAGGAGTATTGTGTTGAGTACCTGTTCTGTTCAGCAAGAGGTTAACGTCTTCTGCAAGTTTTTCAAGATGCTGTTCAAGTGGTGGGGTCAAAGCATCGAGCCAGTGCGTCACATCCAGGTAGTATCCCATAGAACCGGAAGGTTTCACGTCCTCGATGCGAAATGGGATAACCGGCACCTCTTTCTCAATAGCTTCGTTTACCTCTCGCTTGATCTGCACTGAGCCATTTGCGCTCGATGAAAATATCAGAACCATCACCCGGCTTTGCTCAATGGCCTGAATAATCGAGCCGCTCCAATCCATTCCTGGCAGCACATCCCTGGGAGCTATCCAGCATCTGATACCAGATAGTTCCAGCGTCGCGCAGGCGGCGTCGGCCACCGGTTTGTCTTTACTCGAATAACTGATAAAAACGTCATGCGCCATTTCTATAGCACCTCCTTCTAAATATCCTTTGGCGCTGCTTTGGGAACCTTACTCGCATCTTAAGCGCCTAACGCAAAGGTTCCACGTGGCCGGTGCGACGACTCTCGATGCAATGCGAAACCTCCGCTGCGACGGCTCCGGCGCAACCGCTAGTTCGGGCGCCGCCCGAGACGCGCTCAAGTGCGCGGCGCTTGTTCAAAGCTGTGCGCGCCGGATTCCAAAAAGAACTTCTTATCCGTTGATTCGTAAGTTGAGTCATGAGCCACAAATCGAAAAAGCGCAAGGTGCCAAAGTGTTTATTCCCCGCACCGGCATATCTAAGCTCTGCAGCGGGACCTCGCCCAGATTTCGACGAGTTCGAGCGCTAAGCTGCGCGACGTGAGGCACGACGCGAGGAACTGCGATACCGCATTGAGGCCGACTGTAAGGTGCACATCCAATTCAACGGCATCGCAACGAGAGAGGCCATTAGGAAGCTAATAAACTACCTCGAAATGACCATTGGTGACTTTCCCAAGAACGATGACGATTTATCAACAAAGGCTTGGGAGATCGGGAAGGTTGCATTGGTCAGTTTATTCTCTTCTTCAATTTTGCGTTGACCCGATAATTACCCGAATAGTTGGCGAAAATCGGTGAAAATTCTACACTGCGCGGCGTGGCTACTTGTCTCGTTTCCTATCTCGATACTGAGGGGATGCGCCATACCGTTGAGGTTGACGCAGAGAGCTTGTATGAGGCGGCGGTGTTAGCGATCCGCACCTTTCGGCAACACGACTGCGAGCCAGGACACTCAAGTAGGCTAGAGGTGGAAGTCAGAAGCTCGGTTACTCATATCGTTACATCAAGAACGATTCACGAATGGTTGAACGGAGGCGCAAAGACACCCAGAGAAGCCGTCTTGAAAGATAGGTTGAGGGCGCTACTTTAGCGACCCGCCCAGAGCGAATCGACGGGGCAAGGCTTAATCCCAGCGGCAGTCCAAGGACATTCTCTGAAGAGCAGTGTAAAGTGGCGGGGTAGGGGCACTAAAGTGAGCTGCACCTTTGATCGTAATTAACCGGCTAGTGCTGATATTAACCGACCCTGGCTTTGGTGTGGCGCTAATGATTTAGGAAAAACGGGGGGTTGGGATGGGCGGCTATGGAAGCGGAAAGCGATGGCAGAAGAAGAGCACGGTAGAGGACTGCCTTAACCTGGACGCAACGCCCCGCTTTGGTTCAATCATAGCCCCGAACGGCGATGTATTGAACAAGTTTATCCGTATTTCCGCGAGTTGCCTCCTTCTGTTACAGTCCGATGAGGGAAAGCAACGGCCGGATCCTTTCCTCATAGGGTGTTGGGAATGAAATCTGATCTCCGAGAGTCGCAGTCGAAGAGTTTGGTTCGACTGAGTAAGGACAAACCCCCCTGGAAGCCCTCGCATTATCTGACACGCGGCACGAACTACGACTATGACGCGAACGCGCCCCGACCATCATGGGAGAAGTTTGTTAGACGTCTGAAACGCACCCAGGGCAAAAAGCTGGTTGAGTTCCTTCAGGAATTCGGCGGGCTATCGATAACGCATGATACAAGTTACGAAATTGCATTGTGGCTTGTCGGGCCGCCAGGCGGGGGCAAGAGCACGATCATTGAAGGATTTCGAGCGGCTTTATCCGACCGGGTGACTACGCTCGGCCTCCGAGCGGTCGAGCGGAACCGGTTTGCTCTGGCAAACCTGCCGGGCCGCACGCTGGCGACGTGCACAGAACAGCCCGGCGACCACATCGCTGTCACTGACATTCTGAATGCGATTATTTCGGGCGAGGCCGTATCGGTCGAGCGGAAGTTTCACGACAGCTACGATCTAATCCCGACCGTCAAACTACTGTGGGCAATGAACAGCAAGCCGCGTGTATCCGACCCAAACAACGGCCTGTTTAGGCGAGTCAAAATCCTAGAACTGCCCGCAGTTGACCCAAAGAAGATTGATTCGACGCTGAAAGAGCGAATAAAGGGCGAAGGTGCGGGGATTCTTAACTGGTCACTCGACGGTCTCGATCGACTTCGATCCCGTGGTTGCTTCCGCATACCACCCTCAGTCTCGGACGCTACGAATGAATTCAAGGATGATTGCGACGTTCCTGGCGCCTTTTTGCAGCAATATGCCATCTGGAATAACGCAAAAGGGCGAAATTATGATCCCTGGGATACAGATTTTAGGGAACGCGCCGGTGACTTATACAACCGCTATAGGCAGTGGGCGATCGAAAGCGGACACAAGCCAGTATCCAGCACGCGAATAGCAGAAGATTGGCGGCGCTTAGGGCTCGTGAAAAACGAAACTAAGATAGGTGGCTACTTTTACTGGTACGGCTTGCGACTGAGCGAAAATGCACCGCAACCATGACACTGCAGACAGTTGTTCTACTTAACCCATATCTATCGCAGAGGGTAGCCGGGCCGGGATGAGTTCTCTAGATAACAGGGTAATTCTAGTATTAGGTAGCGGAAGTGTCTCCAGTCTCTCCGGTAGCATTCACCTCGATCAGCAAACCGAAGCTGGAGATCGCGAGCATTTCAACAAGCTGACCAGGCGTTGGCGTTGAGATTCGCAACGTACTTGGCGTGACGCGCAATGATCGACGTCTCAAAAACACTTCCGATATTCGTTGGAACAGATATGGGGAGCCGTAAATGGACGCAACGATACAATCAAGCATTAATTCGACAGTCCAAACTCTCGTCGACGCGATCCAGAGCAGTCTATCCCGACCCATCTATCTCCAATTTAGCAAGAGCACACGCGGCGACTTCGTGATCAAGCAGGTTTGCTTTCTGAGCGTCGATGAACTCGCTGAACTGGCGCACGTAGAGCGACGCACTGTGTACGCTTGGGTTGAGCGGGGTGCGGAGATTGGCCTGAAATTCTACAAGCCGCCAGGCTCGCGCGGAATCTTGTTCGAGTTGAACGAAACGCTCGACTGGATAAAGGGGAACGGTGGGGAGTAAGATTGCGGCCGCCCGACCGTGGCTGCGGCTCGGGAAAGGAAAGCGGAATGTCAGTCTACAAGAGAAATGGCCGTTGGCATTTCACGAAGACGATTGATGGAGTGCGCCATCGCGGCGCCCTGAAAACGGCCCGGACAAAAGCCCAGGCCGAAGAAACTGAACGCAAGAAGTTACGGGAGATCCATGAAGGTGTAGTCGGCAGGCCATCGGGAACAATCAGCATCAAGAACTTCGTCGATAGTCACTACCTGCCGTGGGCGAAGACCAATAAACGGAGTTGGAAGTCGGATGCTTCTCGTCTGAAGGCGATTCTAGCGTTTTTCGGCGAGAAGAAGCAGCTTCGCCAGATCAGCACGTTCGACGTTGAGCGGTTCAAGATCGAGCGCAGAAAAACTCCTGTAACTCGTAAGTACAAATCCAGCCCTCGATCGATTGCAGCGGTGAATCGGGAGTTGCGGCTTCTGTCCGGGTTATTTCGACTTGCTATCGCCTTCAAATTGGCGGCGACGAATCCATGTCAGGGAGTTCGCGTCCTCAAAGGTGAGTGCAGTCGCGACCGTTATCTGCTACCGGACGAAGAAGCTCGGTTGTGGGAGGTGCTCGAGGGAAGCAGGGCACATCTAAAGCCAATGGTGTCTGTTCTCCTATATGCGGGACTGAGAGAAGGCGAGCTGTTAAGCCTCGAGGTCGTAGATGTCGATCTAAACCGCAACAGAATCGCGATCCGAAAAACCAAAACCGACGAAAGCAGGCAAGCTCCTATCAGCTCGGCACTACGGCCGATCTTAGTTGAGTTGGTCCAGGACGCTGAATTTCGTGGGCAGCAGTATCTGTTTACAAACCGGTTGACCAAGACCAGGTATGGCCGGATCAAGACCGCGTGGATGACCGCTTGCAAGCTGGCGGGCATTTCGAACCTCCACATCCACGACCTTCGACGAACCTTTGGAACAAGGGCGGCGGATAATGGAGCGCCGCTGACCGGTTTGCAGAGGGTAATGGGCCATAAGAGAATCGAGACGACAATGGTCTATGCTCGAGGGACGGAGGATGGAATGGAGCGGGCAGTGAATGCGGCCCAAAATCCAGGTCACAAATCGGTCACAAATCTTCTCGATCGAAGAAAGGCCAAGGTTGTAAATGGTAGGAATTAAAGGTGCGCCCGGAGAGGCTCGAACTCCCAACCCTTGGTTCCGAAGACCAATGCTCTATCCAATTGAGCTACGGGCGCAACATCTGATCGATGTGGTTAAGAGATTATCGAGATTGTTCGAGCGGTGTCAAACTGCGTCGCTCCGTCAGAACGGAGCGATCGCGCTTGCTTGATTTAGCGGGCGGTACAACTCATTGAAGTCGCGAACGCTGCGATCAAAGATCGCCTGGAACGACCTGACATCCTCCGGATGCAGAGTCAGGTTCACTCCGTTCGCGAAAGCCAGGTAGGTGTCCAGCGTCCTTAGCTGCGCAGACACCAGCGTGACAAAGGTTCGGCGGCGTATCTGAGGCGTCAGGCTGTTGACATATTGCATCATAGCGGCGCCGCCCTGATGTTCGGGGTCGAAGCTCGGACTGAGTACAATCACTTCGGCGCGCGACTCATGGAGAATCTCGATCGCTTCCGGCGCCGTATCTGCCGAGAAGATTTCGAAGAGCGAAGGAGCGAGCGATTCGCGTAACGACTCTCGGACTTCGGCTTCTTCCATGCAAAGCAGGACATGGCGACGCTTCCAACTCGTGGAATCCGTCCCAGCGTGAGGTTGGGCCTGCTTCAAACCGGCGAGCAACATGTCAACAAGCGCTTGAAGCGGCTCAACACTGGCCGTGGCGGGCGCTACGTCCACGAACGACTCGAGGGACCCAGTGGATCCAGATAACCTCGGCTCTTCTTTGGAAGGCGGCATGATCGTCACCGACTGGCGGCACCGGGGACAAAGCACATTGAATGGCTCGATGGGCAAACGCTCATCGTCGAAGTTGAGGCTCATCGCGCATTGTGGACAACTTGCTAGCATGGCTTCTCCACGGTTACTTGCCGGGTTCTCGGTTTGAGGTCCGGGTTCTAGTTTCTCGGTTCCATCGTCGCGCTGATCACACGACCGGAGCCCGGAATCAGGAATCCCGGAACGTTTATCGTTCGACCACCTCAGCCGCGCGTGGCCTGCTGATCGACTCTGGACGAGTCGGCTTGTAGTGGCGCTCTTCTCGGCGGCTCAACATATCGTCCGAAGTACCGAGCCCGGAAAGCCGCAACAGCAGGTTCGACGGATTGGTCGAGAATGCCAGGCCGTTTTCCTGCGTGATCATTCCGTCCCGAATCATTCGCTCGATCACTTGATCGAAGTGCTGCATTCCCTCGAGCTCGCTATCGTTCATCGCCTCGAGCAGAGTCTTGCCTTCGCTCTCGCCATGCTCAATGTATTCCCGGGTACGCGGCGTAGCCTTGAGGATCTCGACCGCAGCGACACGGCCCTCGCCGTCGGCGCGCGGGATCAATCGCTGTGAAACGATGTATCGGAACGATTGGGCAAGCCGAGTGCGAATTACGTGCTCCTCAGACTTAGGATAGATACCGATGATGCGATTGACCGTCTTCGAAGCATCTGTGGTGTGCAGCGTCGACAGCACGAGATGCCCGGTCTCCGAAGCTTCGAGCGCGATTTCTGTGGTCTCCATGTCGCGCATCTCGCCGACCAGAATCACCTTCGGCGCTTGGCGCAACGCAGATCGCAATCCGAGCGCAAAAGCAGGTGTGTCCGTGCCGAGCTCGCGCTGATTGATCGTCGACTTCTTGTGAGTGTGTAGAAACTCGATCGGATCTTCGATAGTGACAATATGATAGCTGTACTCGTTGTTGATCTTGTCTATGATCGCCGCAAGCGTAGAAGTCTTGCCTGACCCTGTCGGACCGGTCAGCAGTACGATGCCGTTCTTGAGATGAGACACCTCTCCAAGTTGAGACGGCAATGCAAGGCTGTCGATAGTCGGAACCGACGTGGGAATAACTCGCATCACCACTGAGATCGATCCGCGCTGCTTGAATATGTTTACGCGAAACCGGACGCGGCTCGGGATCGCATAGCCGAGGTCGGCCGCTCCTGTTTGGAGAAAACGACGCGCAGCATCGGTGTTCCCTTCCAATAGCGACATCGCGATGATTTCAGTCTGGTACTGGCTGAGCGTCCGCAGACCCTTGACATCGACCGGGGTCAGCTTTCCGCTGATCTCGACTTGGGGCGGACGGCCCACCGAGAAATTAAGGTCGGAGATGTTGTCGGCCGTCGAGAGCATTTTCTCGAGGATCGGAGGGACGTCGAAGAAACTCATCCTTTTCTCCTGATGATTGGCTTTAGTGGTTCGGGATAAAACGCCGTTTCGCCGGCTCACTAGCTTCGGTAGGGGCAAACGTTA
>DATMCM010000567.1:0-11594 GCA_035558335.1 Blastocatellia bacterium | reverse complement strand
GACAACAATGGACATAAACAGATTCACCGAGAAAGCTCAAGAAGCGGTTCGCGGGGCTCAGACGATAGCCACTCGCTACGGGAATCAGCAGATTGAGGTCGAGCATCTGCTGGCAGCGCTGCTGGATCAGCAGGGAGGGTTAGTCCCTTCGGTGCTGACGCGAGCGGGCGTCAACGTCGAACCGTTGAAGCAAGCCGTCGAGAACGAGATCAACAGGATGCCGAAAGTCAGCGGGCCTTCCGGGCCGGTCGATCAAGTTTACATTACTGCGCGCCTCAACAAAGCGTTCCTGGCCGCCGAAGACGAAGCAAAGAAACTCAAAGACGACTATGTCAGCGTGGAGCATCTTCTCCTTGCCATCATTGAAGAAGGCGGATCGGCCGCGCGCATTCTCAAAACAGCCGGCGCGACTCGCGACCGGATCGAGAAGGCGTTGATCGAGGTGCGCGGTAATCAGCGCGTGACGTCGCAGAATCCGGAAGCGACTTACGAAGCGCTGGAGCGCTATGGGCGCGACCTCACAAAGATGGCGAGAGAGGGCAAACTTGATCCGGTCATCGGCCGCGACGACGAGATTCGACGCGTTATTCAGGTCCTGTCGCGCCGCACAAAGAACAACCCGGTGTTGATCGGAGAGCCCGGCGTTGGCAAGACCGCGATCGTCGAGGGTCTGGCTCAAAGAATCGTCCGAGGCGATGTTCCGGAAAGCCTCAAGAACAAACGCATAGTCGCGCTCGACATGGGCGCGCTGGTCGCCGGGGCAAAGTATCGCGGAGAGTTTGAAGAACGCCTGAAAGCCGTGCTCAAAGAGATTCAAGCCAGCGAAGGCGAGATCATCCTCTTTATAGACGAGATGCACACGATAGTCGGCGCGGGCGCGGCCGAAGGCTCGATGGACGCATCGAACCTGCTCAAGCCGATGCTCGCGCGCGGCGAGCTTCATTGCATCGGGGCAACCACTCTTGACGAGTATCGCAAGCACATCGAGAAAGACGCCGCGCTCGAGCGACGGTTTCAGCCGGTGATGGTGAACCAGCCGACGGTTGAAGACACGATATCGATCCTTCGCGGACTGAAGGAGCGATACGAAGTTCATCACGGTGTGCGAATCAAGGACTCGGCGCTGGTGTCGGCAGCGGTGCTGTCGCACAGATACATCTCCGATCGCTTCTTGCCCGATAAAGCCATCGACCTCGTCGACGAAGCGGCCGCCAAGCTCAGGACCGAGATCGACTCGATGCCCGCCGAGCTGGACGAAATACTTCGACGTGTGATGCAGCTCGAGATCGAACGAGAAGCGTTGAAAAAAGAAACCGACTCTGCGTCGCGTCAGCGGCTCGAAAAGCTCGAGAAAGAACTTGCCAATCTGAAAGCAAGCGCGGACCAGTTAAAGGCTCAGTGGCAAGCAGAGAAGGAATCAGTTCAGAAGATTCGCGCGATTCGGGAAGAGATCGAGCAGACCAAGCTCGCGATCGAACAGGCGCAGCGCGAGTACGATCTGAACCGGGCGGCTGAGCTTCAGTACGGCAAGCTGACTCAGCTCGAAAAACAGTTGCGCGAATATGAAGAGAACCTCGACCAGCAGCACGGGAGGGGCAGACTTCTGAAGGAAGAAGTTGACGAAGAGGACATCGCCGAAGTGGTGAGCCGATGGACGGGGGTGCCGGTTTCCAAGCTGCTGGAAGGCGAGCTTCAGAAGTTACTGACTCTGGAAGAGCACTTACACAAGCGGGTCGTCGGTCAGGAGGAAGCTGTCAAGGCGGTAGCCGATGCAGTGATCCGCGCTCGATCGGGGCTCAAGGATCCCAACCGGCCGATCGGCTCATTCATCTTTCTTGGCCCGACCGGGGTCGGCAAAACCGAACTGGCTCGGGCGCTCGCCGCGTTCCTGTTCGACGACGAGCACTCGATGATTCGGATAGACATGTCTGAGTACCAGGAGAAGCACACGGTCGCGCGGCTGATCGGCGCGCCTCCGGGCTATGTCGGCTACGAGGAAGGCGGCCAGTTGACCGAAATGGTTCGACGGCGACCTTACTCGGTGGTGCTGTTCGACGAGATCGAGAAGGCGCATCACGACGTGTTCAACGTGCTGCTTCAGATTCTGGATGACGGCAGACTGACCGACGGGCAGGGCCGCGTCGTCAATTTCAAGAACACGATCATAATAATGACATCGAATGTTGGAAGTCATTTGATCCTTGAGTACCACGGCAAGCTCGAAGGCGACCAGTACGAGAACATCAAAGAAAAGGTGCTGGATTCGCTCAGACAACATTTCAGGCCGGAGTTCTTGAATCGGGTAGACGAGATCATCGTGTTCCACGCGTTGACCGAAGAGGACCTGAAGAAGATTGTGGACATCCAGCTCGAGCGTTTGCGGTCGCGGCTGGCCGAGCGCCGCCTTGCGCTGGAATTGACCGACGGAGCGAAGTCGCATCTGGCTCGATCGGGATATGACCCGGTCTACGGAGCTCGGCCGTTAAAGCGCGCGATCCAGCGCGAGATCGAGACGCCGCTTTCGCGGCTTATCTTGAGCGGCGAGGTGCGAGACAACTCGACTATTCGAGTCGATGCCGTCGATGGACAAGTTGTGTTCTCGACTCAACCGAACGCGATCGAAGCCGAAGCCGGACGCTGACTTATCCGCCCGCTCAGGCTTCATCTGATCGACTGTGGTATGATGATGGTACGACCTTTGACAGTAGAATAGCGGAGGCCCAACGCGTATGAACGAGGTGTTTGTGATGCGACGAGCCAACGGCACTTTCTTCACCGAAGAGATCAACAGCAAACTTCGTCTGCCGGTCTGGTCGAGTGAAGAGGCGGTAATGCGTTTCAAGGAGCGCAATCCGGAACTGGGTGTTTTCTTGCCGCACCGATTCAGCCGCGCTATGCTCAAAAACCTGGCCATCTCAAGCGGGACGGAAGGCACGCCTGAGCTCTTTCTTCTTTCCGATGAGGATCCCGACGCTGATCTTGAAGACGGGAAGCCAATCACGCTTGAAGAGGTCTTCCCGGACATCGAGAATCCCCACACGCGGGCATCATCAGACGAGACAGCGACCAGTCCGAATTGAGGAGCTGTCAGATGACTAACGAACAAGGAGGACGGGCATGATTTCGTACCACGATATTCGCCAGTTGCAGCAGCTTCAAGCGGGACCGGAAGCATCGATCCTGAGCTTGTACGTTGATGTGGATCAATCGAACGCGGTAAACCTGAATCGCGGATTCGAGACGCACGTTGAAAGCCTCTTTCGGAAGATGGCGGAAAACCATTCGCCGACCGAAAACCACAAGTTCAAGTTCGAAGTAGAGTGCAGACGTGTTCTGGGATTCCTGAAAGAGTACACGCCGAAGGGCAAAGCGTTGGTGATTTTCAGCGAGTCAGGCCGAGGGTTTCTGTGGCAGCGCGATCTACAAGTAAGCCTGGCTACCGGTGCGCGCTGGTCGCCAAAGCCCTGGCTTCGTCCATTACTCGAAGTCATCGAGGACCACGACCGTTTCGGAGTTGTTCTGATCGACAAGCATCACGCGCGGATTCTGACCGTTGATGCCAGCGGCGTGCAGCAGCAGTTTGAAGCTTCGTCAGACGTGCCCAACAGGCATGCGACGACCGGCACCGACCACATAATGTCGCAGGCGCAAATGGACCGCGATCACACCAACCATCTGAAAGCTCACGCGAGGCGGGTCGCCGAGGAGATGACCGCGATTGTGGACCGAATGAAGCTTGCGAGGCTCGTGATAGGCGGTCCGGTTGAGGCTACATCTACGTTTACAAGCGAGCTTCCGAAGCGCCTGGAGCAGATGATCATAGGCACGATTGGTGCGCCAGTGGATGCGAACGGGGAACGCTTGCTAATCGAATTGAGACAGATTCAGCAAAAGGCCGAGCAGGAAGACGAGACGAAGATCGTCGACTCGATGATCACCGGAGCGATGAAAGGCGATCGCGCGGTGCTAGGGATCTCGGACACGCTCGCCGCGATTCAAGAAGGAAGAGTCTACCGGTTGGTGGTTGCCAGGGATTTTCGAGTGGAGGGCAAGGAGTGCGAGGCCTGCGGAGTTCTTGTTGCAAACGGACTGGAGCGCTGCTCGTTCTGCGGAGGCGAGCTCGAGGCGGCGCCGGACCTGATCAATCGTGCTTCGCATCGGGTGATCGAGCAAGCCGGTAAAGTCCAAATCGTTTCGGGCCAGGCGGCCGATAGATTGGGTGCGCACGGCATTGGAGCAGTTTTGAGGTTTTAGTCATCTGATGCATAATCCGTGACTCTTGACTGGGATTCCGATTTTCAATCTCACTCATAACGGGTCACGAAACAAGCATCCTTAGGAGCTTATGGCATTAATACCGACAGTCGTCGAATCAACGACGCGAGGAGAGCGGCACTTCGACATCTACTCGCGGCTGCTCAGGGAGCATATTATTTTTCTCGGCACGCCTATCAGCGAAGCCGTGGCCAACATCGTGGTGGCCGAGTTGCTCTTTCTGGAATCAGAAGACCCTGACCGCGAGATATCAATCTATATAAACAGTCCGGGCGGGTCGATAACCGCGGGATTGGCGATCTATGACACGATGCGCTTCATTCGCCCGGACATAGTGACGATTTGTATGGGCCAGGCGGCTTCGATGGCCGCGATAGTGCTGGCAGCCGGAACCAAGGGCAAACGGTTCGCGCTTCCAAATTCGCGGATAATGATCCATCAGCCTTCGATGGAAGGCATCGAGGGTCAGGCGACCGACGTGCGAATCTACGCTGAAGAGCTGTTGCGGATACGCGAGCTGCTATCGCGAATCCTTGCCGAGACGACGGGCCAAAGCTACGAGAAGACCGACCGCGATGTGGAGCGTGATTTCATTCTCACTCCTCTGCAGGCTGTCGAGTATGGACTCGTCGACAATGTCCTGTCGTCGCGGGACGCGGAGTCGGCAAGCGCACTACGGCTGGCGCCTGCGCCTCTGGTGGAAGCTCTTTAAGGAGCTCGGGGTAAGAGGAGCGATGGCAAAAAGTGGCAAGATTTTGATTGAGAGGCTTCGCAGCGAGGCTTCGTATCGCCGGCCGAGCGGACCATTGTGGCAACCGGCGGTTGACGTTTATCGGTGCCCCACCGGATGGAAGATCAAGTTCGATCTTGCTGGAGTCGCGCCGGAGGACGTTCAGGTTCTCATAGCGGAGGACAATTTGATTGTCCGCGGGGTGAGACGTGATTCGGTGATTAGCGAAGGCTGGAGCTACCATCAGCTGGAGATCACTTACAGCCGCTTCGAGCGCGTACTGCGCTTGCCCTTCGATCTCTCACACGCCGAAATCCGCAGCGAGTCCAGGGACGGCTGGTTCATTTTGCACATCGACTGCGCCTAGCGCCAGATATCGATTGCAGCGAGCAGGGGGTAAAAGAAACTAATGCCAGAGAGTACGACACCGGAGCAGGAGAAGAGAACAGATGAACTCAAGCCGGCAGGCGAGGCCAAGATACTAGAGCTTCCGATATTGCCGCTGCGAAACACGGTCATTTTTCCGTCGGGGATTTCGCCGTTAACCGTCGGCCGCCCGCTTTCGCTCGCGGCTGCGGAAGCGGCGCTCGCCACCGAAGAGAAGTTGCTGGGCGTGGTCGCGCAGAAGACCGACGGAGACGGCGACCCGGCCGCGTCGAATCTTTATCAAGTCGGGACGATGGTGGTGATCAACCGGATGATGCGCTCTCCGGGCAGCGAGGACACGCTGCACCTGATCGTTCAAGGGCAAGAGCGGTTTC
Source organism: Blastocatellia bacterium (assembly GCA_035558335.1). Lineage (GTDB taxonomy): Bacteria > Acidobacteriota > Blastocatellia > UBA7656 > UBA7656 > Onstottus_B. Next base: position 5,828 of record DATMCM010000567.1, on the reverse strand, counting down.
GCATACTCGAAATCATACAGGAAGCGCCGTTCTTCAAAGCCAGAGTCGAGCTTTTGCCTGAACCCGCCCGCGAGAAGACTCCCGAGGTCGAAGCGTTGCAGCGCAACATCAATGCGCTGGTGCAAAAAGCGCTGACGCTGTTGCCAAACGTGCCTCCCGAGATTCGCAGCATCATTCTCGGCGCCGAAGACTCGGTTCGGCTCGCTTACTTCCTCGGCTCCGTGCTCGACCTGGAGGTCGCTCAAGAGCAAGCGTTGCTTGAAGCCAGCACAGAGGGCGAGCTGCTTCATCACATGCATACCTACCTCACTCGCGAGGTCGAGGTTCTAGAGATCCGCAGCAAGATCGCAAACCAGGCTCAAGAGGAGCTCGGCAAAGCCCAACGCGACTACATTCTGCGCGAGCAGATGAAACAGATTCAGAAGGAACTGGGCGACGCCGAACCCGAGCAAGCCGAAGCCGCGCTGCTGCGGGAACGAATCGAGAGCGCAGATCTGCCCGATGAAGTTCGGGTCGAGACTGAACGCGAGCTGCGCCGCCTTGAACGGTTGCCGGCTGCTGCTCCCGACTATCACGTCATTCGCACCTATCTCGAATGGGTGCTCGATCTGCCGTGGAAGAAGAGGACCGAGGAGAGCCTGGACCTTAACAACGCGCGCAAGGTGCTGGACGAAGATCACTACGATCTCGACGACATAAAGGAGCGCATCCTCGAACACCTGGCGGTAATAAAACTCAACCCGAAGACAAAAGCGCCGATACTCTGTTTCGTCGGCCCGCCAGGCGTGGGCAAGACCAGCCTGGGCCAGTCGGTCGCGCGCTCGATGGGAAGAAAGTTTGAGCGCATGTCGCTGGGCGGTATGCGCGACGAAGCCGAGCTGCGAGGGCACCGGCGCACTTACATCGGAGCGCTACCCGGACGCATTATCCAGTCGTTGCGACGAGTCGGCGTGAACAATCCGGTGATGATGCTTGACGAAGTTGACAAGCTGGGGATGGACTTCAGAGGCGATCCGGCCTCCGCGTTGCTCGAGATACTTGATCCGGCTCAGAACTTCTCGTTCCGAGATCACTATCTGGATCTGCCGTTCGATCTGTCGAGCGTGTTTTTCATCGCCACTGCCAACACCCTGGCGCCGATTCCTCCTGCGCTACGCGATCGGATGGAAGTAATTCGTTTGGAAGGCTACAGCGAGGAAGAGAAGCTTCACATCGCGAAGCGTTATCTGATTCCGCGGCAGATCAAAGAAGCCGGACTGGGCGAAGAGCAAGTGCAGATTACCGACGAAGCGTTGGCCGCGCTTATCGGCCGCTACACTCGTGAAGCCGGAGTGCGCCAGCTCGAGCGAACGATCGGCAGGCTAGCGCGCAAGGTTGCCCTGAAAGTCGCTCGCGGGGAAGGCGACGTGTTCACGATAACCCCGAATGATCTCGAAGCATACCTCGGTCACGAAACCTTCTTTCACGAAGTGGCGCGAACGAACTTGCCACCTGGTGTAGCGACCGGGCTTGCGGTAACTGAGATGGGCGGCGAAGTGCTGTTCATCGAAGCGACCCTGCTTCCAGGCGCGAAGGGACTAACGCTTACCGGACAACTCGGAGAAGTGATGCAGGAGTCGGCGAAGGCCGCTCACAGCTATCTCTGGTCGCACGCTGACGAGCTTGGATTCGATTGCCAGGAAAAACTCGAAAGGAACGGAGTGCACATCCACGTGCCGGCGGGCGCGACGCCGAAGGACGGACCTTCTGCCGGTGTTGCGATTGTGTCGGCGCTGGCTTCGCTGTGCACCGGCCGTCCGGTTCGTAGCGAAACGGCGATGACAGGTGAGATCACTCTCAGCGGTCTGGTGTTTCCGGTCGGGGGCATCAAGGGAAAAGTTCTTGCGGCGCGGCGGGCCGGAATGAAGCGCATCGTTCTGCCCAGACGAAACGAGCAGGACTTGAAAGACGTGCCCGAAGAGGCGTTGCGCGGCCTCGAGATAGTGTTCGTCGAAACGGTTGCCGAGCTCCTTCCGCAGACGCTGACGCCGGAGGGCGAGTCGGCCGGCGAATCTCACAAGCCGGTGGCTGAGACTGCGCCCTGCGCGGAAGAGAAGGTCGGTAATGAGGTTCGAGTCGAAGGCGGCGCGCGAGCCTAAGTGGTGAAAAGGTAATCCGTGAACCGCGCGCGTTAATGCGAGAAACCTGTAGGGGCGTCCCTCCGTGGGCGCCCCTTTCGTTTGGGATGAACGGTTCTTAGGCTGCGACGAGGGGCCCCCCCGAGGAACGCCCGTACAGGTTTCTCTCGTCAGTTCTAGTGCCAGGATATGTCGCTTGCGACTTCGTTAAGCGGCGTGACTCTTCCCTCCTTGATGTTTGCTTCCCAGATCGCCGCGTGTTCTCCATCCGTGTCGGTGAACAGGAATTCTACTCTGATTGGCCTGTCCGCCTGCGAAGGTTCCGCGCGCCAACCGGCGATCGCGATCGGTTCTCCCTGATCACGCCGGTGATAGACGGTAACGTACAAGTACTGCTGTACGGTGAAGTTCTCTTTGCGCGAGTTACTTTCCTTAACCAGTCGTATCGCCCTGTTCGCGTCTGACTGAAGGTGCTCGGCCATCAGCAACCCGCCCGCTACGATCATTATGGTCAGGGGCACACCGGCAAAAACTATCCTTGGCCAGTGACGAAGAAGTCGAACTGCTGGGTGTTGGGACGAGAACGGATCATCGCGCGCGAGCTCTTGCCATTCTTGATCCAGGACCGGTCTACAGCTTGGGCAATCGCCGTCAGGCGAGTCGATCGACACTTTGAAGCCGCATTCGGGACACGCCCGTTGATTGATACGCTTCTCGATAATCGAGTAAGCGATCAGCACCGCCGACCCAAAAACGATCACCAGAAACAGAGCCATAACGCTGGAATCTACCTCCCTCCCTTGATGAACTTCCGTCCAGTGGAATAGCTGAAGAACGCGGCGAGCAAGAAAACCAGCGCGGTCCCGCCGGTCAGAACCAGGAGCGGAGTGCGCCGCGTCTGGAAAGCGTCAACCGCGAGGTACACGAGAACGAGTGACAGGAGAGCAAACACAACCGCATTCTTGTAGTAAGCGCCGCTGGCCTTCCCGGAAGCAGAGCGGTTGCGTCCGATCATCTCATTGAGCGCTCGGACTTCCTGCTCGCAGTGGTTCACGCACGCGATGCCGTTTCCGACGTCAGCCGCGCACGAATGGCACAGAGCCTTGCCGCAGTTCTTGCAGACAGCCACAGCCTCCGACGTGTCGTGATTGAAACACTTCATCGCGAATCACGCGCGGCCGCTTTTGGCCTCGGCCATCCGTAGGTTTTGATTGAGCTGCTGATCGCGCCGAACGCGCCAGATCTTGCTATCCAGGTAGTAGTGAGTAAAGGCCCCGCCCCAAATAAAGGCCATCCAGAAGCTGTCCGGCTTGACGACCGTATAGTGGGGGATGTGATAAGCGGCGCCAAACAACAATGCGAACCCGATGTAGCTCCAAACGTTCTTGTTGATGATCGCTGCGGCGCCATACTTCGAAACATCGCCGCGCGTGTACTTGTTCCGATTGTGAAACCAGATGATCCGGTGGTACTGGATGTTGTGATAGATGGTCAGCGTCGCGACTGCGGCAAGCGCGGCGGCGGCGGGCGGTTGGATCGGTTCAAGGCTGCGCAGCACTATCCAGTGCATCGGCAGACAAGCAGCAAGCAACAGCAGCTTTGGAACATTGACCGGCTGTCTCAGATAGAGCCTCTGACACTGGCGTGCAACGAACAGAATCATCGACACGACGAACGCAGAGAACAACAGCGTCTCAAACCACCATACTGACCCGCCTTCCGCTTGGAGCCCCATGCCTTCGATCCGCTCCCTGGCAGCATAACTGTGAGTCAAGAATCTAACGAACGGGTAGGTCATACCCAGGAGCAGGAACGCGCGATCGATCAAGTTATCAAGCTCGGCCAAATCGTTGTTCTTTTTCTTATAGAGAATCATGAACCCGTAGTGCTGTTTGACCAGGTGATAGTAGGCCCAAAATGAGGCGAACAAGAAAAACACCGGGCCCCAAAGATCAGTTCCTAAAAGCTTGAACTGACCCGCGACGACCATTGCCGGGCCGATCGCAAACAACAGGAAGCTGCCGTAAAAAAGCTTCGCATGCTTTTGCCGCTCTTCGCGGTCGGCATAGGTTCGTGAGATGGTTCCGAACACATGCGGCCCGTCAAAGCCCAACGCCCATATCCACGTCATTATCATCACCGAAAAGCCGAGCTTGACGAGCGTCAGATTGCCTATCAAGAACAGATAGCTGGAGACCACGCTGCCGATGAACCAGAGCAAGTCGTCTTTCTGGTTGATGATCCAGCCGCGGGAAATCAACTCCTGCTTACCCTTGCCAATCGCAACCGTCGCCGATGCCATGAGCCTCTCTCCACGGTGTCGAGTTTACCGATCTTAGTTTCTTACGGGCCGCTAGTTTATCACAAGCCCCGGCTGCGCCGGCAAACCGAACGGGCTTGCCCTTTGCCAAGGCGATGAGTGTTGAGAATCAGCGGGCGCCGCGACGAACGAGCGCGCAAGAATCCGCATTTGGAGTGGACTCGACCGGTTCAACAGGAAAGCTCAAGGCCGCGATTCGCCGGTGGTGAAGATCACGCTATCTCATCAGGGGTCACAAAGCGGCGATAGATCCCTGAGTCTTCCCTGAATCGACGAAACCCGTGTTTCTCGACGGCGCGCAGTCCCGCGCTTGTCACCGGTCTGACATACAGACACCGTATGCGTCGCGCCGCTCTCGCAATCCTCTTTATGTCCCGGTATAGAAGGTGGATCACATACGCCTGTGCGTGGCGGTTGGCGCCATAAACCATCGAAACGTATATCGCCGCCGCGTCTGCCGAGTCCGCGCAGATCTGTTGGGTGTCAATCTCACGGCTCCTAATGATACGTCCGCCTTCGATCGACTCTTCGCATTCGCGGTTGATGGGATAAAGGATATAGAACCCCGCCAGGTCTCCGTCTGTTGGGCGTGTCCGTCGGATGAGCTTGATGATCTGGCTGTTGGCGGCATGACGCTCGAGCAGCACTTCTTCAGTGACGTGAGCGATTCTCTCGAGGATGCCGCCATCTAGCGCACAGATCTCTCTTAGCGATTCACGATCGGAGTACTGGTCGACAAATCGATCTGCGAACGAGCGCAGCGTTCTGGACGATATCGTCATTCTTAAGGCTTCAATACCTCGGCCATCGATCGTTATCAGGGCCGGAACCGCGGTCATTCACTCCGGTCAACATTATGTGTCGCAGCCGACATGAAACCTTCTCAAAACGAGCCCTCGTCAGCGGACGGGCCGTAGATCGACGGCACCGGGATGTCGTTTAGCCGCAGGTAGACACCAAGCTGCGCGCGGTGATGGATGCTGTGGTTCATCACGAAGTTCCGCAACACGGCGATCTTGGGAAACGTCAGCACCGGCTTGCCGCCCGACAGCAACGTCCACGGCTTAAAGAGCTGTTCATCGCTCGCGCCGGCGATCGCCGCGCGGGCGGCGGCGACATTAGCGTCGAACATACCAAGCAGCTCTTGAGGTGTCTTCGCCTCCGGACCCTTTTGCGGCGGTTGACCCACCGGTGCGATGTCGATCGAATCCTGGTTCACGGCCATGACCGACCAACTCGGTAGAGTTGCGAGGTGGCTCGCGAGGTGCCCCATCGAAAAAGACTTCTCGTGGGGCTTCCATGCGAACTTGCCTTCGGGCACTCGCTCCAGCGTCTTCCGGGTGTTAGCCATTTCGTGATCGAACTCGGGCAACAATGCTTCGCTCAACGCC
>DATMCM010000566.1:0-49395 GCA_035558335.1 Blastocatellia bacterium | reverse complement strand
CGCAGAAAGTGCAGCTTGATTCCAAAATACTGAGGCAGCACCTCGGTCAGCCGGTACATAAGAATCTCGGGTGTCACTTCGTACTTGTCCAGAAAGCTCCGGAAGCGTTCCGGCTGCCAGCGGTCGAGCGCAAAGAATTTCTTGACGTCGGCAAGCAAGCGTTCGCGATTCATCAGCAACGCGCCGGCGAAGTAGGACGCCTTAAAATCATTCAACACCTGCTCAAACGAATCGACGCGCTCCGGAGCACTGGTCATCGCTCGCTGCTTCAAGCCCAGCGCCTGATAGCCGATCTCGCGGGCAAGGATAAACTTCTTTTGAAGATCATTGAGCGCAGCGTTCATCAACAGCGTCGGCGGGCTCTTCTTCTTGGTAACAAGCACAGATCGAAAGTGTTGAAGTCGTGGGTGCCGGCTCAACCCCTGATCGTCGAGGCGATAACCGAAGCGGCTCTCGATTACTCCGCGCAGATCGCGGTAGCTCGGCGTAGGCGCGGTCTTGATGTTGGCGTCCGGCGCAAACTCGTCAACCGCCCGCTCGATGTCCGGGAAATAGTTCTCGTTTAGCTCCTGATAAGACCTGAGCGCGGCGCGGTAGAAGTGCTCGACGCCGATGTTGTACTGCTCGGCTATGCCGATCAGCGCGCTGACCAGGGCGCTTGCTTCGGCAGGCTGTCGGGTCATCAGCTCGACGACCTGGCTGGGCGATATGCCAAACAAGTGATAAGGAAAATTGTGCAACAACGGCGAGCCGAGGAAGTCGGCTAGAGGGCTCAACTCTTGATCCAGCCGGATCGAAACAAGATCGTCGTAGCTGCGTCCCACAGCTTCAGCAAGCCGTTCGATCTTCTCAGCCTTTGGGTACTTTTTGCCGTGCTCGATCTCAGCGAGATAGGGCGTCGAGAGCTTCGCTCGCGCGCCCAGATCGGTAAGCGAAAGCCCAGCCTGCTCACGGTACTGACGCAGCTTCATACCAAAGATTACTTTGTGGTTCAGGGCCATCAGATTCCCTTTGCGCGATGCGGCTGCGGTTTACGCCGCAAGAGTGAGAGACTCGCTCGCTTGAATCTCAACCTAACAAGCAGTCTTTCAAAAGTCAACGGAGCAGTCAGGCGCGACTCATGCTTGCCCAGAGAGGCACGCATGCACGCTTCATCTGCCGGACAGGTGTCCCGAAATCGAGGCGAGTCGGGTTCCCGCCTACTATCTGGAGATTCAGGAGAACATCGAGGCTTGCAAGGCAGAAGCGCCAAAACGGATCGGACGAGTTGGAGGCAGGAAAGGCCGCCTCGCTAGGCGCCGTCTCGTTCCGAGTCCTTGGAGGTGGAGGTGACTTGAAGGATGGAGTCGAGCATATCTTCGGTCACGTCGTCAGCATAGACGTACCGGGTGATGGTCGCTTGTTTCTCCGTGAAAGCCATTGACCTGATATCTTCAACGGTCGGTTTCTTGCGCGAATTGTCTTGTGATTTCTCCAACTTCTTCTTCCAGTCTTGAAGGCAAACTATTCTTGCCGAGCGATTCTCTCGTTGCGGAGGGAAGTCCGCCGGGCGAGTATGGCCGTCTGCCCACGACATGATTTCGGTGGGTGGGTCATCTCTCTCGCTCCGAACCTGAGAAACTGCAATGATCGAACGCGACGCACGAGGATTCTTCGATTCGATTTCATCAAATGTGTCGCGCCACTCGGGATACATAGCTGCGTACGGGGACGCGATCGCAATTGCTGCGGCATGTCGCGCTTGTTCGAACCTTCCCGCTTCCCCAAGCTCCACCGCGAGAGAGTTCAAATAATCGTAGTAAATCTCAGGCTCCACGGAAGCAGCCACGCGAGCTAGCGGGGTCATCCTCTCGAGGTCGTCCAACGCACCCCGATGATCCCCTTTCAGGCTTCGGATAGCCGCCGTCATTCGCGTCGCCAGGTACGAGGTAACCGGGTCGAACCCTGGACCGCGCATTGCCAACGACATCACTTCTCGGTAAAGCTGCACGGCAAGTTGGTGTTCGCCCTTCCGAAAATGGTCTGTACCGAGGGCTAGTATTGCCCTCCGCCTGAACTCTAATGAACCGGTGTCAGCTGCTTTTTCAAACCATCGCCGGGCGAGATCTACGTCACCCTTCCAGCTCTGATTGATACCGACCGCCCGATAGAACCTTCCCGCGCCCTCCCATTGGCGAGGAAACGGCAATTCCAAAAAGAGCTGACCTATACAATCGACGATATCGATCCGACGAAGGAATTGAGCGTGGTCGGCAATCGAAACAAGCCTGGCGGCCAAACTGGCCAGAGTTTGGTTTGCGCGAAAGCCACAATCGAGCGTACGCCCGATTGCCTGAACCAATCCCGCGTGGCTGATTCGTTTTTCCGACTCAACTAGCCGCTTAAGGGAGGAAAAGTTTGGAAGGGAGAAAGCATCACTGGCAGCCGCTTGTAAGCTCGATTTGCCCATGTGGTTTTCGTTTTCCAACAGTGACATTCTCGCCAAGCGGCTCCCTTCACTTTGGTGTGCTGACGGCCACTTCGGATTTGGAACCGACTCCCGAAGCCCCTAACGCGAACCTGCCCGCGGTGACAACCTCGAGGTGACTATCCCGAACCGCGGCCGGCTCTCTGCAGTGCAGGCTGCAAGCTTACCTTGTCCGCCTACAAAGCTCAAAACTGATTTCAATGTGCGTATCATCGCCGTAACCGCGTGGCGAAGAATGGGAGAGTTCTCTTACGCGGTGGCATATTACTATAGATGTACCTCGATTGCACTAGAAAACCCGCGGCGTGAAACGTTATTGTGCCCCATCCCGGGGAGCGACGTGTGGGCGATCTGCCGGCAAAAAAGAGCCTCGAGAACCGTCGGAAATCGAATCTCTGCCGCCAGAAACGTCAACTGGCTCTGTCGGGATTCAATACAATGATGGCATGTCGTGGGATCTCAAGTTCCACATCCCCACGAGTCTCGAGTATCGGTTGCAGCCTGGAGTCCGCCAGCGGCACATGTACTTCGATCGTGCGAGCATTGGACAGGGCCACTCGCACGATCCGAAAGCTTCGACCAACCTGCACGCTGGTTATCTTACCGGCGATTCGATTGCCGGCGTCGATTGGGGATTGGCTAGCGGGAACCAATAGTCGGATCTCTTCGGGCCGCAAGTACCCGAGCAAGGACTCACCGGCTTGTACCGGCTGAACAGGTGCTTTGAGCGCCAATCCATCCCAGTCAAGAATCAATTCATCTGCAGTCATCGCGGCTGCCCTGGCGACCATCCGGTTGGGAATTCCAAGCACCCCCATTGCTGCCGAGCTCGCTGGCCGAACGTAGACGTCTTCGATTGAGCCGATCTGTTCAACGCGGCCGCCGTTAACGACCGCAAGCCGGTGCCCGACCGAAAGCGCGTCATCAAGATTGTGGGTTACATAGACTACCACCAGACCGGACTCCTGCTGAACGGCCCGCAGGTCTTCGTGCAGCCGTTCGCGGATCGCAGCATCGAGCGCGGAAAACGGCTCGTCGAGAAGGAGCACTCGAGGTTCGGCTGCCAGCGCCCGCGCGATTGCGACACGCTGCTGCTGACCGCCCGACAGCTCGTCCGGAAAACGATTCGCGTGATCGGACAAACGCATACGCTCAAGTAAAGCCGATGCGCGCCGGCGACTGTTGGGCTTGCGCCAGAGCGAATATGCGACGTTGTCCAGGGCAGTCAGGTGCGGGAACAGCGCGTATTGCTGAAAGACGTAACCGACCCGGCGGCGACGGGCTGGAGTGTCAATCGAAGCCTGACCGGGCTTCTTTCGAAAGAACGTCTCGTCATCAAGGGTGATCTCTCCTGAGTCCGGCGTAGAAAGCCCGGCAATCGCATTCAGCGTTTGAGTCTTGCCCGCGCCTGACGGACCAAAAAGAACGAGGATTTCGGTGCCCGCGCTCAACCCGATATCAAGATCAAACCCGCCGAGGCTTCTCTTTATGTTGACGCATAGCCGAGTGTCTTGCATCGGGGCCTAACCAGTTTGGCGCGCGCTCCGCCTATCCGGATTTTGTTCCAGGCGCCTCGCCCACCAGAGGCCGGCAAACCCCAACGCGGTCATGATCAACACCATCTGACCGGCAAGCTGGTATTGCCGGCTTTGAACGGCATCATAGATCGCGAGAGGCAGAGTCTGGGTCTGATCGGGAATGTTTCCGGCGACCATCAACGTCGCGCCGAACTCGCCAAGCGCGCGAGCCGAACCGAGTATCAAACCCGCGATGATGCCGCGACGAGCCAACGGGAGAGTCACCCGCCATAAGATTTCCAGCTCCGAGGAGCCGAGCGTCCGTGCCGCTTGTTCCAGGGCCGGATCCACGCTCGCTATCGCCGCCCGCGCGGTTTGAACCATCAGCGGCAACCCGACTACGGTCGAAGCTATCACAGCAGCCTTCCAGGTGAACACCAGCCTTACGTCCAGCCACTCGAAGAGCGGGCTGCCGCGGCCGAGGGCGAGCAGCAGGTAGTATCCGATAACGCTCGGCGGCAGCACCAGCGGAAGGTTGATCAACGTTTCGAGAACTATCTGACCGGGCACTCGACGGCGCGCGAGCAGATAAGCCAGCGCCAAACCGATGACGAACAGCAACAGAGTTGCTACCGCCGTCACCTGCAACGAGAGCGTCACCGAGTGCCAGTTCAAGGCGCTATCTCCTCGCCGGGAAGCACAAAACCGTAACTGCGCATGACTCTGCGGCCCTCGGGCGAGTTGATAAACGCTCCGAATTTGCGGGCTGCTGCTTCATTCCTCGCGCCCTTGATTACCCCAAGGCTCTGATTTAGCGGAGGGTGCAACTCCGATGGAATCAACTTCCACGTGCCGCCGCTGTTGATGCTCAACGACAAGGCGACGATTGCTGCGTCCACGTTGCCGCTTTCGGCGAACTGCAAGGTCTGGCTGATATTCTCACCGTAGACCAGCTTTGGCGAGACCGCATCCCAGACCCCGGCTCGGCCGAGCGCTTCCTTCGCGGCCTTGCCGTAAGGCGCGTGCTCGGGATTGGCGATTGCCACGTGTTTGACGTCTGGCCGGGCCAGGTCCGCAACGCTCTCAATCGGGGTACGCGAACTGTCTTTGCGAGTCCATATCGTGATTCGGCCTTGCGCATACAAGGCCTTCGTTTCGGGTATTATCAGGTCTTTGCTTTCAAGATCGTCAATAAATGAAACGTTCGCCGCGGCAAACAAATCAACCGGCGCACCCTTCTCGATCTGCTGAGCGAGTTGGCCCGTCGAGCCGAAGTTGAAAACGACCCTGGTCCCGTTCTGCTGCTCGAAGAGTTTGCCCAACTCCTGAAATGCGGGAGTGAGGTCGGACGCCGCCGAGACGGTTAGCTCCGCGTCATTGGGACCTTTGCGCTCATTGCACGACAACACTAGAAGCAAGCTCGCGGCCGCTGCTCCAAGCAGGAATCGATAGAGTTTGAGTGACATTCGCGTACCTCTTCTCCGCCGACCGAGAATCAACATCGCCCCGGGTCAGGTGTTATCGGAGTTCGAGCGACCAATTCACCGGCATCCAGGCTGACAGATTGTCAGCCTGGTCACCTGCCGCACCCATCTGACCTGGCGTTTCTCCTGAGCCACGACGAGTCTAAGCGGACCTTCGTTGTCAGAAAGAGGTTTGCCATCGCGCCTGTCCGCGAGCAGGATCACGTGGTCTGTGAACGCAGGATCCAGTTCGGGAATGGCGAAAACCGCCCGATAGCCGTCGGCGGCATCGACTATCAAATAATTCGAAACGGCTTTCCCTCGCAGCTTCTCGCCCAGCGATACTCCTGCCAGTTTCAGAACCTCAAAGAGCGCCACGCCCTCGAAAGTTGACTCGGCGCCGCTGTGATCCCTGGCGCGCACCGTCGTTCTGGGAAGCTTTGCGATATCGGCCACACTGAGCTTCAGCGGCTTTTCAACCTCACCGCCCACGGTCAATTCGATTCTTGATTGCCCGCTTGACTGAGCACCCAAAACGAGGTGGGCGATCAAAACCATCAGAACGATCCCGAGTGAGCGGCTCACAGGTTCGCACCTGTTCTTCCTGACGATGATTCCGAGACTATCGCTCGACGGGTGCGCCGTCGAGGTTGTTGGAAGCGTCCGCATTTTCGTCTCCTAGAAGTTGAGCTTCAATCCGAACTGAATCACTCGCGGGTCTCCTGCCGATGTTATCGACCCGAATCCAGCGCTACCCAAAACGACATTAGGCGCGCCGAGCGGCGGCGTATTTGTGAGGTTGAAGAACTCAGCACGGAATTCGAGGTTCATCCGTTCATGCAAGTACGTCCGCTTGCTCAGAGCCAAATCGGCATTCCGATACGCGGGACCGCGAACCGGATTTCGCGAACTGGTCCCGAGGGTGAACTGCGGCGCGACCTGAAATGCATCGGTGTTGATGAAGTGATCGGCTCCACGCTGAGAGCCGGTCAACTCCGGGTTAGCAACTCTATTGGGGCGCTGGGTTCCGAACCCGGCGAAAGCGTTGAAGTTGGTCACCTGTGTTACTGCAAGCGGAATCCCCGATTGCAGATTGATGAACGCAGAGAGCTCCCACCCGCTCACGATCTTTCCGGCAATGCCCGCAGGATGGAATATTCGTCCAGTCCCAAACGGTAGTTCATAGGTGAGGCTGGCAACGAAGACATTCGGGATGTCGCCGCTAGAGACGTCTCGCTCGAGATGGCGGTCGAGGCTGTCGGCCACCGGAAAATTCGCAACCGGCCCAGAGAGGATCGAAGCGTCGAACACCGACGAAGCTTCGTCGATCAACTTCGATCGCGTGTAGCAAATCAAATACGAAAGCCCTCGCGAGAGCCGCTGTTCCACCTTGGCCTGCAGCGCGTTGTAGTTGGTGTTGCCAACGTTGTTGCGGTACAGGCTGACCGTCGTGAACTCCGGGAATGGCTTTAGAAGCTGGGCCCTGGGGATGGTCGGATCGCCCAAAGACGAAGATCGTGGTATTTGCCCGAAGAATGGATTGGGCACACGCTCGAGCAGCGGCGCTCCGATCTTCAGTTGTTCGGCGGTAAGCTGGTTCAGGTTGGTGTCCGGCATCCCGACGTGGGTGATCTTCGAACCGGCGTATGCGACTTCAACCACCATGTCTCTCGTTAGCTCGCGTTGGATGGCGACATTCCATTGCTGGACATAACCAGAGCCCAGTCCTCGGTCAACAGAAAACACCCCTTGACCCAGGCCGGCATCGGCAGTGAGTGGAATTGGCGCCACGCTTGGGCCTTTCGAGAGCACGAATGCCGGATTGCGGTTGTCGAGCGACCGTTGAGTTACAGTTTGCAGGAAGGGAAACTGCGGAATCGTGAAGGGCGTAGTGATGCCCGCCTGTTCTTGCCAGATGACGCCGTACCCGCCGCGCACGACCGTCTTATCTGACAGGCTATAGGCGATTCCGAAGCGTGGCCCTAGATTCAACCGGTGAAGCTCGCGCGCCGTCTCCGGAAAACCATCGCGACCCAGATACTGGAGCTGTTGCGTCTGCAGGTTGAAAACTGCTCCCTGATTATTCAGCTCGGTTGACGGAAAGTTGAGCGTGTACCTGAGGCCGGCGTTGATCGTCAGACGAGGGGTCGCCTTCCAGGAGTCCTGTCCGAAGAATTCGAGAATTCGCGCGCGCGGATGGAACTTGTTCTCCTGGAGATCGATTGAGAAGGCCTGGACCTGGCCCAGCAGAAAACTCGCCAGCGAGTTTCCGGTGAAAGAAGCCAGTGGTGTCCCGATCGTGGCTATCCCCTGAGAACTGGTCAACACCGTGTTGAACGTGAATAATCCCGTCGGCGATGGAGGCTGGATGACGTTCATTCGCTCAAGCCGAAAGTCGATGCCGGTCTTTATTGAGTGGCGGCCTCGCTGCAGCGACAGCGCATCATAGATTTCCGTTACATCGGTGCTGAAATCCGAGTTGGTGTTCACAGGCGGACCGAGCTGTTGCAGACCTCCGATCGAGAATGTCGGCAGGGCGTCCTCGAAAGCGGCATTCGATGGGATGCCGGGAATTCCAAGGCTCTCCGAGGGTGGAGCGTCCAGGGGTGTTGATGTTCGAGCGACCGCGCGGCGCGTATACCCGAACCGGAGTTCGTTGAGCACCTCAGTCCCAAACGAATGGATGTAGTTGGCGACAAAAGACTGCGCCCCGGTATTCATCAGCCCGATCGCTCCAGCAGTGATGTTACCGCTGCCCTCAGGCAAGGGAGTGACCGGATCGACTTCCTCGCTGGCATACGAGTACCGCCCGAATAATCGATCGTGATCGGAAAACCGATGATCGATTCGAACGTCAAACTGATCCTGGTTCAAGGGCTCATTGGCCGTGCGAGTGAAGTTGTTAGCAAGGCCTCCCGACGTGGGAAGCGGATACCGTCCTAGAAGTTGGCTCGCTGTCGAATCGAACGCAGCGATGGGTACCATATTGCCGGCATACGCGCGCTTATCCGCGGGCCTGAAGATCTGCCCGACTCGAGCCTGTATCGTGTTGCCGTTGGTATCGATCACGTTCACCGGCGTGTTGCCCTCGGGCACCGTTGTGATCACTCCCGCTGGAGTTCGAAACAGAGGCAGACCGAGGTTCGCAGAGAAATCTCCCCTGCGTTGAGCCAGAGTCGGTACGGTCGAGATACGAGTCCGGCCGACCAATTGTCTGGTTCCCTGATAGTCGCCGAAGAAGAAGGTCTTGTCTCTGACGATTGGGCCGCCCAACACAAACCCAAACTGGTTGCGCCTGAAGTCCGGCTTGTCGGGATTGGCGGCGGTTTTGGGCGAGAACAGGTTTCGCGCGTTCAGGACTTCGTTTCGCAAGAACTCAAAGACGGTGCCGTGCAGTTGATTGGTCCCCGATTTGGTTGAGAGGTTGATCACCCCTCCATTGAATCGCCCAAACTCTGCCGGCGGGCTGTTGACTTCAACCTTGATCTCCTGGATAGCATCGATGATCGGGAAGAAGGCAACCTGTCCCGGCTCAGGCTGCAATACCGAGATGCCGTCGTACAGAAACTCGTTGACGCGCGGCCGGCCGCCGTTGATTCGCGGCAGTGACGGCCCGTCTGCGGTACGAGGAGGCGCCGCCACACCCGCAGTCAGAGCGACTAATGACAGAAAGTTGCGACCGTTGAGTGGCAGGCTCACTATCGTTCGATTATTAATGACCTGGCCGAGGCTCGCTGTTTCAGTGCGCAGCAGCGACGCGTCGGCAATTACCGTGATGCTCTCGTCCACACTGCCTAAGGTCAACGCGATATCCGCCCGAACCCGCTCACCCGTCGAGAGCCGGATTCCCTCCTGCAGGTATCTCTTGAAGCCCGCGGCTTCGGCGATGATGGTATAGCTGCCCGGTGTAATGTTTGTGAACGAGTAGAAACCCGATTCACCGCTCGTCGTGGTTATCACCTGCTTCGTTTCAACGGCGGTAAGAGTAACGCGTACGGTAGTGATAGTCGCTCCAGTCTGGTCATGCACTTCGCCACTCAACTCCGCCTGGCCCGCCTGTGCTGCCGCGACTGGGATAAGAACGTGAGTTTGAGCGAGTAGGAACGCAAAGACGAACAGATAGCTGAAGAGCTTGCGCTTCATTCGTGAACTCCTTTCCAAAGTGGGGAGGCCTGGCCGTTTCCAGCCAAACCCTATCGGCCGCTCGTCCGTGGGCTCTCGCCATTGAGCCGTTAGGATCGGCGGCTCGGAGTTTGTTGTTTATTCCTGTTTCGACACCATCACTTCGGTGGCCTTAACAACGGCCGTGACCGTGTCTCCTTTCTTGAGGCCCATTTCCTCGGCGCTTTGTCGAGTGATGACGGACTCTATGACGTTTTGACCAACCTGGATGGTGAGGTGAGCCATCACGCCGCCAAGCTTGATGTCGGTTATCGTTCCTTTAAGGTGATTGCGTGCGCTAATAGACATAGATTCACCCCCTGATCATCATTACTTCGGTTGCTTTGATAAGCGCGTAAGCTCGCGAGCCCTGCTGCAAGCCTAGCTCCTCGCATGCGTCCCTGGTTATGATCGAAGTAATCGACTGATCGCCGATGCTGATCGTCACTTGAGCCAGCAGTCCCTCGAACTTAACTGCGGTCACCGTGCCGAGAAGCTTGTTGCGGCCGCTGATTGCGCCCAATGGAGATTGCTTACCGCGAGCGCCTCGTGGCTTCTTCGATTGGGTCAGCCGATCAATTTCGCTTTTTGGGATGCGATGATGGCCTCCCGGAGTCAGGACTGATTGGACAGTACCTTTGTAGATCCAGCTCTTCAGAGTCGGGTAGCTGACCCCGATCAATCTGGCCGCGTCTTGAGGCTTCAACATTTCCATGACCGACAGCCTACACGATTTCAGGCGGTGTTAGTCAAGTCGACCAACGATATTATATGATTCTCTTCGTTTCTCGGATCGGCGTGAAGATGGTTGACGCCACGCGATCGGGGCGTGGAGGCGCGCTAGCGTCGCTCGGGCGCGCTGCGAGAGGGACGATGCTCCTTTGGTAACGTGCCTCCCGCCAATCTGATTGCAGCAGCGGCGCGTAATAATAACCTTTGAATCTTCAGGTTAGCTCTGCCAGGGAAAGTCTTATGGCAACTTACAAAGTCAGACTGAAGCACCGCGAAGAGGTCGCGGAAGGCACGGCCGCTTTTTACTTCGAGAAACCCGAGGGGCTCCAGTTCAAAGCCGGGCAATTCTTGCGCTTCACCTTGATCGATCCTCCGGAGACCGATGCTGAAGGCGACAGCAGAACGTTTTCGATCGCCAGCGCTCCTCACGAACGTGATTTGATGATTGCGACGCGGATGCGCAACACTGCTTTCAAGCGCGTGATCAAGACCATGCCGCTCGGTTCGGGACTCGAGTTCAAAGGGGCGTATGGCAGGATGACGCTTCACGATGATCCGGCTCGTCCGGCGGTCTTCCTGACTGGCGGCATCGGCATAACACCGTTTCGCAGCATGGCGGTCGACGCCGCGCACAGCGGTCTGGCTCATCGGCTCTTTCTGTTTTATTCAAACCGCCGTCCCGAGGACGCTGCGTTCCTCGATGAACTGACGGGACTCGAGAAACTGAATCCGCGGTACCAGTGCGTCGCGATGATGACTGCGGCCTCCGGCTCAACGCGGCCGTGGTCCGGCGAGACGGGATACATTAATGCCGAGATGCTTGCGCGATACGTAGACGATCTTGAGTCTCCGATTTATTATGTAGCCGGTCCGGAAGGATTGGTGAGCGCGATGCGAAAGACGCTCAGCGAGGCTGGGATCGGCGATACTGACATTCACGCTGAAGAGTTCTCCGGCTATTGATCGACTTACGACGAACTCGTGTTGATGTACCGCAGCTTGTCAAAACCTGCGGGTTCCAGCCAGCCGCCGGTTAGACAACTTACACCTTACTTTCGAGGAGGGGATATGGCGCAGGTGAGTTTTGACAAGGACATCAAACCTCTGATGACCGAGACCGACCGCGAACACATGAATTTCATGCTCGACCTTTGGTCATACGACGACGTTAAGAACAACGCAGACGACATCTACGATTCGGTTTCGAGTGGAAGAATGCCGCCGCCTGTGACTGGAAATCGCTGGTCCAAAGACAAGGTTGACTTGTTTAAGCAATGGATGGACGACGGTTACCAGCCGTGAAGCTTGCCCTGCCCTCGGTTTAGATGATCGGTGCAGGAGGCCGGGCTTGCCGCAGGCGAATGAGCCATCCCCTTTTGAAGCACGGTGGTGCGCCGCGCCTGACCACAAGAGCGCGCTTTAGCGTGCTTCCGAGCGGACGGCTTTAGCCTTTTAGCACAATTCTTAAGCCCGTTGAAACGGGCTCAACAAACCCGCCTCGCCATTGAACCAGCCGTAAAACGGCTGGCCTATTTGCCTGCGGAAAGCGCGTGAACGCGGCTGGAAAACGACCGGCCCCGGCTCGCTTTTTGGCGCAAGATCCTGACATCTCCACGGCGCGTCGCTGCCTGCTAGCGCGATCCTGTGTTAGATTTGCTGATCGCGCTTTACCGCGCACGATCACCGTATGAACAACCAGACGATTACAATCGTGTCCGGGCTGCCAAGATCGGGCACTTCGATGATGATGAAAATGTTGGCCGCCGGCGGGATCGAGCCGCTCACCGACAATCTTCGGATTGCAGACGAAGACAACCCGAAGGGCTACTTCGAGTTTGAACGAGTCAAACAAATCGAGCACGATAAAACCTGGCTGGATGGAGCACGCGGCCGGGCAGTGAAGCTGATATCCGCGCTGCTCAAACACCTCCCGGCCGATTACAACTACAAAGTCATTTTCATGCGGCGAGCGATGCCCGAGATTCTCGCTTCTCAGCGCCAGATGCTTATTCGCCGCGGAGAGCCGGCCGACTCGGTGCCGGACGACAAGATGGCCGCGATGTTCGACAAACACGTAGCCCAAGTCGAGTCGTGGCTTGCCTCTCAGCCTAACATCGAGACGCTCTACGTCAGCTACAACGAAGTGATGAAAGACCCGCGGCCGCACGCGGTGCAAATCAGCGAGTTTCTCGGTGGATCGCTGGATGTTGACGCAATGACCGCGGTCGCCGACCAAACGCTTTATCGACAGAAGCGACCCTAGGTGGTTGTCAACGCCTCTCGCCACCAAGGCTCAAAGACACGAAGCGCCACGAAGCGCACATCGAGCTGACCGACTTGATGCTGCTTTGAGCCTTAGAGCCTTTGTGGCAAATGGTTTCTCACAGCAAGACCGCGAATCGAACTTCAACTGCCAATCAACGAAACGTGAATCCGGCCGCGCCGATGCGTTCGTAAATCTCCCGTATGACGCCTAAGAACGTTTTTATTACTGGAGGAACGGGCTATGTCGGGCGCGCGCTGATAGCTTGGTTGCTCGACCGAGGCCATGCAGTCAGGGCCCTTGTGCGCCAAGGCTCTGAGCTAAAGCTTGCGGCCGGTTGCGAAGGTGTGATCGGGGATCCGCTTGACGTTTCGTCCTTTGCCGAACGGGTTCAGCCTTCCGAAACTTTTGTTCAACTCGTCGGCGTGCCTCACCCGTCGCCGGCGAAGGCCGCTGAGTTTCGATCCATCGACCTTGCGTCGGCTCGCGCTTCGATCTCAGCGGCGGCGGGAGCCGGCTAGAGTCCCTCCCGAGTCAAATCCGAGTCCTCGAAGTTCCTGCGATTAGAAGCGCGGCGTCCGCGAGCAAGTCAGAATTCGCGGCGGCGACGAATTCACTGTGAACCCTTCCCGCTCGAGTGGAAGAGCCACAATCAAATCGTGAAAGGCGGCTAGCCGGTTCGGCTGATCCCCGTCTTCCGAAAGCGCGCCGGCTCACTTCGAGTTGAAATCCGTCGCGAGAGCCAACGTACCCCACTGCAAAACCAACCTGCCGCCCTTGTCTCTCTTCTCGAGAGTGATCGTCAGATCCTCAATCGACTTATCCAGCTTCTGCAGGCTAAAAGGAACTTCAGCTACAGGCGACCCGCTTTCAGACTCAATCAGCAGATGCCATTTCTGCGGTTCGACTAGCTTCGCCTGGAGGTTGTACTTGCCCGCGGGTACCTGTTGGTCGCCGAATTTCAAACTCGCTTGTGTTGAAAGAGTCGTGGGATCGTTCGCGCCCATTCGCCAGACCTGGCCTGGCTTTATCATCGCTTCCGGTTGTCGCCCGCGCAAACTGGGCCGCCCGTAGTTGACTTCGATCTTGTTGCCGCTCCACTCCAGGAGGGCGGATCCACGATCGTCGCCTTGTGAGGGCCCGTTCGCAAGCTCACTGAAGCAAGCCACCGACGAAATCAAGATGAGCAACGGTACTAACGCGCTGAGTCTCTTCATAAAGTCTCTCCTTGTGAATGGTTCTGCGAGCGGACATCTTAACCGAACTGAATCTGTCTCGTGTTGCTTCGGACATCTTGCCTCATCTTCTTCGAATCCTCGATGTTGTGCAATCAGAAGCGCAGCTTCAAGGAGCCCGACAAGAATCGCGGCGGCGAGAATTGTATTGGAGTAAACTCGCTTTCCTTCGCAATTGCGTAGATGCGATCCGTTGAATTCTCGACATTGAACTGGAGACCGATACCGTACCGCTCCTTGCGAAACAGATCGATCCCAAAGTAGAAGTTCGCGACAAAGTGTTCCGGCAAGCGCACGCTTGTTTGTTCGCCTTCGTCGTTCGGAAGCGTCGCGGGTGTGCCGCTACCGTATTCAAGCGCGGCGGTGGCCCAGAAGCCGCTCTTGTGTTGGCGCCAGGTGAGCCCTGCGTTACCGGTGTAAATCTGATCGAAAGCTGCGGGTCCTCGCTGGCCAGGCGGTACATCTTCGTCCGAGAAGCCTCCCGAAACCGGACCAGTCTGAAAGGCACGTTGGGCCGTTAGATTGAAGAATCCTGAGAGTCCCAAGCGGGTGAGCTCGCTCATTTGTGCCGAGAACTCAGCGCCATACGCCTTGCCGCGATCAAACGTGGTAGGCAGGAATATTCGGACGTTGGCCAGTTCGGTGGTCTCGAAGGAGTTCTCGTCGGATCGCCAGTAACCGGTTAATCGAAGCACAAGCCTATCCAGGACCGAGCGAGTAACTCCGGCTTCGAAGTGATTGCTTCGCGAGATACGCGGTGGATTGCCCTCAAGCCCCAGTCTTGCTGACAACAGAAGGTTTTCTATCGGCGGCGGCGCGAAGAAACGATTGTATGCAAAATGAAGCACCGTTTTACCCGAGTCCAGCGCATAGGCAAGATTGATACGCGGGCTGAAAGCGTACCCGCTGGTGACGACGCTGTATTGGTCGTAGCGCAAGCCGAGATTGGCGGTGAAGTTCTTGAACGGCTTGAACTGGTCCTGGACGTAGAGGCTCACCTGCCCGCCTGTCTTGCGTCCCCGAAACTCGAAGGGTTCGATCTCAATCTCGTTGCCACGCGCATCGAAGTTGAAGTCCTCGCGCAACCTGAGGAGCATTAGATCGATACCGGCTTTGATCGCGTGCACCCCGGTGAAAAGCGAGTAGTCGCTTTTTGCGCCGAGAGTGATGTCATTGCGCAAACCGCCGGCCTGTATCGAGAACGGATCAGACGTTTGGAGCAGTCGCGCGCTAGCCAGCCGTTCGTAGAGCGAAGTCGAGACCGCTGATGATGAGCCGAATAAGTGCTCCCACGACAACACCGCAGTCTGCTCGCGGTTGCGCTGAAAGTAGTCGCGGCCGCGGAGTTCGTCTTCGGTCGCGTTTGGCAGCTCGAAGTTCGTGCCGTCGCCGGTCAGGAACAGCTTTAAGAAATCATTCGCATCCGGCCTGTAGTCCAACTGGGCGAACGATCGCGAGCCTTGTCCGCGATCGTGAAATCTTTCGGGAACCGGAGTGTTGAGAAACCTGTCGCTCTGGAATGCTTGCCCGTACAAAAAGTACCCGAAGCGCTCGGTGTGACCTCCGTAGTCAATCGAGATGTTGTCTCGCAAGTAGTCGCCTGCGCCAACCGTGAGGCTTCCGTGATTGTCTAAATCGAAGCCCGTTTTGGTCACGATGTCGAGGATTCCGCCGAAGCGATTCCCAAACTCGGCCGGGAAGCCGCCGGTGATGATGTTGACCGATTGAATGATGTCGGGTGACAGGCCGGGCGTGAACAACTGATGCGGGTTATCGAAGAAGGAAACGCCGTTGATGAAATTGTTAAGCGACAGCTCATTGCCCCGCAAGTGAACCAGGTTGTCATGGCTGCCCACCGCACTCGACACGAATGGAGTAACAATGTCGGTCAACTGGACTTTTCGTCCGGTTGGCAGAGCTGAGATCTGAGCCGCGTTGAGGGTCGTCGCAGTAGCGGACTGCGTTTCATTCACCAACTTTGACTCGGCGTGGACAGTCACTTGTTCTTTCACCGCCGCGATTGGAGCGAGCTCGAGACGAATTTGATGCGCCGCGCGCGGCGCAAGCGAAAACGTGAGCTGCTCCGTGTAGAACCTGTCTGCCGAAACCGTCAATGTATAGACACCCGGGCTAAGCACGGAAAATGAAAACCGACCCTCGGCGTCGGCAGTCGTGCAGCGTTCTGATGGCAATGCTTCGCCCTCGAGCTTCACGCTCGCCGCCGAAACCGGCTGCCCTGAATTCTTCTCGGTCACAGTTCCGGTCACCCGCTGTTGGGCCGGGGTGGGCCAGCAGGCAAGCAGAGTCCACAACACCAACCCTCCAGCGCGCGAGATTGCCCATCGCAAGGGACCCGCTCCAACTCTGTAGATTTGCATGTTCGTCTCCTCGTGTTTTATCAAGCCTGCCAAAACTTCCCGCCGCCGAAGGACTCCCACGCCCGGTTGGCAGTGATGGTCTTCTTGGCGCCTCAGAGGCAAGCAAGACCGATCGTTGGCTCTTATCGACTCGAAGGCTGCGCGCTTCCAGCTGGCATGCGGCGATGCGGGCTTCGGCGCGACTCAAGCTCTGGCCGCATCAGCACGTGCGCCTCAAACCGCGAGCCGGATTACAGCACACGACGGGTCTAATTCAGATTGTTGAGGAGGAAGGAGGTGCTCGAGGAGCGGATGCACCGGAATCGACGAGGTCGCGAATCGCTACAACCTGCTCGAAGCAAGTCGCGTCAGGATTGCCGAGGACCACCTTGTGAACCGCAGATCGAAGGTGCTGGCTAAGATGCAGATTCGCCGAACGAATGGCAGTCGCACAGCTATCCGGGCAGGCCGCCGACAACTGGGACTCGCCGATGCGTGGATTGTCATCGGCAATCTGCCCCTTGACCGATGCGTGGTGAGGATTGCAACAGCAGCGGCCCTGTTTCACGCAGCAGGACATCCCGCAAACATCCGCCGTCTGAGTAGCAAGAGCGACAGGCGCCGAGACGGCGGCAATCAACAAGAACACCGCGGCACAAAGGGCTCGGAGCCTTGCTAATCGGGATTGTGTTGCGTCGTACATTGGCGCCATCTTACTACAAGATCGGTAGCGTGGGTCAACGGGGATTCGGAAGTCTAACTTCAAATCGACGCGTGATCTCTGCCTCCGCGGTTAGCAGGATTTTGACAGTTAGCTAACCGCGAAGACGCCGAGATACAAAGATTACGCTGAGAAGATATTTGACGCTGGACGCACTCCTATTCGGTAAAGGTAGCACGCAGAGTCAGGGTGAAATTCTGATGATCCGGATCGTTTGTGGTGACGCTGGCGGTCTTGGCGACTTCGCCTTTGTACCCGTCGGTCTTCGCGACTTCAAGAGTTACGCTGCCGGTCTTGCCGGGAGCGATGACCTTGTCATACTTGCTGGTAGTACAGCCGCAGGAAGGGCTAACGCTCTTGATCTCCAAATCCACCTTGCCCTCGTTCTTGATCTCGAACGAATAGGTGAGGGGTGTGCCCGCCTTTACCGAGCCGAACGAGTGCTCGAGTGATGGGATCTTCAACTTGGGCGTTGCGCCATTCTGCGCCGATACGGAAAACACGAACGTCAGCAGAAACGCGATTGCGACAAAGGCTCTTCTTGATCTCATTCAACTATCCTCCAGAAGCTAAGCTTAAAAAATTATGACCAGCATTATTGTACTGGTCCCGCGGCAACAATGCCAAATAACGTATCACCAACCGGCGAGGTTACAAGAACGGCTGTTTAATGCGGGCAACGTCCCGATGCGCGCCGCTTTCCCGCGCGCCGGGAAGCGGCGTCGGTCACGATTGCGACATTGTCTTTGAATCCATTCATCGTCGTCCCTCGCGCTATTCAACGGATATTTTGGTTCCAACAAAGTACCCTCCAGATAGACGCAGCATTACGAGTCATTCGGCGGCTTGATATGCCTCCCGCGCAGCTTGGAGTTGACACGACGTTTTTCCGTGCGAATCCGTCGGATCAGCATAATCCTGGTCGATCCGGCAATAGACGAACGATTCCAGAACCTTAGACCACTGATGAAACGGAATTGACGGATTGCACCGAATCCTTGCCCACTCAAAGGCCAGCGAACCGGCTGTTACAACACCTGGGCGCCACGAGTCGAGGCGCCAGGATGGCTCACTGTGATGTGCAGTTCGGCGCAAGACTTGACTGCGGTCCTCGCGCTGATATCTCATGAAGCCATACCAAGGAACAAGTGCATGACTAAAGCTGCCAGAACCGTCGCGGTATTAGTAATCGTCTTGTCGGTGGCTTCCGGGTCGGCAGTGACACCGAAGGCTCGGATGCAGGAAGAGTTTACTCTAACGGGCGAATGGATAGTGACGTCGAGTCCGATCAACGGAGAGCTGTTCTCGCCGCACGGCAATACGCTTGGGTTTCCCGAACGGGACATGGTCTTCGAGCAAGATGGCGATCTTCGCACCGGCGTGGTGCTGCGGGAAGACGCCGGGCCAGACGTCAGACCGTTGGGTGTGTGGCGGGTTAATGGAGATCGGTTTAGCACGACGTTTCAATTGTGGTGCCCGGACTCCAGTGGGCCTTGTGGGTCAATCGTTATGCGCGGCGAGTTTGTGCGGGATGATCGGATCAGAGGAACAATGACGGCCTTCTTCGATGTGGCCGATGACCGAAGCCCGACCGGCTACGATACCTGGACGTTTTCGTTCAAGGGCGACCGCGTTGCGCCGGGCTCGACGAGCACGCGACGTGACGCCAAGTGACCGAATTCATCAGATCGGCAGCGCGCCGCAGATGGTTTCAATGCTGAAGCGACTAACACTCGTCCTGATTTCGTTGGCGGTCCTCGTTGGGTCGGCGCTCCCTGTCTTTGCAGCCGCGAAGTTCACCGGGCGTTGGAGTCTTACGGTCACAATCCCTGAATCCCCCGGGAATAGCAACATGCGGACCTTCACTGTGATTGTCGACGCGAGTCCGCGAGAAGGCTTGCACGGACGGACGACGATCACCAACGATGAAGGTCAAACGGTCGGCGGCGCCTGGCGACAAGTCGGAAAAAAGGTGTCGGTGACCTACGAGCTCCCGTGCACCGGAGACACCTCGTGCGCAACTTTGATCCTGATCGGCAAGATCAAGGGCGGGGGCTTAAAAATCAAGAACGGGAACATTATCGTTATGTGGGACACACCCAACGAACACAATCCCGCGCTGTACGACACCTCGAATGGCTCGTTCAAGGCAGATCGATTGGAGTAACCGTCTCGGTCTCGCCGCACTCAAAAGTGAAATCTCGGTATCAAACTCTTTCTCGAGTTGTCGTCCCGTTCAGTCCTGTGGACAATCGTTTGCAATGAAGAGATTCTTACCAACCGGCTGGAAGATCAGTCGCGCCTTTGTGTTTCTCGCAATCATGTCGAGCATGCCTCTTGCCTGCCGCCAACGCGGACCCGAGCAGCGTTATCCGATCAAAGGCAAGATTGTGAACGTCGACAAGCGCGGCCTGGCGGTGACCGTGGCTCACGAAGCGATACCCGGCTACATGGACGCGATGACTATGCCCTTCAAGCTCAAAGATTCATCTTTGCTCGACGTCATGGCCGATGGAGATCGCCTGCAGGCGGTACTCGTTGTTTCAGGCACTCGCTCGTGGCTCGAAGAAGTCGTAGTGTCTCGCGAATCGGCGGATACATCGAACATCAACTCCGCGAACTCACTCGAGCCAAAAACGGGCGACGAGGTTCCCGACTTCAAACTTGTGAACCAGGACGGCAAGCAAATCGCGCTTCAGCAGTATCGTGGCAGGGCGCTGGTCCTTACGTTTATCTACACTCGCTGTCCGCTGCCCGATTTCTGCCCGTTGATGACCGAGCACTTCGGTGATATCGAGAAAGCGTTGGCGACGGAGCCCGAACTGTATGCCAGGACTCACCTGCTGAGCATCACCGTCGATCCCGAACACGACACGCCGCAAGTTTTGAAGCAATACGCCGCCAAGGAACTGACCAGCGGTCAAAGCAATGCCCAGCCGCCATTAGCTCACTGGGAGCTTGCGACCGGCAACAAGGAACAGGTGAAGGCCGTAGCGACATACTTCGGCATGCAGTACTGGCAGGAGGGAGATCAGATCATACATTCACTTCGAACGGCGGTGATCGGCCCCGACGGAAAGCTGGTAAAACTCTACCCCGGCAATGAGTGGAAGCCACAGGATATACTCGGCGAGCTTCATAACATCGCGGCCCTCAATCAGACGGCCGCTGAAGCCGGGCAAGCCGCTGAGGCTTCTAACGACAAACTGCCGCCTAACGTTTACCGCGGGGTCGGAGTGGTCGAAAAGATCCACAAGGACACCGCCACCATTCAAATCAATCACAAGGACATTGCGAATCTAATGCCCGCAATGAGCATGCCCTTCAAGGTAAGGGACATTGTGCTGTTAGATTCAGTCTCGGTAGGCGATCAGGTCGAGTTTCAAGTCACCGGAGATTTGGTCGTCGTCGCAATCAAGAAGCGTTAGCTCTTTGGTCCAACAATCCTCGGCTTTGGAACGACGAACTGCGATTGTTTCTCTGCGCCGCGGCTCAGCGCCTCAGCGGTTAGTTAGCGACGAAACTTTACTAACCGCAAGCGCGCCGAGACGACGCGTAGACTTGGGATCCAGCCCGACAGTCTGAAGTCGTCGTAGCTCACCGTCGCGGCGAAAGCTGAAGCGGCGTTTCAGGGTTAAGCCTGCAGGGATCATTCGCTTGCGCATTCGTTCGCTTTCGAATCTCCTTCGCATTCGCCGACAGTGTTCGCTCATCCAGTTGCGCCAGTCCACAGTCAAGCTGTCTCACACGCGCATTCAGTATGTCTAATTCACTCCGAAATATCGCAGTTTCTGGATCACGAGCCGGCAGGCTCGCACCAGAGCGCTGCGACATTGCTTGCTGTTCGAGCGTCCTAAGGCTCGATTCAATTGAATTGAGCCGGTTCTCCAGCATGCTGATCCGCCGATCAAGATAAGACACGTCCTGCGGTTCGATCCCGGATGCCGAAGCAGGTTGTCGATACCTGCTAACTTGCATTCCGATCACTCCACAGAAGACGGCTACCAGAAGCACTTTGATTAGTATTCGCATTTGGCTCCCTTTCATCGATGATCGCGTTACCGTCACAGTCTCATTATAGCCGCGGCGGAAGATACCGCGCCCGCAGCGCAGCGTGATGATGAGTCTGGAGAGAGGTTTGAGGTAATAGACCGTTCGTTATTGGATGGCCAACACCAATCAAAAAGCGTTAGCTCGGTCCTTCTTTGCAGCAGCGACTGGTTTGAAGCCCTCGATAAAATCGCGGTCCCTGGTTCCCGCGTGACAAACAACGCACGACTGCTCTCCGCGTTCCTCGAGGTCGGACACCAGCGCATAGGTCAGCCCCTTATCCGACCATGTAATGACCTTCAAGCCGTCGATGCTGTCGTAATGAAAATTGAGCCCCTTGGATATTATGCCTTCGCCGCCCGACGGTATGGCTACCGTGTCGCTGGTGACCACCAGACTGATCGGCCGCTCGCTCATCTGATAAGCGACATAGGCGGCGTAGTCGTTCTTGAAGCCAACCAGGCGCGCGCCCTCGAGTCGATACAGCTTGTCCTGCCCCGAAGACTCCTGATACGTCGGGAGCTTTACGCTGAACGGGACCTTGCCGGCGAACCAACCCGAGATTGCTTCGGGTGAGCGCGAAGCGATCTCGAACGGAAGCTGTCCGCGCAAGTGCCGGAGGTGTGTGTCGACAGCCATCAACGCAAACTCCGAGGGCGGGCTCACGTGCCGTTCGCGCTGAGCGGCATACCAAACGACCGCAAAGACGACGACTGCGATTGCCGCAATAAGCGCGACCGCTCGCCGGCGCGGCTGTGGATGAAGAGTTCCGTGAGCCGCGCGCCAGACCGATTCCTGAACTCTCCGTCGCAACTCAATCGGGGCCGAGTTGGAGGCGGAGGCGCGAAGAAGAATCTCTTCGGCGCGCGCGCGCAACTCTGGCGGTGCGCTATAAAGCGGACTCGACCGGCGAACGGTTTCCAGAACCCGCCGCTCATTGGCTACCAGATCCGCGCACTGCGTGCATGAATTCAAGTGCTCTTCAAATCCCGCGAGCTCTCCGTTTCGAAGCTCATCGTCGAGATAAAAGGCTATTCGCGTTATGATGCCGTCACATTGGTTCATGCTTCTCTTGCTCTCATCGCTTTTCCCACAGCTTCCCCTCGCCATCCGGAAAGCAATAGCCGAAGTCTCTCCCTCGCTCGTCCCAGCCTGCTCATCACGGTACCCGCCGGGCAGCCGAGTATGCTTGCGATCTGCTGATAGGTGAAGCCTTCGAGATCGCGAAGCACCACCACTTCGCGATAGCGATGAGGAAGCGCTTCGATAGCCGCTCGCACATCCTCGCGTTTGAGCTTACTGACAAATTCGACGTACGGATCGTTCGTCACGCTCGAGAACCACTCGCGGCTCGCTTCGTCGCTTGCGTCCAGCTCGACAAACCTTGGGCCGCTCCGCGAGTGCCTGATCTGGTTAAGCCAAACATTCCGCATGATTGCGAACAGCCAGCTTTTCAAATTGCTGTCCGGCATCAACTGTCCAAAAGCGCGAACGGCCCTTAAGTACGTCTCTTGCACAAGGTCCTCAGCCTCGGCCGGATTGCGAGTCAGCGTCATTGCAAACCCGTAAAGCGCGTCGATGTGTTCGAGCGCTGCGTCCTTGAAGTCAGACTTCACAGTTCTGCTACTGTCCATGTTCTTTAGGCGGACCACGCGTCGGTCGCCGCTTAGAATAACACGCCGCCCGCCCGGTTATTCCCTCTCCGGGATTGTTTTTTTACTCGGGCGGAATAAATGTCAGCCTCGCGTGTTATTCACATGACGCCAATCAAGCTGCGGCAGTTTCGACATCGATAAAGGAATCTGCTGCTTGTCTGACTAGCTCGATGGCTTCATAGCCTAACGCCAGATCGTCGATTTAACTGGAGGACAAACGATGGATCGCAGAACAATCAAGATCGGGTTGATTGCGTGTTTTGTGGCTGCGTCTCTCATCTCGGTTGGGGCGCAGGATACACAAAAGAGAGGGAGCAGCTACGCTCCTGTTGACATCAAGGAATCCTTCGCGTCGATCATGACACGTATGAAGGCCGCTAAAGCAGCCGTCATGCAACGGCAGATGGATTTACTGAACGAGCGTTACGATCTGTCCAAGAAAGTCACGACGGAAGTCACGATGTCGCGAGGCAAGCCGATTCCGGTCGGCCCAGCGGCGAAGCTCGGCGCCGGTCTCACCTGGGAGACGCTCGCGGCGATGCCGCCTGAAGAGATCAAGGCAAATGGAGTCTTTCCAAAAGGATTTCTGCCGCTGCCGCATCCGAATCACCCGGAGGGCGGGATGATCTTCCCCAAGTTCATGATTGATGAGCTGGTGAAAATGGGTGAAGGCAATCGGCTCGAGCGGTTTGATCTGGATTTCGATTTGCCCGATCACTTCCTCGCGGAGTTCCCGCCGGCCATCTTCCTGACCACTCGCCCCGATCTCGGCGACGTATCGCAAGGCAAGCTGGTAACGCTGGACAACTATTACGAGCTGTTTAACGGCATCCTGAATCCCAAACAGCTTGAGGGGTTGCGGTTGCTGGTGACCCAGTTTCCTCAGCAGCAGTTTAATGCCACCGAAGACCGCCGCTCAGAAAAGCCAAGCCGAGGTGTGGCCTGCTTCGACTGTCACGCCAACGGTCACACTAACGGAGCGGCGCACCTTGCCGGCGACGTGCGCCCTCAACAGAACCGACGTCGAATTGAGACGCCTTCTCTGCGGGGCGTGAACATCCAGCGGTTATTCGGTTCGCAGCGGGCGCTGAAGTCCGTAGAAGACTTCACCGAATTCGAGCAGCGCGCAGCCTATTTCGACGGTGATCCCGTTATCGCCACCAAGAAGGGCGTCAACGTGCTTGACCGCGGCAGTGCGGTTCACGACATGTCGGAGTTTCAGGAGCTCCTCGATTTTCCACCCGCGCCCAAGCTCAACGTCTACGGCAGGCTCGACGCTTCGAAGGCCTCGCAGTCCGAACTTCGAGGGGAAGCACTGTTCTTCGGCAAGGCGAACTGCGCATCCTGCCACACTCCTCCGTTTTACACCGACGGGCTGATGCACGATTTGAAGGTAGATCGGTTCTACAAGACGCAGATGATCAACGGCGTACTGGCGACTATGCAAGGCCCGATCAAGACTTTCCCGTTGCGAGGTATCAAAGACTCGCCGCCCTATCTGCACGACGGGCGGTTGCTGACTCTGGAAGACACGGTCGAGTTCTTCAATATCGTGCTCAGCCTCAAGCTGACTCCGGAAGAAAAGAAGGATATGGTGGCCTTTCTGAGAGTGTTGTAGCGAAGAATAAAAAGCAGGCGCTGAACACGACGCGGGGAGGGGACGCCGCGCTGGCTGAGGGGATGAGCCAGTCGCGATAAGGCGCTGCTTCCCGCTTCGTTCGTTGAATCGTATTACATTGGTAGTTCGCCTTTAGGACTCTGTCGGAATTATCAACTTCTCTGCTTACCTCGGCGTGCTCCGCGGCTCTGCGGTGAGCAGATTCGCGAGGGGAATTCCCCTGACGGGCTCCTTTAGCTGGACGTTCGTAGAAACGCTGCAAACGACTTACACTTACAAACTCCCGCCAAAAGGCGGTACTACGAGCTCGCATCACTCGCCCCGCGATCGCCAGCCGCTCACAAGTTCAACAGCTTCTTGATCTCGTCCTTATTCGCCGCAGCGCGCAGCGGTATGTTGGCGAAGCTTCCTTTAATCGAGCGCCGGACGCCGCCGCTGTCAATACCTAGTTTGCCGGTGTGATAGCCGACTGTGTAGTTCGGGTCTTTGAGCAGATTGCCGGTCAGCACAGCGACGACATCGCTGTCAGGCGAAATTGTTCCGGAGCCTGCCAATCGCCTGACTCCGGCAAGCGTCGCTGCGGATGCCGGCTCACAGCCGATGCCATCGCGCCCGATAATTGCTTTGGCATCCGCAATCTCCTGCTCGTTCACACGCTCGACAACTCCATCAGTCCACTCGAGCGCACGCAGCGCTTTCTTCCACGAAACGGGGTTGCCTATCTTTATTGCGGTCGCGAGAGTCGAGACCGTTTCGGCAGGCGTGAGCCGCCCGCGATTCGATGACGCGAACAGTTCGTAAAAAGGCGAGGCTCCTTCCGCCTGAATAACTGCAAGCCTGGGCACGCGATCGATGAACCCCAACTGCGACAGCTCGAGCAGCGCCTTGCCGAATGCAGACACGTTGCCCAGGTTTCCGCCGGGCAGCACGATCCAATCCGGCGCGCGCCACAAGCATTGCTCCATCATCTCGATGATAATTGTCTTCTGACCTTCGAGCCGAAAAGGATTGATCGAGTTAAGAAGATACAGGTCGGATTCGCCAGCCACTTCGCGCACGACTCGCATCGCATCGTCGAAATTGCCTTCAAGCTCGACAACCGTCGCTCCGTATTCGAGCGCCTGCGAGAGCTTGCCCCATGCAATCTCGCCTGCCGGAATAAACACAACTGCGCGCATTCCGGCTCGCGCGGCGTAAGCCGCCAACGACGCCGACGTGTTCCCTGTCGACGCGCAAGCCACCGCCGTTGCTCCGATGCACGCAGCCTGAGTTACGCCGGCCGTCATGCCGTTGTCCTTGAACGAGCCGGTTGGGTTCATCCCTTGATGCTTGAGACGCAGCGATTCGATCTCGGCATACTCGGCGGAGCGAGGAGCCTTGTAGATCGGGGTATTGCCTTCGTCGAGCGTAACGACTCGCGAGAAGTCCGCGACAAACGGCAGCAGCTCGCGGAACCGCCACACGCCGCTGCGGTCCAATTCAGTCTCTTCCGTTTTTCGCTTCTTGAATAACGCCTTCATCTCCGCTGCGTTTCCGTCCGGGTGAAACTGATACGCTACGTCGAGGAGTCCCCCGCACGAAGTACAGGTGTAGAGGCGCTCATTGATCGGGTAGTCGCGACGGCACTCGACTTCGATGCAACGCAGGAATGCTTTCGGATGATCGGCTGATGTCATTGCGGTCAGAAGTCCGTAGTCCGTAGTCCGTAGTCCGTAGATCGTGCTTTGAGGTTTGACTCGATATTGGAAGACACGAGCTACGGACTACTGGCTACGGACTACGGACTTATTCTTCACTATTCTGCTGCCAGAGTTTTTCCCATCCTTCGCTCGGTTCAACAAGCTTCAATCCGACGCTGTGTTGGCCGGCGTCGCGCCACACGGCTTGCACTATCGCAGTCGCTTCGAAGTCCGCTGATGGGATTGAAACCCTCACAAGCGAGCCGGGCTCGAGCTCGCGCACGGTGTGCAAGCGGAGACCCGAGGGACTGATCTCTTCAATCGTCATCTCGTCAACGAAGCTGTCAAGGTGCGAGGTGTCGCCCTCGACCCGAGCTTTGATTGAGACGGTCACTCGCGGTTCTGCGCGACGGTCTTCGTCGGTGTCTTCGGTCTCATTCGCTTCCGCCAGCAGATCGTCGTAACAGGGAGAGCAAACCTGGCGATAGCCGAGATGGGCCACTGGAGCCAGTTCCGGCAGGTTGGCGATGTTAACTAAGTGGCTTGTTCGTTCGTTGCATCGGTCGCATAAGCCCGACATACGAAAAACGCTCCTTTGGCTTGGCGAGACTCCGCGGGCGCGGAAGAGACTTGGGTATTCCACTTCATAGGATCAGCCTTGTACAGGATGCGCCCAGTATAAGCAGATTTGCTTTTCGACTCAACAGGAATTTGGGGGCTGCAGGACGGCCTATTGAGGTGTCTTAATTTCCATGTCTCCGCGTTGTCTCGGCGGCTCTGCGGTTAGCAGGTTTCAAGGCTAACTAACCCCAGAGAGTACGACGAAATTAAAAACACCTCCCGATTGACAGAAGATTGGTTACGCTCTTAGATTCATGAATCAATGAAGGCCTTTCTGGCGGGGATATCGTTGACGATCCTGTTTGCTCCGAGCGTGGCTCGCGCGCAGCAGTCGCCGCTTGCGCCTCCCGTCATACCTAAGGCAACTGATACTGCCAAATCCACGACCTTGAAGCTCGGAGACAAAGCGCCGGACTTCGCGCTTCCAAACGGCGACGGCAAGCTTGTCATACTCTCCGAATACACTCAGCGATCGCCGGTCGTATTGGTGTTTTATCGTGGTTTCTGGTGAGGGGCTTGCACTCAGCAACTCACCAGGCTGGCTGAGGATTACAACGATTTCAAGCGTGCCGGGGCGGAGGTGCTGGCGATCAGCGTCGATCAGCAGTCATTCGCATGGTCTATGGGCCAAACGACGGGCGCCCGGTTTCAAATACTTTCCGATGCCGACAAAAAGGTCATCACTTCGTACGGTGTGCTGAACGCCGCGGAGCACGATGGCATC
Source organism: Blastocatellia bacterium (assembly GCA_035558335.1). Taxonomy (GTDB): domain Bacteria; phylum Acidobacteriota; class Blastocatellia; order UBA7656; family UBA7656; genus Onstottus_B. The sequence goes on along the minus strand of DATMCM010000566.1, from coordinate 22,132 downwards.
GCTCATCCCTCGATCTTCATCGTCGATCGAGAAGGCAAGATCAGATATCTGCACGTGGGCAAAGACCCGCAAGATCGCCCGCCTGATGAGACCATAATCGAAGAAGTGAAGAAGCTCGCGCAAGGCAAGTGATCGCTTGTTGGGCCCATATTACAAAGACTTTAGTCACGAAGTTGCAACGGTCTGCGCGAGCATTTTGCGCGGTTGGATATCAATCACAAGACGCTAACTTTGTGAGACCAACTGTCTCAACACATAAGGCAGAATCCCGCCGTGGTGGTAGTAATCCACCTCGATCGGCGTGTCGATGCGTAAGGTCACGGCCACTTGCTCGGGTTCTCCGTTTGCGTGGTGAATCACCAGCGTCAAATCCTGGCGAGGCGTGATTCTCTCTTCAAACCCGGTTAGGTCATACGTCTCGCTGCCGTCCAGTCTCAACGTCTTCGCATTCGTGCCTTCTTTGAACTGGCATGGCAGAACTCCCATTCCCACAAGATTCGACCGGTGTATACGCTCGAAGCTCTGAGCCACGACCGCACGCACACCAAGCAACCGCGTTCCTTTCGCGGCCCAATCGCGCGAACTGCCCGTGCCGTACTCCTGACCGGCAAACACCATCAGCGGGACGTCGGCGGCCTGATACTTTATCGCCGCGTCGTAGATGCTCATCACCTGGCCCTCCGGTTGATGAACGGTCACGCCGCCCTCGACTCCGGGCACCATCAGATTCTTGATGCGGACGTTTGCGAATGTCCCGCGCGTCATCACTCGATCGTTGCCCCGCCGCGCGCCATAGCTGTTGAACTCCGAGACCGGCACGCCCTTCTGTTGAAGGTACAGTCCCGCCGGTGAAGTCGGCTTTATCGCCCCTGCCGGCGAGATGTGATCGGTAGTCACCGAATCGCCGAAGATCGCAAGCGGTCGAGCGCCCTTGATCGGGGTCACAGCGCCTGGCTGCATCGCGAATCCCTGGAAGTACGGCGGTTCTTGAATGTAAGTCGATTCCGGATCCCATTCGTAAACATCGCCGATTGTGGTTGGAATCTCGTTCCACATCGGGTTCTCTTCGACAAAGCTGCTGTACAACCGGCGATAGGTCGCAGGATCAAAGGCCGCGCGCATCAACTCGCGGACCTCTTCGCTGGTGGGCCAGAGGTCGCGCAAAAAGACGCTGCTCCCATCTCTGCCTCTGCCGATCGGTTCTTCGGAGAGATTTATGTCGACTCGGCCTGCAAGCGCGAACGCGACGACAAGCGGCGGGCTCATCAAGAAGTTCGCTTTTATGCTCTGATGAACGCGCGCTTCGAAGTTGCGATTGCCGCTCAATACGCTGGCGGCGACGATGTCGTTTTTGCTGAGCGCGTCTTCGATGCCCGCATCGAGCGGGCCGGAATTGCCGATGCAGGTCGTGCATCCGTACCCGACCAGATTGAACCCGAGATGATCCAGATACGGTTGAAGCCCGGTCTTTGCAAGATAATCAGTCACCGCCCGCGAACCCGGCGCAAGCGAGGCTTTCACTGTGGGCTTGAGGGTCAATCCCTTCTCGACCGCTTTCTTGGCAAGCAATCCAGCCGCAAGCATGACGCTCGGGTTCGAGGTGTTAGTGCAAGAAGTGATTGCCGCGATCAGCACATCGCCGTGACCAAGATCGACCCTGACTCCTCGCTGGGCATCCACGAGCGACGCACCCACATGGTCCGGCGTCGGCCGGTTGTTCATCATCTCGATTTCGGTGCCGACGTTTGTGTCCTCTGCAGTGGTCGTATCTTTCGCCACAACAGGCGCGGTCTCCGAGCTTTGTTCGCCGCCCCCGCCGAGCTTGCCGTTGTGCGCCGCGCCGATCGTTGCCGGGAAACGTTGGCCGATCTCATCGCTCGACTTGTTGTAGCCGTTCTCGCCAAGCGGCTTCTGAAGAACCTCGACAAACTTGCTCTTGAGATCCGAAAGGGTGATGCGATCCTGCGGGCGTTTTGGACCAGAAACGCTTGGAAGGACCGAACTCAGATCCAATTCGAGCACGCTGCTGTACTGGCAATCGCCCTTGGCTGGGATTCCGAACATGCCCTGCGCCTTGAAGTAGCCTCGGATCAACTCGACTTGCTCATCCGAGCGGCCGGTCGCTTTGTAGTAAGAGCAAGTCTCCTCATCTACCGGGAAGAAGCCCATCGTCGCGCCGTACTCGGGCGACATATTTGCGATCGTGGCGCGATCGGTCGCCGATAAGGAAGCCGCCCCTTCCCCGTGGTATTCGACAAACTTGCCGACCACTCTTGCCCTTCGAAGCATCTCGGTGATGGTCAGTACAAGATCGGTGGCGGTGACGCCTTCATTGAGCTTGCCCGTCATAGCCACACCGACGACGTCGGGCGTAAGAAAGTAGACGGGTTGGCCGAGCATCCCCGCCTCCGCCTCGATGCCGCCCACGCCCCAGCCTACGACGCCGAGGCCGTTGATCATCGTGGTATGCGAGTCGGTGCCGACCAGCGTGTCGGGATAGAAGACGCCGTTGGACTCCTGAACGCCCTTCGCCAGGTATTCGAGATTGACTTGATGACAGATGCCGATGCCGGGCGGCACGACCTTGAAGCTGTTGAAAGCGTGCATGCCCCATTTCAAAAACTGATAGCGCGCGCGGTTGCGTCTAAACTCCATCTCCATATTCAAGCGCAGCGCGTCGGACGTGCTCGCGACGTCGACCTGCACCGAGTGGTCGATGACCAGATCGACGGGCACCAGCGGCTCGATGATTTTCGGATCCTTGTCGAGCCGCGCGACCGCCGATCGCATAGCCGCCAGGTCGACCAGCAGCGGAACACCGGTAAAGTCTTGCAACAGAATTCGCGCGACAACGAACGGAATCTCTTCCGTGCGTTCCGCGTTCGGTTGCCAGCCAGCCATTTGGCGCACGTTCGCCTCGGTGATTCGCTTGCCGTCGTAATTCCGCAAGACCGATTCGAGGACGATTCGAATGCTGACCGGGAGCTTAGATGTATGGCCGATGCCCTGCTTTTCAAGTTCGGGTAGCGAGTAGAACTTGCCCGTGCGGCTTCCCGCGGTGAAGGTCTGGAGCGAGTTGAAGAGGTTGTGTGTCATAAGCTTAGCCAACTCGAATGCACCGCGTGAAAAACACGCAGGTTACGTTTTCAACTTTCAAGTGCTCTGGGAAAGGAACTCTAGTTTAGGGATGCGAATTGTTGATCGTCAAGGAGAGAGCACCGCGAGAATGGTATCCAGATTCGAATGTTCTCTCTTGGCTAAGCGCCGCGTCGTCTGTGTCTTTTGGAGAACACCGTCAGGTGTTGTGCGCTCGCGACAATCACACCGTATCGCTGATTATCGTTCCGCCGTGCTTGTTGCGGGTGTACTCGACTCATCGTTGCTGATCTTCATCGGGGACGGGTGCAGGTGAACGTCGCGACGCGGGAACGGTATTTCGATGTTGTACTCTCGAAACACGCGGTCGATCGCGAAGTTTATGCTGCTGCGAATTTGAGGATGTTTGTGGGGCTCGTTTATCCAAACCCGAATCTCCAGATTGAGAGAGGAGTCGCCAAACCCGCTGAAGTGGGCCCGTGGTGCCGGATCCGCCAAAACCTCGTCCACTGACTGAGCGGCCTGCAACAGCGCTTCCGACACCTTTTCAAGGTCGCTTCCGTGGGCAACGCCGACCGGGATGTTAAGCCGCACCTTCTGGGTGGGGTAGGAATAGTTTATCAACTCATTTTGAACCAGCTTCGAGTTTGGCACGATTACCGCCAGGTTTTCGTTTGTCAGTATCGTGGTCGAACGAAGGCTTATCTTTTCGACGCTTCCCTCGAAGCCGTCCTTCAGCCTGATGCGGTCGCCGACCCGCACTGGTCTCTCGAACAGCAGTATGAAACCCGACACCATGTCAGAGGCGATGTACTGGAGCCCGAAGCCAATGCCGACCGACAGAAAACCCAGAATCACCGCGACGCTAGTCAGGTCGACGCTTAACCCGATCTTCAATGCGTATAGGACGCCGAGCACGATGACCGCATAGTGCACCAGCCTGAGCAGCGTGTAACGCAGTCCGGCCTCTACATTCACTCTGGGCAGTACGCGACTCTCCAAGAAACGCCTGACGTAGCGGGAGATAATCGTCGCGATGCCGATAATTGTGACTAACAGAAGAAGGCTCAAGATCGAGACCTTGAACTCCGTTTGATTTACAAACGGATAGTTCAGGACCCTGATGATCCGCTCTAGCAAGGAAGGTTCATCCTGAAGAATCAATTCTCAGTCTCCTGGCTCAATTTCAGTCCGCGCACGGCGCAAATAGCGTACGAGCCGACTTGCTGGGCAGGGAGTACGGGAAGTCACCAGCCAAAGATTAGCGGTGCGGCGCGGAAACTAAAAACGATTCTCGCTGAAGCTAGTATAGCATCGACGTTTGCAGATCGGCCAAGCTTGACGACTCATACCGGGGGCGTGAACCTTCCATCCGCCGCAGTCCATCCGCCATCAACGACCAACACGCTGCCGGTCACGTAGCTCGACGCATCCGAAGCGAGATAAACTACCGGGCCCACCATTTCATCCACGCTTGCCCACCGATTGAACACGCTCTTAGCGGCGTAGGCGTCATACCAGTCGGGCCGGTCTTTGATCTGACTCGTTAGCGGGGTGTCCACGACTCCGGGCGCAATGGCGTTGACTCGCACGCCGTGGGGTCCAAGTTCGGTTGCGAGCGCCCGCACCAGCTGCACGATACCCGCCTTTGTTGCGGCATAGACTCCCTGCCCCGGCTCTACCACCTGCGATCGAATCGATGAAAAGGCAATGATGCTTCCGCGACGCTGTTCGGTCATTATCCTGCCGGCGTGTCTCAAGACCCGAAAGGTTCCTTTCAAGTTGAGCTCGACCACGCGATCGAATTCCTCATCTCGATAGTTGTTGATCGGCTTGCGCACGTTTGTGCCGGGCGTTGTCACCACGACATCGATCCGTCCGTCTTCGCCGACGACGCCTTGCAACAACTCGGTGACGTTTTGAGTATTGGTGATGTCCACGGCGCATGCCCGGCCATGCTCAGGGCCCATTTGATCCGCTGTAAGCTGCGCCGCGTCCTGGTTCAAATCAGCGCAAACGACAAACGCTCCGTGCGCCGCCAGCCCCTTCGCAGCCGCTTGTCCGATCCCCGACCCGGCGCCGATCACGACGGCGATGCGGCCCTCGAGGCGAAAAAGTTGTTCGTAGTTCATGTCTCAACCGATTTCGGATCATGGATTTCTGGGCTTTGGTCCAGCGCTTCGCCTGTTCCGTCGCTGGAGCTTCCTCTGGTTGCGAAGCTGACCACGAACATCGCCAGCGCCCCCGCTGCGAAGCCAAGCACTGTCCCAGGAACGTGCCACCAGCCTTGCCCCTCAGTCAACAACTCCGATGCGACAACAACCGCTACCGACGTGAGCATGGCGGAAATCGCCGCGCGCGCAGTCACTCGCGTCGAGTATAGCCCCGCGATCAACGGCAAGAACAATGCGGCGGTCAAAAGAGTGTAGAAGATCGTCAACGCCGAAATCACGGTGGGCAGTAACATCGCCAGCAACGCACCCACAACACCGCACGCGACGGCTGATCCTCGCGCAATGCGCATCAACTGGGCGTCGTCGGCTCGCCGGTTTATGAATCCCTTGTACAGGTCTTTGCTTAACGAAGTACTGAGCATGAACAATACTGCATCTGCCGCGCTCAACTCCGCGGAGAAGATTGCGCCCAGCAGCAACGCACCCAGCCAGAGCGGCAGAGCTTGAGTCAATAGTGTCGGAAGCGCCAGCTCGTGGTTTGGAAGCTCCGAAAAGCGGCCGCGCGCGATGATTCCGATCAGAATCGGAACAATCGCATAGGCCAGCAACCCCGCTGCGTTCAATCCGACACCTGCACGGACCGCTCGCTCATCGCGCGCGCCGAAGATCTTTTGCAGCAAGCCGGGCGAGATAACAAAAGACGGCGCGAGTATCACAACGTAGCGCAATACCGACGGCCAGCCTTTGCCGACGAATCCGAAGAATGCGCTGCTCTGGCCGGCCGGAAGAACGGCGGTCACCGAGGCTCTTATTTCTTGAAGGCCGTGACCCGCATTCACCAGGTAAATCAACGCCGCGGCGAAGCCGACAAGCTTCACGGTTAGTTGGACCACGTTCACCCGAGCAGCCGCGTGCAAGCCTCCCAACGTGAAGTAAGCAGTGATCACCGCCCCGGCGATCAGGCAACCGACTGGCTTGCTCAATCCGCTCACCACGTTCAGTATCCACGCGACTGCGATCAACTGCCCGGCGAGAATCGACAGCGAGCCGATCCAAAGGAGCAAGGCTACCAGACCGCGAACGGTTCGGTTGTAACGGAACTCCAGATAGTCGCCGACGGTGTAAAGGTTTCGCTCGCGGGCCACGCGCCAGATCCTCGGCCCGACGGTGAGAGCGAGAATCACTGACCCGATGCCCGCCGAACCTACCCACCACCACGCCGACAGTCCGTCGCGATAGCCGAGCCCGGTAGCTCCAACCGTCGAGCCGGCTCCGATGTTTGCGGCGAGCAGAGTCGAGAAGATGAGTCCCGCACCGAGCCTTCGACCGGCGACGAAGAAGTCGTTTGAAGTGCGCGCCTTCCGCGAGACGAACGCTCCGAGCGCGATAATCAGCCCAGCGTAGATGATGAGGATTGAGAGAAAGATCATGAAGTCACGATCTGGCGCGAGAGTTTGCGGCAGGACCTAACCTGCGCCTAACTGCGTGCGAGCTTAGCTCATGTCAGAAGCACTCGGTAGACCGGCGATCCCCCGAGCGGCGCGAATCGCTCGTACTATCGCGCGAGACATCGCCTCCGCACCAAGCGCGCCGATCAAGGTAACGTTCCCAGGCTTCGTAGATTTGCCGGTCGCGAGCCCGAAGATCGTGTCGCCATCAGCCGCCGTGTGAACCGGGTTGATCGCGCGGGCCAATCCGTCGTGAGCCATCTGCGCGACTTTCTTAGCCTGAGCCTTGGTCAACACTGCGTCAGTCGCTACTACTCCGATCGTCGTCGCCGTGCCTGTCAGCAGCGGAGGCAGAGGGTCGCCTCCGATGATTGCAGCCATCGCATTCACCAGCGACTTGCCGTCTTTTGTTCGCGCGCCGGCGATCGGTTTGCAGATCGATGGATCAAAGACATCTCCAACCGCATTCACCGCTACGATGGCTCCGACCGTCACTCCCGACTCAAGCTTGATCGCAGAAGTGCCGATGCCGCTCTTCATAGCTCGCGACATCCCGAAGAGTTTTCCCACGGTCGCGCCGGCGCCGGCTCCGACATTGCCCTCGGCAGGAGCGTTTGCCGAAGCGGCCTTACAAGCTCTGTATCCGGCCTCAGCGTCGGGGCGAATCTTCGCGTCGCCGACTCCGAGATCGAACAGGATTGCGGCCGGCACGATGGGCACCTTGGCGACGCCTGCGTTGTATCCGATACCGCGCTCTTCGAGATAGCGCACTACGCCGCTCGCGGCGTCCAGCCCGAACGCGCTTCCTCCGGCAAGCACGATCGCGTGAACGGCTTGAACAGTGTTTACCGGATCGAGCAGATCAGTTTCGCGAGTTCCCGGCGCCGCGCCTCGAACATCCACGCCGGCGACTGCGCTTTCTTCGACGAGGATTACAGTGCAACCGGTCGGGCGGCGGGAGTCGGTGAAATGGCCGACTTTTATTCCGGCTACATCGGTGATTGAGCTCTTGTCGGGCGATTCGGTGGAACCGGCGACAGAGTCATTGCCCAGCAATCCCAGGGAGGCAGCCGCGAGCCCTCCGCGCAAAAGCTCGCGCCGCGTCGTGTGGCTCTTTTTTGATGACCTCACTACGCTAAGTCTCCGAACCTTGGTAAGTCAGTTGACCACTCCGAGTAGCCTCATCGCGCCGATCGCCATGCACTTCGACGCTTCCTTCAAGTGCTCGATCTCGCAATACTCGTCCGGCTGATGCGCCATGCTCAAAATGCCCGGGCCGTAAGCGATGCACTGCTCGATGCCCGCAATCCGAGCGAAGTGTTTTTGATCATAGGTCCCGGGACTCGCGATCAGCGGTACTTCGCGGTTGACCCTCTCGCGCACGACCTCACGCATCGTCGAGACGAGTTGCGACGCCGGGTCTGTCATCGTCGGGTGCACAAGCATTAAGTCCTTAAGATCGTAGCTCAGGCTTGGATCTTCAACTCGCATTCGCTCTATCAAATCGACAAACTCTGCGCGAACGTCGTCGGGGCCTTCTTCGATAAGAAAGCGCCGATCAAAGATCGCACGGCAAGCGTCGGCGACGCACGGCGTCTGCGGAGCGTCGAGCTGTTGTCCGCCGAAGATCGAGTTCAAGTTGATGGTAGCACTGCGCGCGCCTTCCGGCTCAACCGGCATTCGGGTGCGCCGGCCGGCAAGTTTCGGCTTGAGCTCTCGCTCGACTCGTTCGATCAACCGAGCCATTCGATCGATGGCGCTCTCGCCAAGAAAAGGCATGCTCCCGTGAGCGATCCGTCCGCGCATCAAAACCTCAAACCAGTAGACACCTCGATGACCGAGACAAATGCGATCGTAATCGAGCGGCTCGGTGATGATAACGTAGTCAACCAGGTCAGGTCTGATGTAACCGTGCTCCGATAGAAACCCGACTCCCGAAAAACCTCCGCTCTCTTCATCGACAGTCGCGCTCTGCTCGATCGAACCCGCGAGCTTTACTCCCGCCCGTCGTATTGCCTCGACGGCGAAGATCGACGCCGCAATACCAGCCTTCTGATCCGTCACACCGCGGCCATAGATTCTCCCGTCCCGTTCGACTGCAGCGAAAGGATCGACGGTCCATCCATGGCCGGCCGGAACCACATCCACGTGGCCGTTGAAGTGAAGCGTCGGGTGAAAGCTCTCGCCCGACACACGGGCGATGACGTTGACTCGCGGATGCTTTTGCGTGCACTCGGGACGGCCGCTTGCTTCGACGTAGGTTACGTCGTAGCCAAATTCGACCAGCTTGCCGCCAATCACCTTCGCGCAGTCCGCGTAATTCTCACCCGGCGGGTTTGTGGTTGGAATACGAACGATCTGCTTGAGGAACTCACCCATCTCGTCGGCGAGTTCGTCTATCCGATCGAGAACCGCTCTTTCGGGCGAAATGAACATAGACTACGCCGACAGCCCAGATCGCAAAGTCTTCTCCACCGCGTCGCAGAACGTATCGATCTCGCTGATAGTCGTGTAGACGTTGGGCGTGACGCGCAGCCCCTTGAACTCTTCGTGTTCTATCGGCGTAGCGAGGATTCGATACCGGTCCCAGAGGTGATCCCCGAGCTTGCGGTGGTCCATTCCTTCGATCGAAAGCAGCGCGAGTCCGCAAGATTGTTGCGGGTCGAAAGGCGTCAGCACTCGCACGCCCTTCTGAGCTTCGAGCCTCCTCGCCCACCGGTCTTTTAAGTACCGAAGCCGCGCCCCTTTGCGTTCGGGACCGATGCCTTCGTAAAAAGTCAGAGCCTCTGCAATGGCGTTGTGATTGGCCGCGGGGTGGGTGCCGATCTCCTCGAACTTGCGGATGTCGTTGTCCTGTTTCTTATCGGCGGCCATCAACGGCCACAGCTTACCGATCTTGGCCTTTCGCACGTAGAGAAAACCGGTGCCGTGCGGCGCGAGCAACCACTTGTGCAAGCTTGTACCGTAGTAGTCACAGTCGAGGTCGGCGTGCTTGAACGGGAAATGAGCGAAGGCGTGAGCGCCGTCCACGATGACTTCGATGCCGCGCTCGCGGCCGAGTTGACAGATCCGTTTCACCGGGAAAATCTGACCGGTCAGGTTGGTGATGTGACAAACTTGAATGACGCGAGTGCGCGGGGTGATGGCGCGCTCGAAGCGCGCTACGAGATCATCCATCGACGGCGGCGGAACCGGAAACGAGATCAAGTTCAGCTTGATACCTTCACGGCGCTCGCGTTGCCGCCACGAAGTGAGCATTCGGGGGTAGTCCTGATTTGTGGTGAGCACTTCATCGCCGGGCTTTAGGTCGAGGCCGAAGATGCAGATCTCGAGCGCTTCGCTTGCGTTGCGAGTGATTGCCATTTCTTCCGGATCGCAGCCGAAGCTTGCCGCGAGCCGCTGGCGAACCGCTTCGATTTGAGGCTCTAGGATCCGCCACATCGTGTAGACCGGCGCTTCGTTGGAGTAAGCCAGATGGCGTGCCATCGCTTCCTGGACGACGCGAGGCGAAGGGCTGACCCCGCCGTTGTTCAGGTTGATGATCGAGCGATCGACGGAGAAGGCTTGCTGGATCTCACGCCAGAAACTCTCGTCTCCGGCGAGCTTTGCCGGGGAGTCGTCAACCCCGTGCGTTGCCGCCAAAACACGTTCGATGCCACCTTCTTTGATTGACGCGAGCGCACTTGCAGCAGTCACGCCGCCGATTGATCTCAAGAAAGTTCGTCGTGTGAACATGGCTCACCTCGAAAGTGATGTACAACTCACTACTAAACAACACCAACAGCGTGCCGGTCGCAGTCCTTACAGGATCCGCGCGTCCAAGCTTTCAGCCACCCTTTCAATACTTCCCCTCGGCACGAAATCGTTTAGTCTTCCTCTTGTCGGGCTCATTGCGAATAACAACCCAATATTCCTCTAACGCATCTTCGTCAACGTCGACGTCGGTGTTGTACAGAGCATTCCGCCCGTCTTTTCTGCAACCGGTAATCCAATACTTTTCTCCTGTGCCGACGTCGTAATAGTTAGCCTTGAAGCCGCTTCCTCTCAAAGATCTAAACGACCGCTCGCGATAGATCAGTCTCTTACCTCTATCTTTTACGTCGACCCAACCAATCCGCGCCGGTCCCACGATTCCTTCGCTTTTATTCTCAATCCACATTACACGCTTCATTTCACACTATCCGAAGACAAACGTCGTGATTCTATCACGTCGGTGCATTCACCGAAACAAGTCAAGTCCAGGCTCACGTATCAACTCGCGGGCAGAGGCTTCGCGCGCGGAGTAGTCATAGCCTCGCACGATTGCCACCGGCACGCCGTCCTTTTTCTTCATCACCAATTCCGCTGCCGAGGCGATTTCATCGGCTACCGCTATGACAGTCACTCGAAGCGGGCGTCCATGCGAGTCAGTGTCGCCGCGATAATCAATCAACGGAGCAAGGCCCGCGACGCCGATCGCGACGTTGACTAACCCTTCGCGCCACGGACGGCCAAACGTGTCGGAGATAACTACCGCCAAAGACACGCCGAAGCGCATTTCGAGATTCTTCTGAATTCTGCCTGCTGAAGCGTCGGGGTCCTCTGGAAGCAGGAGCGCCGTGTGCTCTTCTACATTTGATGCATCGACGCCGGCGTTCGCGCATATCAGGCCGTGTTGAGTCTCGGCGATCAGGACGCCGCGCTCCATTCGGACGATTCGCTTCGATTCGCGAAGCACAACTTCAACCAGCCGCGGATCTTTGTCAAAGGCTTGAGCCCACTCGCGAGCGCGAGGCGAGGGCTCGATCGAATCGAGCCGGATCGTGCGGCCTTCCGCTTTGGAGATTATCTTCTGTGCGATGACGAAGATGTCGCGATCGAAGACCTCCAGACTGGCATTGCGCACGGCCTTGACGATGAACGAGGCAACGTCGTCGCCCTCGACCACTTCGGGCAACCCGGGCACGCCAATAACTCTGATCTCTTGAATCGACACAAACACTCCGAAAATCCAGCTCACGGCCTTGGCGGATTCGCTTCTGTGGGCGGGCCGTGATCCTTCTCTCGCACAGCCGCCAAACCGCGGAGTCTGTCGGCGACCCGCATCTCGGCGAGCGCGTGTGAAGTCGCAGTCTCCTTCGAAGCCTCAAGCAGAAATCTGATGTCCGACGGCTCGTCGATATCTAGTGCGATGCGTGTGTTGTTGACGATCATGCACTCGATGCCGGCCCGCGCGGCTTCCTCCGAATGCAACGCTAGAGAGTTCGAGCCGAAGCGCGACGGAAACAGATCAGGCGGCGTTCGGATGATCGCGTTCGTGCCCGTCCCTTCGCGCGACGGGACAAGCACGGCTGCGGGACGTCGAAGCTCGATCGAAAACAACTCGTCGATGTCTCGCGCTTCGACCAGCGGAATGTCCGCGGGCAGCCGCATCACTGTATTGAAGCCGCGTTCCGCGAGCACACGAGACGCCCAGTCAACAGATGCGCTTTCCGACAGCTGAGACTCTTCGATCAGCACTTCCCAATCGTGACTTCGCGCGTGTTCTAACGCCGGTTCAAAGCTCGAAACCAGGACTACACGGTCAGGCGCGGTCGTTGTACAAACCGCGCGGCTCACATCCTCGAACATCGCCCATGCAAGCTGCGCTCTTTCTTCGGCCGACAGTAATCCGGCGAGACGAGTCTTCGAATTCGCGGAATTCTTGAGAGGGATGAGAAGCGCCTTCATATCAACGAGTCGCGCGCGCATCTCTTCGACACATGCCAAGCACGCTCAGCGCCAACCTCTCTTTCTCTGCCAACGTGTTCATCAGCGTGTCAGTGCTGCGCACGTCCACGTTGAGTGCGCCGATTGCCGGTCCAACGCTCGCGTCCGTTACATCGAGAACAAAAATATCCAGGAAGTCTTGATACATCGCGGCGACCGCTTGGGCGGAGACTTCGTGCCCCAGGTCGCGAAGCATATCCGCAGTTGGGCCCTTCAACGCGCGCCCTCCGATGATTGGCGTAATCGCGATGACCGTTGAACGAGTCCGCCGCAGCGCATCCCGCACCCCCGGCACTGCGAGTATCGGGCCGATGCTGATAAAGGGGTTGCTCGGGCAAACGATCACCGCATCGGCGTCCAGGATCGAGTCGAGCACGCCTTGCGCCGGCTGCACCGACTCAATTCCGTCAAACCGAATTCCTCTTACTCGAGGCTCGCACTGTCTCTTCACGAAGTACTCTTGAAAGTGCATCTCGCCTTCATCGGTCGCGATTTGCGTTGGTGTGTAAGCGTCGCTCATCGGAAGTATTCTCGAGCGGACTCCGAGCGAACGGCTAATCTGATCTGTGACTTCGGTGAGCGAACTGCCCAGCCTGAGCTGACTTGTGCGATAAACGTGAGTGGCAAGATCCCGATCGCCGAGTTTGAACCAAATGTCTTCTCCGTAGCGAGCTAGCCATTTCAACGACTCGAAAGTATCGCCGGCAAGCCCCCATCCGACTTGCTGATTCACCACGCCAGCCAGCGTGTAATTGACGGTGTCTAGATCGGGACAGATGCGAAGCCCGAATAGCTCTATGTCGTCGCCAGTGTTTGCTATGACTGTTATGTCGTCCGGGGGCATCACCCCCGCAAGTCCCACCAGGAGTTTCGAAGCTCCGATTCCACCTGCAAGGGCTGTAACTTTCATAGTTTTTTGAGGCGTGCTTCTGCCCGCAGGCGCCCGGTTCGCGCAGCGAGTGAGCGACGCGCGCTCCGGCACGCCAGAGCAGCTTCACAACCCGACTATTCGATAGCGTGCGGTCTTCACTTTGTAGCGACGGTTGATGCCTATGGCGAGGACGGTCATTCGCTCCAGCGTGCGAGCACTGTACAACACTCCGGCATCCACCGGCCGAAGCCCTTCGATGAACTTGATTGCGTCGATCACTCGCATCTTAGCCTCTTTTGAATCGCTTGCTACAAAAGAGTCGCAGTCGAGGCTCTCGTGCGTATCGGCTAGAAGGTGGGCCGGCTCGGTCTTGAAAGCGGCGACCAGCGAAATGTTGGCCGGCAGAAGCGCCTGCAGATGCTCGCTGGCGGAACCTTCGGGCAGTTCGATGTAGCGCACTCTCCCCTGCTCGAATGAAACGGGCACCGTGATATCGATCAATATAGAACCCTCCCGAAAGTCTTGACGGTGACTTTCGAGAGTTGAAGCAGCGTGCGCGAACGGCACCGTCAAGAGCACGAACTCAGACCCGGCGATGGCAGCTTGATTCGTAGCGTAGCCGATCCGCGCGTCGCCTATTATCGAGTTCAGCTCATCGGCCGTGCTCTTAGCTTTTTCGATAGCACGCGACCCGATCGTAACCTGGGCGCCAGCTAGCGCCCACCTCATCGCCAGCCCTCTTCCCTCTTCGCCGGTCCCGCCAATGAATCCCAGCTTGAGATCGTTGATGCCAATTCGATACACGCCCGCCTTCCCTTCGTCTGCAAGACGGGTCAAGGTTGCCACCTGACAGGTTTAGTGTCAAACGGGAGGTGCCTGGACGGCGTGGGATGCGGGATACGACGCGCGATCAGTTTGTAGCTGAGCGTCTAATCGGGCTAACAGTCTACCGTGTGAAATTCAAGCGGGTAAGGATCGAAGTTATCGTGACTGGAGAGCCATCACCTGGTCCAAGTCGCCATGGATCATTTCGAGGCTATCGCGGCTGGACACGCAGTCGAGAGAGGCCGCTCGGAAGAGTTCCGCGAAGGTGCTGCCATCACCGGGACTTGTGGCTGAGCCCAGGCTTACAGAAACGCCGCCGGCGAAAGCCAGCTCTTCCACGGCTACGCGAATTCGTCGACGAACGTCGCTGACGTCGTCCTGCCCGCTTTCGGGGAGCAGTACAACAAACGTGTCGTCGCTCTGGCGAGCAACCAGATCGGTCTCGCGCACGTGCTGCCTAATGAGCCTCCCGAGCTGGTTTATCGCGTTCTCTCCGATAAGCACGGCCGCATCGAGTCTGGTAACGCTGATCGCTACCAGCGACAACGGTAGACCGAGTCGCTGGCTTCTGGATCGTTCACGTTCGAACTGTGAGGTAAGTGCCCGCAGGCTGGCGAGCCCAGTCACCGGATCGATGAACGCGGCCTGCTGCGCTTGCTCGAAGGCAAGCGCATTGTGTATGGCGTCGGATGCGGGTTGTGATGCCGACTCCATTAGTTGAATATGCTCGCTGCCGTATGCGGCAATCTCCGTGGAGTAGAGCGCGATCGCCCCGAGTGCTTCGCCATTCTTCACAAGCGGATAAACGATAACACCTTTGTACTCGCCAGCGATCTCTGAGCCGAGAAAGGCCAAGTCGAGCACCGGATTGGTATTGAACATGGGCCGCTGATTGGTCATGACCCAGCCGGTTATTCCGGCTTCAGCAGGCATTCTTCGTTTCAAGAATCTGTCTGCGTTAAGCCCGACCGCGTGGACAATCTCGAACTCGGAGCGGGTTGCGTCGAAGAGCGATATTGCGCACGTTGTAAACGGTATGAGCTTCGACAGCCGGTTGGCGAGGATCGCCACCGTGTCTTCGACCGACAGGATACTGGACAGAGTGCGCGACATCTCATATAGCGCGGTCACTCGCTGATTAGTTTCGGCTATTGAGTTGAGTGCAGCGGTCGCGCGGTCGAGTTGAGGCGCGGTCTCGAGCCCGGCCGCCGGCTTCGCGTTTGCCATCGCGGCGGTAGACTTGCTTCGTTTGTTGCTGGGTGCGGCTGCCCTGAAGCTGGCCGCTTCCACTTCAAGCTCGTCTGCCATCGCAAGAAAGATCTCGACCAGCTTCGGATCAAAGAATGTACCGGCGTTCTGCCTAATGTAAGCCAGCGCTTCTTCGCGAGTCATTCCGGTCTTGTAGGGTCGATCTGAACGCAGCGCGTCGTAGTTGTCCACGAGCGTAAGGATCCGCGCGGTAATGGGTATCGCCTCTCCAGTCAGCCCGTCGGGATAGCCCCGCCCGTCCCAGCGCTCGTGATGATGACGCACGATGGGAACGACCGGGTACCGAAAGTCTACGTTCGAGAGCATATCTGCGCCGATGATCGTGTGCATCTTCATCTGCTCGAACTCGTGTTCAGTGAGCTTTCCTGGTTTGTTCAGGATGTAAGCAGGCACTCCGATCTTGCCTATGTCGTGCAGCAACGCACCAGCTTTCAACGCTTCTATCTCGAGTGCAGACAGGCCAACCGTCTCCCCCATTCTTCGTGCGAACAGCTTTACCCGCTGAATGTGATCATGGGTAACGTCATCCTTCGCATCGATGGCCATCGCTAACATTTCGAGAATCGAATCGTAGATGCTGGTGAGTTCTTTGTAGTGACTCTCCTGCTCGCCAAGCTTGTCGTGATATGTCTTGAACGTGTAGTAGATGATGATGGGTATCGGCAGCACCAGAACGAGTAATACCGCTGTGGTCACCAGGCCCTTGTTGAGGAAGGCGTAGTGCACCATGCCTGCTATAGTCGCACAAGCCAGATAGGTGACCGGCTCCCAAGGCAATGTGTCGCGCACCGCCTGCCCGTTGTTTGTTCCACGCGCGGCAGACATCGCCGCGAGGACCAGGATATGAAGCAGATAATACGCGAAGGCAAGAGCGATAAGCGGCAAGGCAAATTCGAGCACCGCCTGCCCCAGTCCTTCGGACAGATGCTGCGCCGAGAGAAACTCAGCTATCGAATAGTAGAGCTTGGCGGCTACGAAGAATGAGATGGTTACATTTGCAACATTGAACAGTTGCAAGCTGGGCTTTATCTTCAGTCGCCGGACGGCCACCACCACTTCGAACGCGGCCAGCAGAGTTCCGTGATAAGGGCCTAGTACAATCACTCCGAAAAACATTAGCGCTTCAGAAACCGATACGCTGGTGTTGGTGCCGGGAAAGCGAATCGGATACCGCGCCGATGTAAAAGTGATGACCATCGCCAGCAACGCCCATATCAGCATCAACTCTGGCGGCTCGGCGACGACTCCAGCCAGCGAAACCAGTATCAACGCGGCCCCGATGACGGTCAAGACAGCGAGGAGAGCTACTCCCTTGGGACGGTAGCTTCGGAGATCGCTCTTGATTGGTTCTATCGAGCCCATTCGTTGCTCACGAGCCGTGGCTGAGTTCTCGGTCAACTGATTCTGATTGAAGCCGGGCAATCATCGCGTCGTTGCTGGACCGCGCGCAGCCTTCGGCTTCGCAAACGCCCCATCGCGAGAGCCGAGCTGGCTAGCAGCCCGTCTCCCAGATCGTTCCGTTGCAGACTATTCTATCGTTCATTGTTACTGCTCTCCTTCCCGCGATCCTTCGCGGAATATCACCAACGGAGTATCGGATTGGACAGCAAGCGTCGGCGAAACGCTTACTCTGACATCAATCTGACACATCCTTAGGTTGGCTCTCCTGCGCTTTTGCTTCACGTTCGCACCCTCGATTGGGGTAGTGAATAGCGTTGAATTGTTTCAGGGCCAGCGACTGAATATACAAGCTAAATGCCAATCAAACTGGCATCTTTACCCGGGGCGGTAACTCTATTTTTGACGGCAGTTCCGATCCAGATATATACCTCTTTGTGTAGGTCTGCTTCTAGAACCCTTCGGTCAGCGTGATTACCTAGTTCGGTCAGTTTGATGTGGTTTGTAGCCGATTTTGAGGCTTCGCGAACCCTAGCTTGGTCTGGGATTTACCTTACGCCATTCCTTCGGCTAGACGGATTGTTGCGTCCAAACGACTCATTAGAGCGGAATATCAAGGTCAACCACGATCGGGTCGTGATCGGAGACCGATTGTCCTTGGTGAGTAAGCCCAGCGACCGTATGCGGGGCTATACTTGTCACTCCAGTCAGTTCGTCCGTCGCCTCGCCCATTGCAAGCGGCCTCAAGCCCCGAGCAGCCAACCAATCGAGACGGAATTCGAGGAGCAAGCCCGCAGGCGGAACGCGCCTTCTCACCCACCATTTCATTGGGAGTGGCAGACCGCTCGAATCGGCAAGCGCTGACACGACGCTTCGGCTGGTGGGTTCGGTATCGTTCAGACCGCGGACCTCATACCCAAAGCGCGCGAACTCCCCGATAGCTGGCTCCTTGCGCTCCGGATTTCGGAGCCGGTCGGCCAGGCGCTGCGGCTTGCTGCCAAGAATCAACGTTGTATTCTTTATCGCTCGCAGCCGGCCTCCCCTGGCGAATGTGTGAGTATTGAGATCACCGCCTACAACGACGTTACCAGCGTGGGCACCCGGAGCCTTAATCCGCGATTCTATTGCCTCGAGCATCGCGCGCATCTGTTTGGCTCGGCAATTAGGGGAATTGACGACATCCAAATGAGTGGTGGCTGCGATCAGCCGGACCCCTGCAATTTCGAGGTTGATCACGATACCAACACGTCCACCCAACCTTCTTTCGGCGCTCTCAAAATTGTTCTCACAGCGGTTGAGTCGAGTGACTGCGGGATTAGAGAACGAGTGCCTCGTGAGAATGGCGTTGCCATGCAGCGATGCGGTGTTATCGCCTGGCAAGTCCAACTCGTGGCCTGCGCCCTTGGTCAACTCCAGGTATTCGACGCCGTACACCGCGCTAGCTTCAAGCGCACGACTCAACTCAAACGTCACGTTCCGGTTTCCCGAACGAACCATTCCGTCGTCAAGCTCGTTGAGCAGCAACAGGTCCGCGAACCGGAGAACCGGATGATGGTTCAGAGTTTCGATGATTCCTTCCAGACACGCGCCCCGCTCGACGTTCCATTCCACCACTCTAAGAAATGATTGCAGGCGCGGGCGAGCCTTGGGAGTGAGGTATATGCGCGCCTCGTTCAGTAAATCCCGAATCTGCTCTTTCCGGGAATGATAGAAGTGGGACCGCCGAAGCTCCTCGAAGTTTGCAAATCGGGCAAGCTGCGCTACTAGCTCCTCGTTGACCGCAGCGCCGTCATCAGTGATTGTCGAAGTCATATTCTGTTGAAACCCGCAATCAAAAACTTAGCACGAACGATTGAAAACCAACCACGTAGGTGCGAGCAACCAAAGTCCTGCACTCATACTCTAAGCGCCTGCGCGGTCAGATCGTTTTTTGGTATGCTCTCGAAAACTCGGAGCCACCTTGTAGTGGGAGTGCTGATGATGGATGACTTGGCTGCCGCGCCAACCGGCAAATGGACTTACACACAGATTGAATTCTACTTGTTCTGCATTCTCAGCTTTTCTGGCAAGTCGATGTTGCTGATCAGGCTGCCTTATCGCGAATGGCCGGTGAACACTCTGTACACCTGTTCGCTGCTATTATTTTTCTATTTCTACTTCAGATTCCGACAAAAAATGGCCGCGCCTCCGTTTGTCGTCTTTTCGCTTGCTGCCGCAGTGGCGGTCGATATCCTGGGCAATAAGCTCGGGCTTTACGGCAACCCGTTCGGCCCGTTGAGAGACTACGATGAGTTCGCGCACTTCGCTGGCTCGGGTTTTTCAGCGATCGCGGCGTATTGGCTGCTTAGGGCCGGAACAATGCGAATCGGGTTTAAGCTCTCGGGCCGCCTTCTCGCCTTTCTTTCGACGAGCGTAGCCTTCACTTACTGCGGCTGGTACGAAATCCTCGAGCTGTGGGATGAGTTGTTCTACGGCGACTTTGTCCGTATTCACACGTGGGACGATACTGCAAATGATTTGTTTTACGATTTTCTCGGAGTCATCGTGTTCATCGCCGCGGCGGGACTATTCTTTGCGTTGAAAGAACTCCGAGCCAGGCGGCGCACCGACCTGGCCACGGTTGGTCTGAGGAACATGCTGTCCACACTACCGAGAGACTTGCTGGCGTTCTTCGTAGCGACCACATCGTTTGGACTTTGCTCCTGGTTCGAGATCTTCAGGATGTTTGATCAACGATGGTCCGGCAGAATTCACTTGACCGGGAACCGCGACACGGCGCTCAACCTTCAGTATGAGCTTGGAGCTTGCATTGCGCTTTCGCTGCTGTTCGTCGCGGCTTCAAAGCTCGCAAGTCTTCGCAAGGCTCGGGCAGCTTAAGACTACGCTTCACGCTTCGCTACCCGCTCGTCATCGGCGCCGAATGGTTTGGATTCACCTATTCCAGGAAGTGCTCTGCGTGCTCGTCGGGCCTCTGAGTGAGATTGTTTGCCATTATGATTCGGGCGCAGGAGTTCCATCGGAGTATCGCGTCATCGTTGCCGGCAGGACGCATCGTTTCCGCTTTCTCGAACCACTTCATACCCTCTCGAAACCAGTCATATGCCGCAAACTCTGATCCCGGTGTGCCCTTCGCGAGTCGGGCTTTCGCGCGCCGCTCCCACAATATGCCGGTGTAGTACGTACGCTCGTACGCATCTCGAAGTCGCTCCAGCACATCTTCAATCCGCGTGCCGGCAACCGCGTATCCTTTTTCGAAGCGTTCGGTCATAGCCAGAAAAAGCGTGACTAGCGCTTGCTGATTGTCCGGGTCAATCAGTAGCACGTCCAGACATATGCTCTCGGCTGCGCCTGGCTCGTTAAGCAGTCGGTACCGAGTCGCCCTTTCGAGTGCCGCGGGAATCGCTTCAGGGGTCAGTGGCTTGAGATCGAACATCGTCAACTCCTTGTAAGCGCATCGCTCCGCGGGCCTCCCTTCGTGTTACCGAAGCATCCAGCCCGCGGCCAGGGACGACCGCAATTTACTTCCTTCGATCCTCCTGCTCGCGAGAGCGAAACAATCGCACAAGCTTCGCCAGCGGATCGTAGAACTGGCCGACGACTCGCTCCTTCAACGGGATGATCGCGTTGTCGGTTATCGTGATGCTCTCAGGACAAACCTTCGTGCAGCACTTGGTGATGTTGCATAAGCCGACGCCGTGCTCAGCCTTCAAGTCTTCGAGTCGGTTCTCAGTATCGAGTGGATGCATCTCCAGGGCGGCCGCGTAAACCAGAAACCTCGGGCCGATGAACTCATTATGCATCGAGT
The DNA here is from genome assembly GCA_035558335.1 of Blastocatellia bacterium. Lineage (GTDB taxonomy): Bacteria > Acidobacteriota > Blastocatellia > UBA7656 > UBA7656 > Onstottus_B. The sequence goes on along the minus strand of DATMCM010000566.1, from coordinate 1,498 downwards.
GCTCGCGAAGCACGTGACAAACGTCCTGGCACAAAAAGCACTCGATGCACTTTCGAAACTCCTGGACTCGATCGATGTCTTCCTGCTTCATCCGCCACGTACCATCGTCCGCGTCAGGCGCCCGAGGCTTGAACTTCTTGATTCGCTTTTTCACCTCGTAGTTCCACGAGACATCGGCGATCAAGTCTTTGACCCGGGGAAATGCTTTCATCGGCTCGACCGTGATCGGCTGCTCCAGCGGAAGCTCGCTGAGCCGTGTCATGCACATAAGCCTTGGCATGCCGTTGACTTCTGCAGAACACGAGCCGCACTTGCCCGCCTTGCAGTTCCATCGCAAAGCGAGGTCGTTGGCTTGCTCGGCCTGGATCTGGCGAACCGCGTCCAAAACTACCATTCCGGACGCGACCTCAATTGTGTGGTCCGCGAACTGACCGCCACTTGCGTCGCCTCGCCAGATTCTGAACGCCGCCGTAGTCATCAGCCCATCTCCTCGATCACCTGCTTGAGCTCTGATCGCATCTCCGGGATCGGCTCGCGAACTACTTGCATCGATCCGTCGCCCGCTTTTCGCACCGCGATGTTGATCATGCCGAAGGCTGGATCCTTTCCGGGATAGTCATCACGAAACTGCGCGCCGCGGCTCTCTCTTCGTTCGATCGCGGAACGAGTGACCGCTTCGGAGACCGTCAGAAGATTTCGCAGGTCGAGCGCGGTGTGCCAACCGGGGTTGTACTCGCGGTTGCCGGTCACGCTGACGCGCCCGGCCCGCTGCCAAAGACGATCGATTCCATCAAGCGCCCGCTGCATTTCGTCTTCCGTTCGGACGATGCCGACGAGTTCCTGCATCATCTCTTGCAGGTCAAGCTGTATCTTGTAGGGACCCTCTTCCCGAGAGTCCCCGCGTTCAAACGGCGCAAGCGCATCTCGAGCCGCCTCCTCAATCTGACCGCTATCGACTTGACCCTGGCCGTGCTCACGAGCGAATCCAGCCGCATGCTCGCCGGCGCGCTTGCCGAACACCAGCAGATCGGAGAGCGAGTTACCGCCCAAACGGTTCGCTCCGTTGATGCCGGCCGCACACTCGCCCGCGGCGAACAGACCCGGCACGTTAGACATCTGCGAGTCCGAGTCAACTCGAATCCCGCCCATAATATAGTGAGTAGTCGGGCCCACTTCCATCGGCTCGCGAGTGATGTCGATGTCCGCGAGCTGTTTGAATTGATGAAACATGCTCGGGAGCTTGCGCTTGATGTGCTCTTCGGCTTTTGGCAGGCGGGTCTTTATCCACGAGATGTCGAGGAACACACCGCCGTGCGGGCTTCCCCGTCCCTCTTTGACTTCGCGGACGATGCAGCGGGCTACGTGATCTCGTGTTAGCAGCTCGGGCGGGCGGCGCGCGCTCTTGTCTCCTTGAGTGTAGCGCCAACCCTCCTCCTCGTTGTCGGCGGTCTGGCTCTTATAGTTCTCGGGGATGTCGTCGAACATGAACCGCCTGTTC
>DATMCM010000565.1:0-10125 GCA_035558335.1 Blastocatellia bacterium | reverse complement strand
TCGTTCGCCTGACAAGACCCGAAGTGATTCTGAGCTGGCTGCCTTGCTACGTTGCCGGTGAGAATCACGACGACCATCAAGCCGCGGCGGTGCTGGCTACACAAGCCTTCGATTCGGCTGGTGACCCGACCGTGTTCCCCGCGCAAGTCTCCGCGCCGCGCGAACGCACACGGATCAGCAACCTCACCGAAGGTCTTCTCACCTGGCAGGCTAAGAAGCTCTACTACTTCTCAGACGCGGCTCACACCGAATTCCTCGAAGGCAAAGGCCCCCAGTACGCGCTGACAGACGTCTCGCCTTCACGCAAAGTTCCCTACGCAAGGTTGGCGGCAGAAGAGGCGAGCTTTCATCAAACACAGGGTGATGTAGCGCAGATGGCGAAGCGCGCGCTCGAGACCGGGGACTTCAGCGCTATCAAGGAGCCGGACCGTTTTGTGTTCGGTAAATCGCTGGTCAAGGGCAGCGTTACCGGCGATATCTTTGAGGGAGTGACCGGCTTGCCCGTTTCATTCTCGCCCGTTCGCGGGTACCGGCCCGAGCCACGCGCGGGAGTATCGCTGGAGCTTGGCGGGCCCTGGGCCTTTTATCGCGAGTTCTGGCGCGTGCACAACCTCGACCATTTGGGGAAGCTTGTCTCGCCGGAAGTCAGCGTCGGATCCGGACAGTTATTGAACGTCCCGCTCATCATTCGTAACGAAACCAACAATTCAATAGACGCGAAGCTGACGACTGAGATTCCCGCGGACTGGATCGAGCGAAGTCGCTTCTCGAGCTATCCTGTGGCTGCGCATCAGGCGTATCCGCTGCAGCTCGTGCTCGTAGCGCCGGCGGGTCACGTGAAGGAATGGCATGAGCTGAAATGGAAGATCGAGGTCGAGGGCAAGCCCGCGGGTTTGGTGACGCTTCGAGTGTTGATCTCGACCGGCGGGCTGCCCCAGTAGATCGAATCTGGAGAGATGAGCCGCAGATGGCGCAGAATAACGCAGATCTCCGAAACGCCCAGGCGTGAACGCCTCGGCTAATGGAAAAACCGCTAGTTAGGACATTGAATGCGATTCCCGAGATCAAGCGGAATCCTGCTGCACCCGACTTCGTTGCCGGGCAGGTTCGGCATCGGCGACTTCGGCGAAGAAGCTTACAAGTTTGCCAACTTCCTCGCGGAAAGCGGCCAGTCGCTGTGGCAGCTTCTTCCGCTCGGGCCGACCGGGTTTGGAGACTCACCCTATCAATGCTTCTCGGCGTTCGCTGGCAAGACCACTCTGATAAGCCCCGAACGGCTGGTCGAAGACGGGTTGTTGTCGGCTAACGACATCGAATCGGCACCGAGCTTCTCAAACGATAGAGTCGAGTTCGGGCTGGTGATAGAGTGGAAGAACGCCTTGTTGGCCCGCGCGTTCGAGAAGTTCACAGGTGACTCGACTGCGAGCCTGCGGCAAGAGTTCGAAGACTTCAAACGATTCGCGGCGCTGTGGCTCGATGATTACGCATTCTATCGAGCGATCAAAGACGCGCACGGCGGAGCGGCTTGGAATACCTGGGATTGGGAGATTGCGAAGCGAGAGCCGACTGCGCTCGCTTCCGCGCGGGAGAAGCTTCAAGGGAGCATTCAGGCCCATGAGTTTTTTCAGTTCTTGTTCTTCAAACAGTGGATGGAGCTTAAACGTTACTGCAATCGGAAAGGGTTGAAGATCATCGGCGACATGCCGATCTTCGTTGCTTACGACTCCGCCGATGTCTGGATTCATCCTGAGCTTTTCAAGCTCGACAAAGACGGCAGTCCGACAGTGGTGGCCGGCGTGCCCCCGGATTACTTCAGCAAGACCGGACAGCTATGGGGCAATCCGCTTTATGATTGGGAGCAAATGCGCGCGTTGGGGTTTCGTTGGTGGATTGAGCGCGTGCGGTGGGCGCTTGGGATGACCGACGTGATTCGCATAGATCACTTCAGAGGATTCGCGGCTTGTTGGGAGATACCGTTTGGCGACGAAACAGCTGAACACGGCAAATGGATCGAGGTGCCCGGACGCGAGCTGTTCGCTGCGTTGAACAAAGAGTTTGGCGTCCTTCCGATAATCGCCGAAGACCTCGGAGTCATCACGCCCGATGTAGAAGCTTTGCGCGATGACCTTCGACTGCCAGGCATGCGAGTGTTGCAGTTTGCATTCGGCGGCGACGCGAACAATGCCCACTTGCCACACAATTATGTTCGTAACGCAACGGTCTATACCGGCACCCACGACAGCGATACTGTAGTTGGATGGTTCAACAGCAAGGCTGGAGTTGGCTCGACTCGCGATAACGCCCAGATCAACAAAGAGCACGAATTCTGTTTGGAGTATCTGAACAGCGGCGGGCAGGAGATTCACTGGGACTTCATTCGCGCGGCGCTGGCTTCAGTGGCGGACGTTGCGATCGTGCCGCTTCAAGACTTGTTTGGGTTGGATTCGCGAGCGCGGATGAATCTCCCCGCAAGCGAACAAGGGAATTGGGGCTGGCGATTCAACCAAGGGATGCTGACGCCCGAGTTGAGTTCGAGGTTGAAAGAGATGACCGAGTTGTACGGGCGCGCCTTAAAGATTGCAGCGGAACCCCATTCGGGCTCCTAGCAGTATGCTGAACCGGCTTATCGCCACTAAGCCACTAAGCCTCAAAGCAGCACGAAGCGCAACCGACGGATTCACTGATTGGTGCAGCTTCGTGTCTTTGCGACTTGGTGGCGGACTCCCACTTTCGGCAGCCTAGTTTTGCGCGCGGGCGAGTAGCTGCCTTGCTGCGCGATAGACGTCTTCGACCTGCACACGAGTCATGCAACGATGATCGATGGGGCACTCCCGCAACATGCAAGGCGAGCACTCGACATCGTGACGAACGACCGCGGCGTGTTTGGCTAACGGGCGTGTTGCGATGTGCTCGGTCGGTCCAAAGACGACAATCGTTGGGACGCCGAGGGCAGCCGAGACGTGGGCCGCTCCGGTGTCGTTCGAAACAACAAGCTCCGCGCACGCAAGCACAGCCTTCAGCTCTCCGATCGAGGTCTCTCCCGCAAGCACAACAGCGCGGGTGCTCATTAGTGCCGCCACTTTGTCGCTGACCTCTTTGTCGCTCTCTGTGCCGACGATTACGGTTTGGAATTCATCGCTCAGGCGGTCGGCGGTTTCGGCGAATCGTTCTGCCGGCCATCGCTTGGCGGTGCTGTTGGTGGCGCCGGGATTAATCGCCAGAATGCGTCGACTGTCAGTGGTCAGGCTTACGTTGCCGCCGGCGGCAGCAGCTTCTCCGTCAGCTTCGTTCTGAGCGGGTCTTGCGTCAGGCGCCAACTGTTCCTTCCCGACCGCCGGGCACCGGTCACCGACCACCGTCTTGATGCCGAATCGTTCAAGCAGGAAACGAGCGCGGTCTCTTTGTGTTTCGTCGACGTGAAGTCGCGGCTCGCAATGCTCGAAGTCAACGCGACTCGCACCAGTCAGCTTGCCTTCGATTTGCGCCGCGATGTTCAAGTAGTAGCGGACTTGATGAAGCTTCTTGTGATTCGGCTCAAACGGAATAATGTGGTCGAGAAGCCGGCGCCTTCCGTCTGTCGGATAACCGGCAATGTTTTTCGCGCCACCCGCGCGCGCCGCGACTGCCGAGCCGAAGGAGTTAGGAAGGAGTACAGCGTAGTCGAATCGTTCGCGTCGAAGTTGGCCGGCGGTGCTAACAAAATGCCGAGCGCGATTGAGAAGACCGCTTGTGTCGTGGAAGGGAATGATGGTGTCGGCTAAAGCTTCGCCTTCAAATAGCCCCGCCACCCAGGGTCGGGCAGCGAGGGTGACGAGCGAGCCTTCGAAAATGCGTCGCAACTCGCGGAGCGCCGGCAGCGCCATCACCGCGTCGCCGACCCAGTTCGGGACGCGAACCAGAACTTTGGAAGGGGTGGCGGGCTGGGGGTTCAGGGTTGACGATGCGAGCGTAGCAGGTAACTCGTCATTCATTCTCGACTCCCGACGGCCCTGTCTTTGCCACGCCCTAACCCTCATTCCCAACGTTGCTGTAGTCTGTCACCACCGACTTATCGCCGAGCACCGCGCGGCTTCCCACGGTCACCGCGCGGCCGATGTGACAGCCCTTGCCGATGATCGCGCCGGTGATGATCGAACCCATGCCGATGCGTGATCCACCGCGCACCACTGAGTTTTCTACGCGCGCGTTCTCTTCGATCAAGCAGTTTCGGCTCACAACCGAGTTGATGATTTGCGCTCCGGCTTTCACGGTGCAGCTTGAATCGACGACCGAGACGCTGTCGATCTCGGCTGCCGGATCGAATCTGTCGCCGCGCTCAGCCGGCGGACGACCGAGCAAATTCACAGCACCCGCCAGCACGTCTATATTTGCCTGGAGGTAACTTGCGGCCGTCCCGATGTCTCGCCAATAGCCGCGCCAGGTATATGCGTAGAACGGCTCGCCTCGCTCCAGCAGTTGAGGAAAGACACCGTACTCGAACATGAACGGCTCGCCTTCGGGAACGTAATCCAGCACGCGAGGCTCCAGGATGTAGATACCAGCGTTGATCGTGTCGCAAGTTACTTCTTCGGGCTTGGGCTTTTCGAGGAAGCGACGCACCCGTCCATCGGCTCCGGTCTCGACCAATCCGTAGGCTGTCGGGTTAGGAACCGGGGTCAGGACGATAGTCGCCGCGGCCTGGCGCTCGCGATGAAAGCGAATCACCTCGTTCATATCGATATCGGTCAAAACGTCGCCGTTGAAGACTACGGTTGTCTCTGATATCAACGCGGCTGCATTACGATACGCTCCAGCGGTCCCGAGCGGCGTGACCTCGACCGCATAGCTGATTCTCACGTTGAAGTCTGTTCCGTCGCCCAGGCGGTCTTCAATCTTCTGTGGCTGATAGGAGAGCGAGAGGATCACATCGCGCACATCCGCCCGCTTGAGGAGTTCGAGTTGATATAGGAGGAAGGGACGGCCGGCGATTGGAACTATGGGTTTGGGTGTGTGCATCGTCAGCGGGCGCAGTCGAGTCCCTTTTCCGCCCGCCAGTATGAGTGCCTGCATCGAGACCGCATCTCCTAATATGATGATGTGGAGCGCCCCGAAAATTAAGCTGAAGTCTATCACCGGTTCGAGGAGACTGACAAAGGTTCTGACGGCGAGCCTCTGAGTTTCTCGGTCTCTGCGGTTAGTCAACCTCGAAATCATGTCTAACCGCAGGCGCCGAGACTCAGAGGCCGCGCAGAGAAGTCAGGACCCCGCCGACAGCTCAGACCGGTGTGATAAGATTCAATATTGAAGAACATTGGGGAGTACAGCTATGGCAGATACAGTCATTCTTTCAGCAGCGAGAACTCCGGTCGGAAAGCTTCTCGGGGCGCTCAAAAGCTTTAGCGCTGTCGAGCTTGGCACAATCGCTGCTCGCGCGGCAGTCGAACGCGCCGGCATCGATGCATCATCGGTCGACGAAGTGATAATGGGCAACGTCATTCAAGCGGGCAACGGTCAGAATCCGGCTCGGCAAGTAGCTCTTCACGCCGGCATTCCCGACGCGGTTGGGGCTTTGACCGTCAACAAGGTTTGCGGATCAGGCTTGAAGGCGGTGATGCTTGCGGCTAACGGGATAAAAGTGGGGGAAATCGAAGTCGCAATTGCCGGCGGAATGGAGTCGATGAGCAACGCGCCTTACCTCTTGAAGGGCGCGCGCGAAGGTTACCGTTTGGGCAACGGCGAGTTGATCGACTCGATGATCAACGACGGCCTGTGGTGCGCTTTCGACGACTGGCATATGGGCTGCACGGGCGAAGTGGTCGCGGAGCGATACGGCGTCACTCGGGAGGAGCAGGACGAGTACGCTTTGAATTCGCATCGCAAGGCGGTCGCGGCGATGAAGGAAGGGCGCTTCGATCGGGAGATTGTTCCCGTCGAGATTCCCCAGAGGAAGGGTCAGCCGCTGGTGATCAGAAATGACGAAGGCCCGCGGGAAGAGACATCGATCGACGCGCTCTCGAAGCTAAAGCCCGCTTTTAAGAAAGAAGGCGGGACGGTGACGGCCGGCAACGCGCCGGGCGTGAACGATGGCGCGGCCGCGCTGGTCGTCACGTCGTATGAGTTCGCTCGAAAGTCGGGACGCAAGCCGATGGCGCGGATAGTCGCGCAGGCGACAAGCGGCGTCGAGCCAAAGCTGGTGATGATCGCTCCGGTGACCGCGATCCAAAAGACGCTGGAGCGCGCGGGATGGGACCTTGCCGATGTGGATCTGATCGAATTGAACGAGGCCTTCTCGGTTCAAGCCGTCGCCATAACCCGCGAGCTCGGCCTCGATCCGGCGAAGTTGAACGTTAACGGCGGCGCAGTTGCGTTAGGGCATGCAATCGGCGCGAGCGGCGCGCGAGTGCTTGTGACCTTGCTTCATGAGATGCAGCGACGAGATGTGCGGCGGGGGATCGCAGCGTTGTGTCTGGGCGGCGGGAACGCAGTGGCGATGGCCGTCGAGCGATAAGCTCATGAACTAGTGACTTGTCCGCCACCAAGCCACAAAGACACAAAGCCGCACCAAGTCAATGAATACATCAGTTGTAGGATTTGTGCTGCTTTGAGTCTTAGTGGCTTAGTGGCGATGAAGTTGGTTCTTCAGAGCCTGCTAGTCTTCTTTAGTCTTTGCAATCGAAGATCAAGCTCATACACGTCACGCCCGATTCTGCCTTCTGCAACTCGGACACGTCCACCGTTCGTACGCTAAACCCTCTCCGCTCGAGCAGACCTCGAGTAATCGGGAACGAAGATGGCAGCACGACAACGTCCTTGACCAGAAGTGCGTTTGCGGCGTCCGGTTCTTCAGCAGGGACATCGATCAATTCGAACCGCAGCAGCTTCTCGGCCGCGACCCAGGATCGGTTCACAAGAACCGTGTTCCTGCCTATGTATGAGCAAGCGCTCTTGAGATGCAAACAGCCGGTGACTTCAACAGGTTCCACTTGATAGTCGTAAGGCCGAAGTAAGTCGCTCAATTGCGTAACGGCTTCGCGATTGGTTCTCCGCGACAGCCCAACAAACAAAGTTCGGGCGATTCGCATCACGTCTCCACCATCCAACGTCGCGGGCTCGCGGAGAAACTCGAGCCGGCGATAACCGGAAAGCGCCGCCGCCAGACTCTCCGCCTCAGGTCGCCTGCTGGCTGCTCCCATCCGGGAGATGACGGCGATTTCGTCGAGTACCAAAGCGGGATCTTCAACAAACACGCAATCCGGAAGATCGGCTACGGCTGGAAGGGTGACAACACGCACCCCGAGCTCGCCGAGACACCGCTGATAGGCTTTATGCTGAGCGCTCGCCCTTGCTACATCAATCGGCTGCCTCTGGTGAAACGATAGCTCGCAGTTGTTGATGGACGGGCTGATTTGACGAGTTAATCCGGTCAACATCGGGATTCACTTGCGACACGCAGGCGAGTCGGGCGTTTTTCCATCTAAGAGCGCTAAAGTAACACAAGCCCAACGTGCCGCTAACTCCGAACTCGCGGAGTTGGTCTCGTGATAGTGGTCCGGCACGCCTCTGGACTTGCAAGGGTCTTGAGCTTCGCGAAGCCCTCGCGCGGGATCGGGTTGAGGCGCAAGGAAGTCATACCCAGGTACGATGTAGCCGAACTCGTCGGGGCAGAGCCCGAACACGAACTTGTACTTCTTTGTCATCCGGTCCCGCACGGAAGGCTCTGAGGGACGCTTCGTGTCAGCGGCCGGGCAATCAACGCGCCCGTGTTTCTCGACCCCGTAGAACACTTCGGGGAACAGCTCCCCCGGAACGGTAACGATTTGAGCGTCGCCAATGGTGATCGCGTATATGGTTGTTTCGATCTCCGGTTTGTCGCCTTCTTTTGGCGGCGGCATCGTGTCGAGCACTCCTTTGCTCGCGAGAAACAAATAGCCGGGGTTGTCCATCGGCGCTCGCAAGACAGCCTTCTTAACCTCCAGTCCTTTGGTGGTGCTCCACTCGCCTCGGTCCAAGGCGTCGAACACAGCCTTGGCGACATCGCGGCCGATCGCTTCCGTTCGCTCGAAAGTATAGTCGGGGCGATAGTTGTTCGGCTTTAGCGCATAGTCTTTGCCGTCGAATCGGGTGCGATCATTTCCCTTGTTGTTGGAGTCGCCGATGATCTCTACCGCGCCAATGTCGCCGCTGATGTAAATCGCTGTCCCGCCGTATTTTTTCTCGACCGCTTCGCGCAGCGCGTGTGGAAAGTCCGATGTGATCGAGGTGTTGCGGCTCTCCATCGACTCAGGGTGAGTATTCCAGTTGATTACAGTTGCGATTACCCGGTCGCGGGTTGAGCCGGTGCCGTTGTAGAACTGAATCACTCGGAGTTCTTCATCGTAGAAGCCTGGAGGCCGCCCGTGAGTGCGGGTCTGCATGTCGGCTATGGAAGGAGAAGTCCTCGGGTCGGTACGCCCAAGCTTCATTACTGCGCGACTGGTTGAAGCTGCCGCCTTGTTGATCGCCCTGGCGATCTGCCGGTCAACAAACCGTAAGTACTTGGGATACTTGCCGTCGCTGAGGGTGTTCACGCCCCAGGGCCCGATTGTATCCGGCGCTTCATGATTGTGCGTGCTTGCGATAAGTATGTCGCTTATGCCGAGCTTCGGATCGACCAGCTTCTGAATCTCCCCCAATCCGTAGTAGTTCGCCTTCGAGTAGTACCCGATCAGGTCGATCGAGACGATCGCGATCCGGGTGGTTTCGTACTCGATCACCATCGCCCGAGCCCACAGATCATCGTGCTTATCCGAGGCGGGGCGGTTGTGCCCGAAGCCCGCCAGGTAAATGCCGTCGTATTTGCCCTTTGAACTCTGGTCGAGAGCAGTGTTTCCGGGATCATCGTCGAACGGCTCTCCCACATCCCAACGTCCATTGTGATTGAAGTCGGTGAATTTCTCGCCCCACACGCCCGATGCGGTGATGTCGCCGTCCCAGTCAGGGTTAGGTCCGAAAGGAGTGATCGCAACGGAGGCCACCCCCACCTTTAAGCCTGGGCGAGCCGCGACGGTTTCAGGCCGGGCGAGCGCCCCTGAGAGGATGATCCCAGCAAAGAGAACCACCGTTACTCTAGCCATTTTCGCTTTCATTCGCGCCTATATGAGTCGTTGTTTACGCGCACATCATAGCCGCCATAGCCAACTGGCTCAAGTTGATCGAGGTCGTCTGAACACGCCCCTGTGTGTCCGGAAAGCGAGGACCGGTTCGCGGCCGGTTGGGCGTTGGCTACCGCTTGCCGCTTCGCATAAAATCGCTTGACAAGGCTGGCGAAAAAAACAATTATTAGCGCGTTCGGGGTCTTCCAAGCTTTATTCAGTTGTATTTCTGAGTGATTTTTCATTTCCGTTTTTCTTTCAGTAAATTGAAGAGGGCGACACCGCTCTCAGGTTGTCTCTCGCGTACCCGGCCTAATAGGCTTGCTGATCTTTTAGCAGCTGACATCGAGTCGTCTTGATGGTCATACCCTTGCTTCAGGTTGTATCGACGCTTGAAGGATCAGCTCCGGAATTGCAAACCTTACCCGCTCACAGAGTTTGAAAGGAGAAGAAGTATGCATACCAAGTTTAAGTGCTTGCTGCTAATGGTCACCATGCTGACGTTAGTAGCAAGGATGAGCCTGCCAGTCCTGGCGCAGAATCCGACTGGTTCGATCCGAGGCACGGTAACGGACCAGCAAGGCGCCGTGATTCAAAATGCCATTGTCACCGTAACCAGCAAAGCGACCGGTGAGTCCCGGAAAATCAACTCCGGCGAGGATGGCATCTATGCCGCGGAGAATCTGCTGGCCGGGGAATACGATGTGAAAATAGAAGCTCAAGGCTTCGCGACTCAGAATATTACTTCGGTGGTGGTTCGAACCGGCAGTACTACTTCGGGCGACGCTACGCTCCGCGCCGGCGGGAAAGGCGAAGTAGTCGACGTGGTGGCCGAAGCGCCGGTCATCGATAAGCAGAACTACAAGATAGACGGCGTGGTAACGCGGCAGAAGATAGATGCGCTCCCGCTAAACGGACGCAACTTCCTCCAGCTTGCGCTGCTTGAACCCGGTGTTGGAGTTTCGACATCTGCGCCAGGGAACGCAAACAGCTTGTTCAACGTCTCGATCGGAGG
>DATMCM010000564.1:0-13184 GCA_035558335.1 Blastocatellia bacterium | reverse complement strand
ACGAAGCTCCGTAGCGAGCTTGGCGAAGTGGCCGATGAGGTCTTCGATGAGCACGAGCACCTGGTGCCGCCGCTCAATCCTCAGGTGTGGGGCGTCGACCGAGACTCGAGAAAACTGCTGCTGGAACAGGTGCTCGACTACGAACTGGAGCTCCAGGAAAAAACACGCGCGAAAGATGTCAGGCCCGCTTACTTCGAACTTGCCTTCGGAATGAAGGGCGGCGCTGTTGATCGCCATTCGACCGATCGCCCGCTGGAGCTTAGTTGCGATCTGGATGATCAAAGAGAAACGGTGCGAGTTCGCGGACAGATCGACAGAGTTGACGTCGCGCGTGACGGGACCGCGATCGCGTACGACTACAAGCTCTCAAAGGGCGCCGGGCTCGACGATTTCAAAGGGGGCCGCGCATTGCAGCTGCATGTTTATCTTGCGGCGCTCGAACAACTGTTTCTGCCCGGGAGCGAGATCGCCGGCGGTGGATATTACACAATGAAAGGAGGTCACACGCGGCGCAATCAGGGCCTGTATCGAGCCGCATTCGGTGAGTACACGGGCGTGGGCAACAGGACCGCTTCGACGTTGTCGGACTCGGAGTGGCGAGCGGTCCGCGCCGAGATGCACGCGCGTGTTTGGGAGTTCATCGACGGCATGCGAGGCGGACAATTAGCTGTTGAGCCTTCAGCGCCGGAAGCTACCTGCCCGCATTGCGACTACTCGGCCGTTTGCCGGTACGAGAAGTTTCGAATTCGAAGTAAGCGGGAATTGAAAATTGAAAAATGAAAATTGCAAATTGAAAACTGTTGCTTCCAGATCCACGCTGAACTCTGCAGGCGAAGTTTTCAATTTTCAATTCTTCTAGGTCCAAGAAGATTCTTGGCGTGCTATCTATGAGTCTTGTGATTGAAACCAAATCCCGCGAGCTCCTGCCTGAACAACGCCAGGCGGCGCACACGCTTGACCGGCACGTTGCAGTGACCGCCGGTCCGGGCGCGGGCAAGACGACGGTGCTTGTCGAGCGCTACCTGCACATTCTTCGCACCTACGACATCAGCGTAGATCAAATCGTTGCGATCACCTTCACCAACCGCGCGGCCAATGAGATGCGCGAGCGGCTCAGACGAGAATTGGACAGGCTGATTTGGGCGGCCGACGAGGGCGGGACGCCTGCGCTCCCAGAGCGCGCAAGATGGATGCGTCATAAACGAACGCTTGACGGCGGGATCATCACAACTATTCACGGTTTCTGCGCGCGGCTGTTACGCGAGTTCCCGGTCGAGGCCGGCATCGATCCGCAGTTCGCGCTTCTCGATTCGCATCAATCGGCGATGCTCGAAGAATCGGTGGCCGAGGAATCGCTTACAGGGTTCATCAGCGAAGGCCAGCTAGCCATCACTGAACTCGCCGCTGGAGTCGGACGAGTGAGGCTCGCGCGAGGGCTGATTGGCATCTATCGCTCAATGAGGAGCCAGGGGTTAACACTCGAACGGCTTGCAGTCGAGGTGGACAAGAGCCACAGAACGATCGACGAGTATCGACTGGAAGTGGAGTTGCTGACTGCGAAGATCAGCGAGTTCATTCGGGCACGCGGGCTTTCTGCTTCAGCCGAGGAGAAGCGCGCCGAGGCGGAGCGGCGCTGGCCCGCGCTTCGTGAGTTTCTCTTTGGCGTGTCAGCATCAACACCGGTCGCCGAGTTCGCGGAGGCCGTTCAGCGATTCCGTGACGCGACCCGTCCTTCAGGGCAGAGAGGCAAGATCGGCGAGCTGGTGAAGGAACTTGATAAGCTGATCTGGGAAAACAGTCTTCGCGGCCGCGTTCCTCAAGCCTTCTTCGATGTCCATGCAAGACGATACGCGAAGAAGCTGATCAAAGCAGTCGAGATCGTCGAGCGGAGACTCGCCGAAGAAAAGCGGCGCAGGTCCGCACTCGACTTTGATGATTTGCAGGTACTGGCCCTCAAGCTGCTCCAAGAACACCCCGAGGTCATTCGCCGAACTTCAAACCGCTACCGCTTTTTTCTTGTCGACGAGTTTCAGGATACGAACGGGTTGCAGCGTGACTTGTTGACAAAGCTGGCGCTTGGTGACGGAGCAGACTTGAGCCAGGGCGACGGTGAGCGCGAGACGGAGGAGCGTCGTCCGGCGAATCGGAGGTCAGGGTCTGGCCCGCCGGCGAACCTCTTCATAGTTGGCGATCGCAAACAGTCGATCTACGGTTTCAGAGGCGCGGACGTGGACGTGTTTCGCGAAATGACTGCTAGCATTGAAACTCGTAGCGGCTTGCCTGTTCTGCTCAATCGGAACTTTCGAAGCCAGCCGGCTTTGATCCGCTTCTTCAATCTTCTGTTTGAGAGCATCTTCGAGCGCAACCCGACCATTGACCCCGACGAGTTGAACGAGCTTGGCTACGTCGAGCACGAACCCAGCATTGCGGCTCGCGAGGAACAAGACGAGCCTCTCGTGGTCGAGCTGCTCGTCGACTTGCGCTCGAACGACGATGCGGTCGCCAAGGCGCAGAAGCCGCGTGAGCGTGACGCCCAACAGCTTGCAAAACGCATTGCTTCGCTGGTGGGAAATGAATCGACCAGCGCTGCCCGCCCCGCCGCTGACGAAGCTGGCTACACACGCGCGCTCGAGTACCGTGACATCGCGGTGCTGTTTCGAGCGATGACCGAAGTGCATCTCTACGAGTCGGCATTTCGACGCGAGGGCATCCCGTATGTGACCGTTGACGGGAAAGGCTTCTACGCGCGAGAAGAGATCGGCGACTTCATCCAGCTACTTCGCTTCCTCGACAACAAGACCGATGAGGTTGCGCTTGCGGCGGTGCTGCGGTCGCCGATCTGCGGATTGTCGGATGACGCTCTGCTGGCGCTTCGATGGGCGCCGCTTCGACAGAAGGCCGTCGAGCGCGACCGGTTGCAGCGCCGCAGCGGAGTCAGGCCTCTGCTACACGCGGTCGGTCATCACGAGTTGATCGATTTCATAGATCCGTCGGATCGTCAGGCGCTCGACCGAACCAAAGACTTGTTCGACGAGTTGGTCACACGCGCAAAGCGGTCGCGGTTATCGGAGCTTTTGAGATTCGCGATCGACGCCTCAGAGTATCGGATCGTTGCGGCGGCCAACTTCGATGGAGCGCAACGGCTGGCCAACATCGAAAAGCTGTTCACGCTGGCGGAACGGTTCGAGCGCTCGGGCGCTTATCTGATTCGGGACTTCGTGCGTTTTGTTCAAGAGTTCGAGGAGGCTGGCGGACGCGAGAGCGAAGGGCAGATCGATGACTCGGCGGACGCGGTCCGGCTGATGTCGATTCATCAATCGAAGGGGCTCGAGTTCCCCGTTGTGATCATCCCGGACCTTCATCGGCTGCCCGACAACAGGCGCGAGTGGTGGGCGGTGGATCGGCATCGCGGGTTGACGGTGAAGATCCCGGATGGCAGGGGAAGGCTTGTGGCGGGGTGCGCGTTTTCCAATTTTGCTGAACGCGCAAGGCGGCGTGAAGACTTTGAAAACATGCGCCTGTTATACGTCGCGGCGACTCGCGCGCAAGATAGGCTCATTCTCGCGGGCGCTGCGAAAGACCTGTCGAGCCTGAAAACCTCGTGGCTCGGCTGGGTGTCAAAGGCGCTTGGGCTCGCCGCACAGACGGAGAGTTCCGTGCTGAAAATCGGCGAAGAGATTGAAGTTGGATTGACGGTGAACCTGGGAGACGCTGCGGCGGAATCGAGTATATCGGGCGCTGTTGCCTTTGAAGCTGACCCCGAACTCTTAACGCCTGACGACGGCTTTCCGTTGCTTCAGCGAATCGAGCCGCAGCGCTCGGCCGGGATTCATCGTTTCAGCGTCACGCAGCTACTGAATTATCGGCGCTGCCCGCGGCAATACTACTTCGATCGAGTGTTGCACACACCATCGGAAGATCAAGTTGCGGTGTGGAACGATGCTGAAGCGCCTGAACCGCCGGCTAATCTCACCGCAACGCTGAAGGGCGCGGTGATTCATCGCTTCTGCGAAATGTACGCGGAGGGTGATGATCTTCACGAGCGGTTGAAGAGAAGCTTTGAAGAAGTGTTGAGACTGCGAGAGGCGCAACTGAGCGAGCGGCTCGTCGAGATCGATCCGGAGAGGGCGGTTCGCGACTTAGTGCCGCTTGCCCAGAACTATGTCTCGAGCAAGGTGCGCCAGCGAATCGAGGCCGCTCGTGCGGGGGCTCATTCGGCGCTGGGGCCTGCGCGCTTACCACTCGGGGTTACCAGTGAGTTGCGTTTCCGACTGCGCCGGCCGCTCGGGCTTGTGAACGGAACCATCGACAAGCTGCTTATCTACCGGTCGGCAGAAGGCCTAACCGCCGAGATCATCGACTTCAAGACAAACCGGTTTCTTTCTCGAAATGAAGAATCGATCGAGCACGCGCGCGAGCAACTTGCATTCGACTTCGCGGGAGCCGTGAGAGTGCAACCGTCTTTGCTTGAAGCTGAAGTCGAGGCAGCGGCGCGCGACTATCGGTTGCAAATGCAGGCCTATGCGTTGGCAGTGCGTGAGCTGATGCCGACGATTTCGCGCGTGAAGATGACCTTGCACTTCCTCGATCCCGACGTTGAGGTAAGCCTGCCGCAGGCGCTACTCGAGCGCGAGGCCGCAGCACGCGCGATCGATGAAGCGACCGCCGAGCTTGTTTCGTCAACGCTACCCGAGAGTTTCCAGACACGGCCAGCCGGGCATTGCCGAGTCTGCAACTTCCTTGATTTGTGTCAGCCGGGCCGCCGCTGGCTTTCCGAAAGCGGGGACTCTAAGTCATGATTTGCGGGTTTGCAAGGCTTACGTGTTGTCGCGTGGACTGAGCAAGAAGCCTGTACGGGCGTCACTCCGTGGGCGCCCCTCGGTTATGAGACGCTCTTGGAAGGTGAGGAGGAGCGCCCACGGAGGGACGCCCGTACAGGCTTATCATTTCTTCCAACTATGGGTACAGACATAGACATCGATCGCACCGCCGCCAGGATGGCCGAGCTTCGCCAAAAGCTCGAGTATCACAACTACCTCTATTACGTTCAGGATGCTCCCGAGATATCCGACGCCGAGTACGATCGGATGTTCCGCGAGCTTCTTGAGCTCGAGCGCGCTCATCCGGAACTTGCGTCTCCCGACTCGCCGACGCAACGGATCGGCGGAGAACCACTCGAGCGCTTCAACAAGGTGCCTCACCACGCGCCGATGCTTTCGCTGGCGAACGCGTTCAGCGAATCCGAACTGCTCGCGTTCGATAAGCGAATCGGCAATCTGCTGGACCGGAACGACATCGCTTACGTGACCGAGATGAAGATCGACGGAGTCGCGATCGCGTTGACCTATCAGAACGGACGCTTTGTGCGGGGTGCGACTCGGGGAAACGGGGTCATCGGTGAAGACGTGACCGCCAACTTGAAGACGGTCAAACAGATCCCGCTGAAGCTCAAGGGCGCAGATGATATTCCGATCATCGAAGTGCGCGGCGAGGTCTACTTGCCTGTTTCCGCTTTTGAAGCGATGAACGAAGAGCGTGCAGACAAGGGCGAAGCTCAGTTCGCAAACCCTCGCAACGCGGCGGCCGGAGCGATTCGACAGCTCGACCCCCAAATCACGAAGAAGCGGCCGCTGGCGTTTTTCGGTTATGCGATCGGTCACATCGAGAACAAGGCGCTTCACACTCAGAAGGAGATTCTGGAGACGCTTGCGGAGTGGGGCTTACCGGTGAACTCGAACTACCGATGGCACGACTCGATTCAAGGCGTGATCGAATTCTGCAACGCCTGGGAAAAGAAGCGCGACTCGCTCGACTACGAGATAGACGGCGTCGTTGTAAAGGTCGACGACCTTGAATATCAGCGACTGCTAGGTACGGTGAGCCGCGATCCGCGTTGGGCGATTGCTTACAAATTTCCGGGTCAGGTCGCGACCACGCGGTTGAAAGAGATCGGCATCAACGTGGGCCGAACGGGCTCGATGAACCCCTACGCGGTGCTCGAACCGGTGCGTCTTGGCGGAGTTACAATCAAACTTGCGACGTTGCACAATCAGGACGACATTCGCCGAAAAGACATTCGCGTTGGCGACATGGTCGTAGTCAAGCGCGCGGGCGATGTCATTCCCCAAGTGGTCGGCCCGGTGCTTGAGCAGCGAACCGGAAAAGAGAAAGTCTTCAAGTACCCGACGAAGTGCCCGTCGTGCGGACAGCCGGTGGTTCACGAGCAAGGCGACGCGATGGCCTACTGCGTGAATCGCGACTGCCCGGCGCAGTTGCTCGAAGGTCTGGCTCATTTCGTGAGTCGCGGCGCGATGGATATACGCGGGCTGGGCTACTCGACGCTGCACAAGATGATCGAGCTTGGGGTGGTCAAAAGCGGCGGAGACCTTTACGGGCTCACGGAAAAGGAGATCGGCCAGCTTCCTGGCTTTAAGGAGAAGTCGGTTGCAAATCTGCTGTCGGCATTGGAAGCGAGCAAACAGCGGCCGTTCGAGAACGTGCTGCTTGCGCTTGGCATACGTCACGTTGGCGAGGGCGTAGCGGCGCTGTTGGTCGAGACTTTTGCTGACATCGATGCGCTGATGAATGCGAGCGAAGAGGACGTTTCGGCGATCAGCGGCATCGGCCCGCAGATTGCCAAGAGCGTTCACGAGTGGTTTACCGACGAACGCAATCGAAAGCTGGTCGCGGTGCTGCGCGCGGCCGGATTGAAGATGGCGAGAGAGAAGAAACAGATCCGAACCGGCCCGCTTACCGGCAAGACGTTTATCATCACCGGAAAACTCGACAGGATGCCGCGTAGCGCGGCCGAAAAATGGATCGAAGAACATGGTGGAGCAGTGCTGGCCTCGGTCTCCAAGAAACTGAACTACCTGGTGATCGGCGAGGATCCGGGTACCAAGCTTGCGAAAGCGCGCAAGCTTGGTGTGCAAGAGATTACCGAGAAGCAACTCTTCGAACTCGCCAACGAATGATCCGTGCGAGACCCACGTGACAAAGCCACAAAAGTCGTTTCAGAAGATCATCACAAAGTTGAAGTCTCATTACGGGTCACCGTCCCCGCCGAAGACGGCTGATCCGTTCGAAATGATTCTGCTGGAGAACGTTGCATATTTGGTTGGCGACGAGCGACGCGGACAAGCGTTCGAGGCATTGCGCGATCGAGTTGGGCTCTCGCCGGTCGATGTCATCACTGCACCCGACGAGAAGCTGCTGGAGGTTGCTCGTTTAGGTGGCATGCTTCCAGCCGGGCGAGTAGAGAAGCTCAGACGAGTTGCGAACATCGCGCTCCAGGAATTCGACGGCGATTTGAAATCCGTTCTTGCGCAACCAATCGCAAAAGCGAAGCGCGCGCTAAAAAAGTTCCCGGGCATTGGCGATCCGGGCGCGGAAAAGATCCTCCTCTTTACACGTACCCATCCGGTGCTTGCGCTCGAGTCGAATGGGCTACGTGTCTTGCTCAGGCTCGGTTATGGCGAAGAGCGAAAGAACTATTCGGCGACTTATCGTATGGCGCAGGAAGCCTTAAAACCGGAATCGAAGCAGGACTTTGACTGGCTCATCGAAGCTCACCAGTTGTTGCGGCATCACGGGCAAGAACTATGCAAGAGAACCGAACCTCTGTGCCCGCCGTGTCCGCTAAAACTCGATTGCCGGTTCTATCAGGAGAGTGTTTCGTTGAAGGCGCGCGCCGGACGGTGAAACGCAATTCTGTGGAACCTGTATGGGCGTCCCAGCGAGGGCGCCCCTCATTGCGGATTAGGCTGTAAATCAAAATCGAGGGGCGCCCACGGAGGGACGCCCGTACAAGTCGCCAAGCTTGTACTTACGTGACTTTCTTCTATACGATGACCAGACATTTTCAATCGAGGTGAGGCGATGAAAGCGATACGCGCCCACGAATGGTGCGAGCCGGACGGCTTGGTGATCGACGAAATTCCTTCTCCAGAACCAGGCGAGAACCAGGTGCTGGTCAAGGTCCATTCGGCGGCGCTCAATTTTCCGGACATTTTACTAATTGCCGGCAAGTATCAATTCAAGCCGCAACTGCCGTTCACGCCGGGTCTTGAAGTCGCCGGTACGGTCGAGAAGGTGGGGAGCGCGGTTGATTGGCTAAAACCGGGACAGCGGGTGCTTGCGCAGATGTCGGTAGGGGGCTTCGCCGAGTACGCAGTAGCCGACGTCGGTGCCGTTCGAGCAATTCCCGATTCGATGACGGATGACGAAGCGGCGAGTTTCGCACTGGTATATCAGACTTCGTATTTCGGGCTTGCATATCGCGCCCGAATGCGGCAGGGCGAGACGGTGCTTGTTCATTCTGCCGCGGGAGGTGTTGGGCTTTCAGCGGTGCAGATCGCGCGAGCGCTCGGCGCCGGCAAGGTCATCGGGACTGCTGGCTCTGACGACAAACTTCAAGTGATTCGGGACAGCGGCGCTGACGTCGCGCTCAACTATCAAACCGAGGACTTCGTCGAGGTAGTCAAGCGCGAGACAGGCGGGCGCGGCGCTGACATCATTTACGATCCGGTCGGCGGCGAAGTCGGCGAGCGCAGCACCAAGTGCATCGCGTTCGAAGGCCGGTTGTTGGTCGTCGGCTTTACCAGCGGCAGGTTTCCCGTCTACGCTTCGAATCACATTCTGATCAAGAACTACAGTGTGGTTGGCTTGCACTGGGGGGCTTATCGACAGCACGACCCGCAGAAGATCGAACAAGCCTGGAAGGAACTATTCGCGCTATACGAAGCCGGGAAGCTAAAGCCGGTAATTGGGGCGCGATACCCAATGGAGCGGGTCGCGGACGCAATGAAACACCTGGCGTCTCGAAGGGCTGTCGGAAAGATTGTCGTTCACTGGTAAGAAGGTTGCTAACCGACGGCTTTCGTTCCGTAGTTGATTGCCATTATTCCTCCGCCGAACTCACAGAAGCTCGTAGCGACAAAACCCGCGCGATCCATCATCTCGCGCACGCCGCGTTGACCCGGATAACGCTTCATCGACTCGGGGATATAGCGATACGTGTCCGCGTCGCCGTGCAGCGCGAGTCCCACTACTGAGCCGACCACAATCAGATAATTCAGATAAAGCCAGCGATAGGCCTTATTGTCCGGATGGCCGAAATCGAGGGACAAGAAACGGCCGCCTGGCTTGAGCACGCGAAGGATCTCGGTGAGCGCGCCTGCGATGTCAGGCACATTGCGGAGCGCGTAGCCCCCGGTCACGCAGTCGAACGTCTCGCCTGTAAAGGGCAACTTCATGATATCGCCGCGATGAAAGCTAACGTTAGCTGTTTGAGCCTCGCGCCGTTTGCTTTCGGCGATGTCGAGCATTCCTTGAGTTATGTCCAGGCCGGCTGCCCGCCCTTTGGCCAGATGACTCGCCACAGCGAAGGTGATGTCGCCGGTTCCGCACGCAAGATCGAGTGCCGTCTCATCACCTTGCAGCTTTGCCATCTCGACAAGCTTGCGCTTCCAGCCCTGGTCCATTCCGTAAGACATCAGCTTCGTGAAGAAGTCGTAGCGCGGCGCGATGGTCTCAAACAGGCGATTGACGTAGCGCTGCTTCTTTTCTTTTGACGAGACGTGTTCTTTGAGATCGAGTTTTCTTGCTCTGACCATAGACAAACCAATTGAGCTCTGTCCTTGCGCCGCCACCAGAGACTACACCGTCAGGTCTACAAAGGACTAGAAGAGATTCCAGCTCGACGTCATTCTGACCAACGTGCTTGCATCCATTCTAGGTGATCTAAGCTGGGCGGGGAAGCGTCGCTGCTGAAGAGAAATGCCGAGTAATCGTTGTCCTCTGGTTCTGCGTAAGTGGTTGATTAGGCGTCGCTCCAGTCCTTCCAAACTTCCCGCTTGGCGCTGTGGATTATGGGCAGGCTCATGAATGGCATCGTGCTTGCCCAACGATGAGCGACGGAATTGATTCAACCAACTCGCGGTCAAGAGAGTGATGACCTGCAGACCGGACCAAAGACTATGAACAAGATGCTCCAACTCACGCTGCTCCGGCGATGTCGAGCGCGACGATTCCTCGCGCTCACCGTCACACTAGTATTACTCGGCTCCGCGCTCCCAGGCTTTCGATCGCGGGTAAGTGCGACTGGGCCTGACCCAATAACCAAACTATCATTCGCCTTGCAGCAAGCTCTCAATAGCAACGAGTCTTTTGTTTGGCAGGATCCATCAAGGCAAACGGTTCGCACCTTGATACAGACCGTCGGACCGGTCTCACCTAATCTTACTGCGACGCTTTTGGCATCAAGCGGAGTGGTGGTGCGGCAGTTTAGCTCGATAAATGGACTGCTGGTAGACCTGCCAAAGAGCAGACTGCTCGCGATCGCAGCTCGGGCCGATGTGGAGCGGATGTCGGCAGACCATCTCGCGCAGCAGAGCGCAAGCCACCTTGAAGTCTCGACCGGAGCGGATCGCGTTCGAACTTACAATCCCCTGCTCCAGACTTACAGCGGGCTCGATGGTAGTGACATAGGCATAGCGATTCTCGACTCGGGGATAATGGCGGGCCATGGCGAATTTGGCAATCTGGGCAATCTGCTTGGCCTTTCACGCGTCACCGCCAGAACCGACATCGCATCAAGTAACCTGAATCTGGCGCAGTATCTGCTTAGGCTCGGCGTTGTGTCGAGTCTGCTCGATGTGCTTGGTTTGGGAAATCAGGACGGCTACGGTCATGGCTCTCACGTAGCGGGTACAGCTGCGGGCCGGTCGATCGGCTGCGGTTCAGCTCGCGGGTTCAACGGAATAGCTCCTAACGCGAATCTCATAGATGTTCGAGTGCTGAACAACCGCGGTGTTGGCCAGACCAGCGACGTGATAGCGGGAATCGATTGGGTCATCGCGAACAGGACTCAGCGAAACATCAAGGTAATGAACCTGAGCCTTGCTGCTAGTTCAACGGAATCTTATGTGACTGACCCATTGTGCAGGGCAGTGAGACGAGCGGTAGCGGCAGGGATCACCGTGGTAGCGGCGGCCGGCAACTACGGCCAGACGATTGATGGGTTGGAACGATACGGGAGCATAACCGCGCCGGGCAACGATCCGACTGTCATCACAGTCGGCTCGGCTAACACGCATCAGACAGACGGGCGCTCTGATGAAACGGTTAATTACTTCAGCTCACGCGGGCCTACGCGCGTCTTCGAGACGGATTCGGCAGGGGTCAAGCAGTACGACAATCTTCTCAAGCCTGACCTGGTGGCGCCCGGCAATCGGATTGTTGCCGCTGAATCGCGGGACTCATGGTTGGTGGATGAATACCCGCAGTTGCACACTTCTGGCTATGGGGCGAACGCATTCATGCAGTTGAGCGGTACTTCGGTTGCAGCTCCTGTTGTCGCGGGTGCTGTTGCGCTGCTTTTGCAAAAGAATTCGGGGTTAACGCCTCCGCTAGTCAAGGCAATCCTTCAGTACACGGCCGCTCAGACCTCGACTGCGAACATCGTTCAACAAGGGGCCGGGCTATTGAACATCGATGGCGCGGTTCAGTTGGCTGGAGTGCTTCGCACCGACGTTTCAACCGCGATAGCCAGAGGCACGATAAGAGTGGGCGATAGTATGCTTCGGCCCGGAGCGACGATGCCGAATCCGTCTTCAACCGTCGCGGGTCAGACATTCGCCTGGGGCTGCTACATTTTCGCCGGCGGTTCGCACATCCTGGCAAAAGAGGAGCTCTTCCGACGTTACCAGGCGATCTACAATCCGGCGCTGGTTTGGGTTCGCGATCGCGTCATGGTCGATGAAACGGCTTCACCCAACACTCAGCTCATAACGTCGGGAGTGGTTAATGCGGACGTTATAGCAGGATCATCAAGCGTGCTAACCACGGGTGCATCGTTAAGCGCCGCAATCGCGGCTGGTCAGGACGGAACGTTGAGCCAGGGAATCGTGCTGAGTGAGGGCATAGTTCTGTGTGACACCCTCGTGCTCAGTGAAGTAATAGTGCTGAGCGAAACAATTGTCTTGAGCGAAACAATTGTTTTGAGCGAGGGTATAGTTCTCAGCGAAGGAATCGCACTGAGCGAGACGATAGTTCTAAGCGAGTCGCTCAATCTCAGCGAGCCGTAGGGCGTTCAAGGAATCAAATGCGATTCATCGACATGTCGGATTACGGTCGAGCCCCGCGCGTCTTCTGGTGGACCACAACACTGGTAGGCGCGCTGGCTTTTGCTCATGGGCTGACGGAGGTGGTGCGGCTGGATCGAAATGCGATCTTCGGGATTGCCGCGCTGATGGCCGTAGTCTTCATCGCCGGGCTGCGCCCGATCCGCATTCCGGGCACTATTACATCGATCACTCCCGGCGATATCTTCATTTTTCTGTCCGCTCTTTTTTGGGGAGTGGGAGCGGCCACCGTAGTTGCCGCCACGGATTCGCTGGCAGCTTCGTATAGGACATCGCGAAGGTGGACAAGTCGTCTTTGCAGCCCGGCGTTGACGTCGATTTCGGTTTTAGTTTCAGCCAGCCTGTTTGAGTCGGCCCGGGCCTGGTTGCTTCACAATCAATTGCTCAACAGCGCCGGACTTCTTTTCGCGCTGTTTCTGTTTGCGCTGCTGCTTTTTGTTCTGAACTCTCTGCTGACGGCGGCGCTGTATGCGCTCAAGAAGCGTGTTCAGCTTTTCCCTCTTTGGTGGTCCAACTACTCCTGGGCGAGCCTTACCAGTCTCGCCAGCGCCTCAGCCGCCGGATTAATCTATCTGTCGATCATTCAATACGGAATGGCCATGCTTCTTGCGGCGGGACCTCTGGTCGCTATTGTTTTTGCGACATGTCACTTCTATTTCAAACAGGCCGACGAGCGGGCGAGCGCGATCGAGCGAATCAGCCGGGTTCATCTGGCGACAGTAGAGGCTCTCGCAACTGCGATCGATGCCAAGGACGAGATCACTCACGATCATGTCTATCGAGTACAGGTTTATGCGAGAGGGCTCGCCAGACACTTCGGATTGAGCGACCTCGAGATAGAAGCACTCAATGCCGGCGCATTGCTGCACGACGTCGGCAAGATCGCTGTGCCCGACTACATTCTCAATAAGCCAGGGAAGCTCACGGCAGCCGAGTTCGAGAAGATGAAGATACATACCGTGGTTGGCGCGCAGATCATGGAGCGCGTCAACTTCCCGTATCCGGTTGTTCCAATCGTTCGGCATCATCACGAGCGCTGGG
>DATMCM010000563.1:0-6987 GCA_035558335.1 Blastocatellia bacterium | reverse complement strand
CAAAACGAGCAAATGAACAAAGCACCCGTGGCGCTGGCTCAAGCGAGCGCTCCCGGTAGCACAACCGCGAACCTGTCCGAACAGACTCAGCCGGCTGCTCCCGAAGCTTCGATTCCAGGGAGCGAGTCGCCCGCTGTGAGTCGCGAGTTCGAAAACGGCTACAGAGCCGGCTACCGCGACGCGCAGCAGGATTGCGGTTCGACGCGAACGGTCGCGCGCACGCATTCAGCTACGAGGGTTCATTCAGGGGGCCGAGTGCGAGTAGCCGGCGTGAGGTACTACGCCGAGGGACATCGCGGTCACTCAACCAGAAACATGATCTTGAGAATAGCGGCACCTGCGGCGATTGGCGCGGGGATTGGCGCGATTGCCGGAGGCGGCAAGGGCGCAGGAGCGGGTGCGCTGATTGGCGGCGGAGCCGGCGCGCTGTATCAAGTGATCAAGCACTCCCGAGACTGATCGTCCCAACCATCGGCAGAATAGCGCGAGAGGGTTGCGGTAGCGCAGCTTTCTCGCGTTCTGCGTTTCAAAAGAGCAGTTTCGCTCAATCCATTTTTTACGGGTACCCATAACCGGCTGGTTTTGGCATTTATTATTGACCTCCAGGTTCCGCAACCTTAATATGGGCCGCATTGGATTGGCTCCCCAACCCCCAGAGCCGTGCGCCGTAGATGAAAAGCACCCCACGAACAGGCTTGTAACGACTATACTGTCACTAAGTGTGCGCGAGGAAGAATGGAAATCAAAGGCAGCATTCTGGCATCCAGAATTGAATATGTGAAGGAACGCTTCGGCGAAAAAAGCGTTGAAGCCGTACTCAATAGTCTGCCGAATGGCGATCAAGCAGTGCTTCGCAAAGAGATCAATCCTGCGGGCTGGTATCACTTTCAGACGGGCCAGCGACTTGACGCAGCCATCGTCCAGGTGGTCGGCCGAGGCGATGCGAAGTTGTTTGAAGAGATGGGCGCGTCCTCTGCCGAGCAGAGCCTGAGCGGCATCCAGAAATTCTATCTCGATCCAGGCAACCCGCAGGGTTTCATGCTTCGCGCGCCCTTGATCTATCACGTTTATTACGACAAGGGCTGGCGAGAGTACTGGGCGACGGGCCCGACCTCGGGAGTGATGACGACTTTTCAAGCTGAGACCTACTCGACCGAGGATTGCCTGACGGTGATAGGTTGGTACAAGCAGGCGCTCAAGATGTGCGGTGCCCAGGACGTTGAGATAATCGAAGACACCTGTCGAGCACGCGGCGGAGAGTTCTGCAGATACCTTCTCAGGTGGAGGTAGACCGGCGTTCCCTCTGTGTTTCGAGACTCCCACCAAACATTTCTACTATTTCTCAGCTCCAGCTTCTTTGAGTAACCGGGCGATTTCCAAATGATTTCTTCTTGTGTGCTGAGACAGTCCTAATGCAGTGATACCAGATTCAGCCTGCGCATTAACATCTGCTCCGTTGCTCAGCAGAGCCTTAGCATCTCGACGTTGCCCGCGTTTGCTGCTTGCAACAATGGCGTCCTTCCATTTTTATTCTTGGCATTCACGTCAGCTCCAGCTCAACAGAAACTTTGCCGCTATCAGGTTATTGGCTTCCGCCGCTCCCATCAGCGCAGATCGACCCGCAGCATCTTGCGCGTTGGCATCTGCCCCAGAGTTCAGCAAGAGTCGGACGGCCGCCGTCCTTCCCGTCCAAAGGTCCCCTCCATCACTCCAGGACGCGAGCATCAGTGCAGTCTGCCCCTTTTTTGCCGTTGCATTTACATCCGCGCCTTCCAGAAGGAGCATATTGATGCTCTCAGCATCGTTGGCTATGGCTGCGATCATTAGTGGCGTGGCGCCCTCGAGGGTCCTGGCCTCAAAATCCGCCCCCCTCGCAAGCAAGCGCTCAACTATCTTCGTATGGCCCACGCTCGCAGCCGCCAGCAAGCCGGTTACGCCAAGCTTATCGGCTTTAGAATAGGCTTCGAACATAGCCAATATGGAGTGTCCGCACGGGAAGCTGTAAGAGGGCTTGGGGTCCTTGTGATAGCCGAATATGACATCCGCCGAGACGGCGCACTGCCCGAGAGAGCGATCGTCCACTCTTGAGCCTCTAGCTAACAACAGCTCATGACTTCATCGTGACTCTCGTACGCCCCCGCGGCAGCAGCTAAAGCAGTTTCGCAATTCTTACTCTTCTCGTTGACATCGATGCCTGTCGCCAGAATTGATTCGACTCCTCGCAGATCGCCTTTCCTGGCGCGTTCGACAAGATCGCTTGCGTCCTGCGCTACCACATCGGCGTTGAAACTGTTTGCGATACGACTCCGACAAGAAGCTCTTCTTCAGAGCCAACGAGCGTCTGACTTTCTCATAAACCAACCAAGCCAGCATGAGTCGGTGTGATGTTTTCACTGTTTCCACCACCATCAACTTGAAGCGCTCGTTAGCGGGCGAAGGTGACGACAGGAGAACTGATATGGACTCATCTGCAGCGCGACTTCTCGGAAGGAATTCGTCGAGCGAGGCCGCATTCCGGATGTTTGGCACCGGCCATCAGCGTATGGAGAGAGAGAAAGCAGCCCTGCCTGTTGATATGACTCCGCGAGGCGGGCGGCGACATCAGCCACACGGGGGTCCGACGCGCCGGCTGGGGCGACGGCTGTTGGATAGAATCGGGGGCCATCTCTGGACAGTGGCGCCGGCGCTTCACGCATTGCTCCAACCTCCGGCAAGGCTTCAGGCGCGGACGTTTCGGACAGATCTTAAAGACCCGGATTTGGGCCCGGTGCGCCTGACCGGACTCCTCTCCGAGGTCCCTGGGTCCGAGACAATCGTCTTGATCGTGCATGGCCTGTCTGGGAACGCAATGAGTCCGTATTGCGCGAGCGCCGCCCGCGCCGCCACGGAAGCCGGACTCTCGTCCTTGCGTCTGTCACTTCGCGGCGCGGACTACTCAGGCGAAGACATCCTTCATGGTGGTATCACCCAGGATCTGTGGGCGGCTCTCGCCGCGCCTGCTATCGCTCGCTACCGGCACGTTTTGCTGATGGGCTATTCCGTAGGCGGTCATATCGTACTGCGAGCGGCCATCGAGCAGGTGGATGCGCGGGTGCGCGCTGCCGCGGCAATCTGCCCTCCGCTGGATTTACATCACGCAACGATCGCATTTGATCATCCCGCGCGGAGACCATATCGAAGCCATATCTTTCACAGTCTCAACAAAGCTTACGCAGCCACAGCCGCGCGCGGCCGTGCTCAGGTGCCGGCTGCGGTCGTTGCGCGCGCCCGGTCCTGCCGTGAGCGAGACTCCCTCACGGTAGTCAACCGGTTCGGTTTTCGCAGCGCTGAAGACTACTACGAGCGGGAGAGTGTGGCGCCAAGATTACAAAGTCTTGGAATTCCCTCACTGGTGATCGCCAGCCGGCATGATCCGCTCGTTCCGGCTGAAACGGTAATTCCCGCGCTTGCCGGCGCTTCTCGAGCCCTTTCGGTCGCCTGGGTTGAGCCCGGGGGACACGTCTATTTTCCCAACACCCTCGATCTGGGCCAACCCGGCCCACTTGGGCTCGAACGACAAGTAATGCGGTGGTTAACAAGGCAGTAATTCAAAGGAGTAAACCAATGCCTATACAAGAACGCGATGACCATTGGCCCTATGTTGAGCAGATGACGCCCGCTCGCGCTGCCGACCAGCGCGATAGGGTAGGGCCGCTGACATTGTTTCACAGCATCGGACTTCGACTGGAAAAGCTTGCGAAAGACTATACAAAAGTCTCGATTGCGCCTCGCCCGGAACTCGCGAGACCGCGAGGAATGTTGCAGGGAGGAGTCCTCGCGACCCTCGTCGATGCCGCGGCGGGACAGGCGTTGCGCACGACGCTCAAGCTTGATTACGATGCGGTGACCGTCCATCTGGACACGAAGTATTTCCGGCCGGTGTACGAGGAAAGGTTGTTCGCGGAAGGTTCGGTTGTACGCAAAGGGCGCGATCTCGCGCATATCGATGTGACGGTGATCAATGAAGAAGGCGCGCTTGTTGCGCGCGGCTGGTGTGTGTTAAAGATCACGCGCCGCAACGAATCTGTGGTTCCAGACTTCGACCTTCCTAAACCGACCGCCGGAGTCTTGCAGGCAGGGTTGGGCATTTGATCCCCCTGCACCTCCGCCCGTGAGGCGGACTGATTTCACCTGACAGGAGACATGCAAAATGCAGAATTTCGAGTTAGCTTCAACTGCGAACACGGCGCGTTACCAACCGCCCGCGAGACTAAATCGGATCCTGGAATCCCTGGCAAAGAGCCTGCCGCCCAACACGGCGTTCGAGGTGGAGCTTAACGGCGAGCACCTCCGCATCGGCGACGGGGAGGTCAAGTTCCGAGTTGGAATCCATAATCGGCGCGGTGTAACGGCGCTGAGCTCCCTGGACGAAAAGCGGATCGGGGAAGCCTACCTTGATGGCGACATCACCGTCGAAGGCGACCTGGTTGCCGCGCTTGACCTTCGCACCCGGCTTACCGACCGTCATCCGCTGGTTCATCTCTGGTCCACCTACGGACAGAGCTTGCTCTTCGGTCAGGTGAACCGCGACAAGCAATGGATACACGAGCACTACGACAGCGAGTCGGATTTCTATCTGCTATTTCTGGACAAGGTGCACCGTTGCTACTCGCACGGCTACTTCGAAGACGATGCCGAGCCTCTTCATCGCGCCATCCGCCGCAAGCTGGATACAGCCATTGAGGCCTGCGGCATCAAGCCCGGCTGGCGTGTGCTCGATATCGGCGCCGGGTGGGGCGCTTTTTCCGAATACGCTGGCAAGCTCGGAGTTCGTGTGACCTCGCTTACGATCTCGGAAGAATCGGAGCGGTACGTTAGCGACTTGATCGCACGAGAAGGTCTCCCTTGTCAGGTTGTCCGCGAGCACTTTCTGGAGTACTCCTCGAAAGAGCGTTATGACGCGATCGTGAATCTCGGCGTCACCGAGCACCTCCCCGACTACGCCGCAACCCTGGCGCAGTATGAGAAGTTGTTGAAGCCGGGCGGGCGAGTCTTTCTGGACGCGTGCGCTTCCCGGACCAAGTACTCGTTCTCATCGTTCGTGCTTAAGCATGTGTGGCCGGGAAACACGACGCCGATGAATCTCGCCGGCTATGTCGAGGAGCTTGCTAAGACACCCTTTGAGCTGATCTACGCTCGGAACGACCGGCACAATTACCTGCTTACCACCAGGCACTGGGCCGAGAACCTGGACCGTCATCGGGATGAGATAGTCGCGCAGTGGGGTGAGCGTCTGTATCGCCGTTTCCGTCTGTACCTGTGGGGATGTGTCCACTCGTTCTCGACCGACGATGTGACTGCCTATCGTCTTCTGCTCGAGCTGCCTTCAGGCAGTCAGACTCGCGACAAGTTCGCCAGCGGGCGTTTCGCCCGTTCTCCGAAAACTCTGGCTGGGGCGATTAGAGATGCTGTTCGCAAATCCTGGAGGTCTACTCGTGCGCCACGAACTTGATGAAAGAATCGATCTCCTGGGAAGCCTTCCATTTCTGAGCATGCATCTCGCGTGTCTGCTCGCGATCCAAACCGGCGTGAGCGTGGTCGCGGTTGCGGTCTGTCTGGCCCTGTACGGGCTTCGCATGTTCGGCATTACGGCGGGTTATCACCGCTATTTTTCACACCGAAGCTACAAGACCAGCCGGGCTTTTCAATTCGTAGTGGGCTGGCTTGGGGCAATGGCAGCCCAAAAGGGGCCGCTGTGGTGGGCGTCACACCACCGCCGTCACCACGGATATTCGGATACCGCCGACGATGTACACTCTCCGGTTGTTGGCGGATTCTGGTGGTCTCACGTCGGATGGTTTCTCTGTGGCAAATACAACAACACCGACATCAAGTTAATCAAGGATCTTGCGCGCTATCCCGAACTTCAGTTCCTCAATAGGTTTTACGCGCTGCCGCCGGCCGCACTAGCGATCTTCATGCTGGCTCTCGGAAGATCGCTTCATGTTCTCGCTCCGGCACTGAACACCTCGGCCACTCAGATGCTGGTATGGGGTTTCCTGATCAGTACAGTGCTCGTCTACCATGGAACATTCGCGGTCAACTCTCTGGCGCACATCTTCGGGCGGCGACGTTTTCCGACCAAGGACGACAGCCGCAACAACATTCTGATCGCCTTGATCACACTTGGCGAAGGCTGGCACAACAATCATCATTACGCACCCTCCTCGGAGCGCCAGGGCTTCTACTGGTGGGAAATCGATGTGTCGCATTACATCTTGAAGGCGCTGTCATGGTGCGGCCTGGTCTGGGATCTGCAGGCGCCGCCATCGAGGGTGTATAGGAGGCGTTGAGATGGTCAGCCAAGGAAATACCGCGCTGGGCAAAACAAGATTTCGCGTGGCCGGCTTCGGATCCGCTTATCCTTCTGGGATCTTGACGAACCGCGATCTGGCGAGCCAGTTGGGTATCGATGTCGGGTGGATTGAATCCCGCTGCGGTATACAGTCCCGGTGTGTCGCCGAGCCGGGCGAAACCACGCACAGCCTTGCAGTAGCTGCCGCGGAGCAGGCGCTGGCGGGCAGCTCCTCCGCGAGGCCTGATTGTCTCATTTGCGCTACCTTCACTCCCGAATATCGGCTTTGTCCTAGCGCACCCTCTATTGCGAGCAGCCTCGGTCTCGGGCCTATTGCAGCCTTCGACATCAACGCAGCTTGTTCGGGTGGAATGGTGGCGCTGCTGACTGCGCTAAGCTTCATAGCAGCCGGAACATTCGAGCGGATTCTCCTTGTAGCGAGCGACACAACCACGCGACATCTTGCTGCGCATGATGCTCGTACCCGAATCCTGTTTGGCGACGGTGCGGCGGCCTTGTTGCTCGAGAGCGACCAGATGTGCGGCATTTCGCTGCGCTCGTGGGTCGTGGGATCTGACGGAGCCGGCGCCACGCTCTTCCGCATCCCTCGCGGTGAAAGCACGGTCTCCATGCAGGGCCGCGAGTTGTTCCGT
>DATMCM010000562.1:0-2041 GCA_035558335.1 Blastocatellia bacterium | reverse complement strand
CCAGATTCGACGACCGACAAGCGACTGAAGCAACTTTCCGTGGCGACTGCGCCGTGTGCACAGGCGCAACCTTGCGGAAGGCTTCGATTTGCGGGGGGCTGAAATTGCTGACGCCGATCACTCGAATCTTGCCGGCGCTCTGCAAATCCGCCATCGCTCCCGCGGTTTCTTCGATCGGCACGGTGGGATCGGGCCAATGCACCTGATAGATATCGATGACATCGGTACGCAAACGCTGAAGGGAACCCTCGATCTCTTTGTGAATGCGTGTCTTGCGGGCATTGCGGAACGGTCGGCCGTCCTTCCAGTCAAGACCGACCTTGGTCGCGATCAGGACACGCTTGCGCTGCCCACCCTCAGCCAGCGCCTTGCCCACGATCTCCTCCGAGCGGCCGAAGCCATAGACCGGCGCCGTATCGATCAGCGTAATGCCGCAATCGACAGCCTCATGAATGGTACGGATCGCCTCTGCTTCATCGGTTCCGCCCCACATCCATCCGCGGATCGCCCATGTGCCGAGCGCAATGGGCGGCACCTTGAGCGACGTGCCGGGAATGTCGACAAGCTCCATGTTGATTTTGGTTGGTTCGGTTTGAAGGGCCACGATCTTCCTCCTCCTTGAGGGTTTTGCAGCTATGCGGCAAAGAGTTCGAGCGAACCCCGATTAGGATTAGCTCGCGTGCGAACTCAGATTTTCGATGCTAAAATCTCGATCGGGATTTGGGTACGATTGATGTCCCAGCGATTCTGATTGGTATACGTTGCTGTGGTCGAGCGACTCGGTGTGGACACTCTTTGCGACCGCCGAGGTCGCAACGAGAGAGGCGAGTGCCAATCTAGTGATGATAGTCTTCATGGAAGTCTCCTTCGTGAGCGATGTCAGATCATTTGTCGTGACATTCGGAAGATAATCAGATGGAGTGCCGGCACCATTAAATTGCCGTTCAGAAAACTAAATTCGATTTTATGTGAGAAGGTTTGGCGAGCGGCTGGAGGCGCAGATTGGAGATCCTCGGCCGCGAGGTGCCGTTGACGTAGCCTTCCGCGCGGGGCGAGCTAGAAACTAATGAGCTAACGAGTTGATCAACACCTTAATTGCTTTGACCGATTTTTCGCACCGCGTCTCGAACTCAACTTCTTTGGCCATGAACTCGAGACCCGTTACCTGCTCAGCTGATCAGCCGACGGCAGGAGCTTCGCGGCCGACCGACTCGGAACTGGGAGGAACGGGAGGTGAGCCAAACGCGGGGTGGCGCGTCAGTCGGTCAAATGCGAGATAGACCACGGGTGTGGTGAAAAGGGTCAGCACCTGCGAGATCACGAGGCCGCCGACAATTGCGACACCCAAGGGTACTCGCAATTCGGACCCAGGCCCGGTGCCGAACGCCAGGGGTAAGGCCCCGAACAAAGCCGCAAGCGTGGTCATCATGATCGGTCGGAAGCGGAGCAGGCACGCCTGCTTGATCGCTTCGGACGGCGCGAGACCCTGTCCCCGCTCCTGCTCGATCGCGAAATCGACGATCATGATGCCGTTCTTCTTGACGATTCCAATAAGCAGGATGATGCCGATGATGCTTATGACGGAGAGATCCTGACCGAAGAGCAAAATAGACAGCAATGCGCCGAGGCCCGCGGACGGCAATGTCGAAATGATTGTCAACGGGTGGACGAAACTCTCGTAGAGGACGCCCAAGACGATGTACACTGCGATCACCGCGGCCAGTATCAGCCAAGGCTGGCTGCGAACGGAGTCTTGGAAGGCCTGAGCCGTTCCTTGGAACGTCGCAATAACACTCGACGGCATGCCGGCGTTCAGCGCGGCCGCGTCTATTGCGCTCACCGCATCGCTCAGCGCAGCTCCAGGTGCGAGATTGAAAGACAAGGTGGTTGCGGGTAATGAGCCCTGATGGTTGATGACAACCGGCGCAACACCCGGCTTTACAGACGCGAGAATGCTGAGTGGAACGAGCTTCTGTGTTGTGCTCGACCGGACGTAGAGACCCTGCAGCGCCCTGGTGTCGAGCTGGAAACGCGGATCAAG
>DATMCM010000561.1:0-2417 GCA_035558335.1 Blastocatellia bacterium | reverse complement strand
CGTGGAACTTGCGACGAAAGCGCACAGCGCGGCGACGGATGATCTCCGCAGCGGGCATGTTGGCTACTATCTGATTGGCTCGGGCTGGCCTGAGATGGAGCGGGAAATCGGCTTTCGATGGCGGCTCCACGAGCGATTCCTGCGCGCGGTGCTGAATCATCCGACGGCCGCGTATCTCGGCTCGTTGGCGGTGGTGACCTTTCTCATTCTGGGTCTCTTTCTATCGTACTCGAGAGCGTCGGGCGCGTCCGGACTCTCCTTGATCGCAATCGCCCTGTTGTTGCTTGGTCCGGTCAGCGATCTGGCATTGAGTGCTTTGAACCTTGACATAACAATTCTTTACAAGCCACGACCGCTCCCCAAAATGAACACGACCGAGGGCATACCGGAAGCCGCTCGAACGTTTGTGGTTACGCCCACCATCCTATCCAGCGAAGAGACCGTCCGGGCGCTGCTGGAAAACATGGAAGTACACTATCTGGCGAATCGCGACGACAATCTGTTTTTTGCGCTCCTTGGAGATTTTGCAGACGCGCCAGACGAAGAAATGCCTGATGATGACCGCATCGTTGAAGCGGCAATTGATGGACTCGATGAGCTGAATGCACGTTACAGCGATGGCGAGCATGATCGCTTTCACTTGTTTCACCGCCGTCGGGTCTGGAATCCATCCGAAGAAAAATGGATGGGTTGGGAGCGAAAACGCGGCAAGCTTCACGAGTTCAATCGGATACTTCGAGGCGCCCGCGACACAAGCTACATCGTCTCGACGGCTAATCAAGCTCTTCTGTCAAAGGTGCGTTACGTCATCACGCTCGACTCCGACACTCAACTGCCGCGCGGTTCTGCGCGCCGTCTTATCGGAACAGCATTGCACCCGCTCAATCAGCCTCGTCTCGACCCGGGCGCCGGCCGCGTGATCGCGGGGTACGGGATTCTTCAGCCTCGCGTCAGCATGACGCTAATGAGTTCATCGCGATCGTGGTTTGCGCGCATTTTCTCCGGTCACACCGGAGTGGATCCGTACACGACGGCGGTGTCTGACGTCTACCAGGATCTGTTTGGAGAAGGGAGCTACACGGGCAAGGGACTCTACGATGTGGATGCGTTCGAAGCAGCGCTTGCCGGCCGTGTGCCCGAGAATCTGTTGCTCAGCCACGATCTCTTTGAAAGCCTGTTTGCTCGAGCCGCGCTTGTGACTGATGCTGAGTTTCTTGACGACTATCCGTCGCACTACGATTCGTATGCGAAACGGCAGCACCGCTGGACCAGGGGCGACTGGCAGATTGCCCGGTGGCTTTTTCCGTGGGTGCGCTCGTCGGAGAATCTCCCGATGCGCAATCGCCTGCCGCTCATATCTCGCTGGAAGATTCTCGACAACCTCCGCCGCAGCCTCGTCGCTCCGGCGATGTTTTTATGGTTGGCGGCAGCCTGGACCGTCTTGCCCGGGTCACCGTCGTTGTGGACGATTGCCGTCCTGGCCATTCTCGCGTTTCCCATCTATGCCCACGTAACCAACGCGTTGATGCTTCACCCTCGCGGCATTCCATGGACGAGTCACTTTTGGAACGTGTGGGGAGATGCTCGGACAAACACTGCGCAGGCAGGGCTTTCGTTGATACTACTTGCGCACCAGGCTTATTTGCAGGTGCATGCGATAGCGCTCACTTTTTTTCGCAAGCACATTTCAAAAAAGAAGCTGCTCGAGTGGATGACCGCAGAACAGACCGAGAAGGGAAGCGCGCATGATCTCCGCGCCTTCTGGCAGTTGATGTGGCCTTCCGAGGTCTTGGTGCTCGCCACCGCGCTGGCTGTTGCGATGGTGAGGCCCGAGGCGCTCTTGCTCGCCACAGCTTTTCTTATCGTTTGGGCGATTGCCCCGCTAGTCGCGAACTGGGTGAGCCGTGAGCTGGACGGGCGAGAGGAATTGCTCCTACCGGAGGACAAAACGCTGGCGCGTTTGATTGCGCGGCGCACCTGGAGATTCTTTGAGACCTTTGTCGGAGAGGCCGATCATTGGCTGGCTCCCGACAACTTCCAGGAGGATCCAAGGCCGGTGCTTGCGCATCGCACGTCTCCAACCGACATTGGCCTGCTCCTGCTGTCGACCGCGGCGGCTCACGATTTTGGATACTTGAGCACGCTGGAGCTGGCCGAGCGGTTCGAGCTCACCATTGCCACCATGGAAAAGCTCGACCGCTACAACGGGCATTTTCTGAACTGGTACGACACAACGACGCTCAACCCG
Source organism: Blastocatellia bacterium (assembly GCA_035558335.1). GTDB lineage: Bacteria > Acidobacteriota > Blastocatellia > UBA7656 > UBA7656 > Onstottus_B. Next base: position 169 of record DATMCM010000561.1, on the reverse strand, counting down.
CTCACACCGCAGTATGTCTCGACCGTCGATAGCGGGAATCTCGCGGGACACCTGCTCGCTCTCAAACAGGTCTGCGTTCAGATACCGGAGCAGCCGCTGGTTGACGCGCGAGTGATCGAGGGTCTAATCGACACGATCTCGTTGATGCGATTCGAGGCAGGGAAGATCG
>DATMCM010000560.1:0-3991 GCA_035558335.1 Blastocatellia bacterium | reverse complement strand
CTGTGACGCCGCGCCGAACGGCCCCGACACTCGTCCCTTGCATTCCATTAATGCCGTCTCAATAGCCTCTTTCTCTTGCGTTGCCAGCGTTCGTGGCTGGAATATGCAATGAATCGGTTGAGCGGCGAATTGAGCCGCCGTTCTCCCTCTCAACAGCCAGCGCTCATCAATGTCCAGCGCATCTGATTCGGAAACTATCACAGCACGCTCCACTACGTTTTGCAGCTCGCGAACGTTGCCCGGCCAGTCATACGACTCGACTATGTTCAATGTGTCCTTGCTGATCTTGTTGATCCGCTTTCCGGCCTTCTTGGCAAAGCGGTGAAGAAAATACTCCACCAGAAGAGGGATATCCTCGCGACGGTCGCGCAACGGGGGCACTACAACCGGAAACACGTTTAGCCGGTAAAACAGGTCAGATCGGAATGTCTTTTCCGTTATGGCATTTTTGAGATCGCGGTTAGTGGCTGCAATCACCCGGACGTTCGTAGGTATCGGCCGGCCGCCTCCGACCCGATCAAACTCACGTTCTTGCAATACGCGTAACAGCATCGCTTGAATCTCAGACGACAACTCGGCACCTCGTCGAGGAAAATCGTCCCGCCGTCAGCCAACTCAAAACGGCCCTGGCGCCGTCGCACCGCTCCGGTAAACGCCCCCTTCTCGTGACCGAACAGCTCAGAGGCGATCAGTGACGAGGGAATCGCCCCGCAGTTGACGGCGACGAATGGCCGAGGTGACCGTCGCGAACGTGTGTGGATCGCGCGCGCGAATAGTTCCTTTCCGGTGCCGGTCTCACCGGTGATGAGTACCGTTGAATCTGTCGGAGCAACTCTTGAAAGGTCAACCAGGGCTGACCGTAGAGGCGGCGAGACGCCAACGATCTCCTCAAACCGCAGCGTTCTTTCGAATTCGTCACCGAGCGTCGTATCTTCTCGTTGCTGGTTGTCATTCGGTGCCCGTATCTCTGCGTAGGTCTCGTCGAGCCCGCCCTGAGTCGTGGAAGGGCGGACGTTAGTGATCAGAGCCGACTTGCTGGGATCTGCGGGCTTGGGAAAGCATAAAAATCGGTGAAGTCCAGGGGGGCATTCCCACCGGGAAGCCCGAAGTCAGGACCGGAAAAATGGTGTGACATGGTTCGTGTCCTCTCCTCTCCGTGGGCTTGGATCACCGATTCGAGCTGATCACGACTCCAAGATCACCGGCGGAGGATTCCTGAGACACACCAATAACGGTAGAAATCAGACTGTATTTTTCCGTAGGTAAGATACAACCGGAATGGAGCAATGAGTTCAGTTGCCACGAAAAAGGGTCTTTACTCGCTCCGTCCAATGCGGACGGTCGCTATGGAAAATAACGCGTCCGGGAACGATCAGAGTGATAGCGGTGCCCGAATCTGGCGAGCTGACCAAAGTGAATTTACTGCCGATTCGCTCAGCGCGTTCTCTCATTCCAGGCAGACCGAAGTGTCCTTCCTTACCTGTTTCCGCAATTTCGGGGTCGATGCCTGCACCATTGTCGCTGATATGGAGCGTGAGATCATGCGCGTACTCAAGCGTTACATTTAACCGGTCACCACCTGAATGCGCACAGGAGTTTCGAATCGCTTCGTAGCCAATCCGGTAGACTTCATCCCGTACAATCGGATGCATTTCTCGGGCGTCTCCGGTTACGGAAAATGATATGTCGGCCCGACTCTGAATCCGGCATTCGTCGATTGCTCGGCGAAATGCGTCAGCCAGGTCATTCCTTTCGGTTGTTGACGCGCGGAGAGAGTTGAGCGCGGCGCGCCCTTCCTCGGTAGCCTGACCCAACCATGCCGACAACTGTTCCATCGCTCGCACCATTCGCGCATTGTCGGCCGGGTGCTTCAATGCATGATCAGCAACAAGCTTGCTTCCCTGAACAGTCTGCAGGAATGTGTCATGGACTTCGCGTGCTACACGCGTTCGCTCGGCCAGACGTTCATCAAAGAGCGCGCTGATGGATCGAGAGATTTGTCTGACCCGCAACCGATAAATCACGAAGACCAAAAGGATCCCGAGCGCGAGCATCGACGCGATGAACCACCTCGTTTGGTAAAAAAACGGCTGCTGGGTGACGGCAAAAACAACTCCCTGCCGGTCCCAGATGCCATTCCGGTTGCAAGCTCGAATATGCAACGCGTGGGTCCCAACTGGCACGGTGTTGTAGACTGCCCGAGGACTCGGCCCTGCATCGAGCCATTCCGAATCCACACCGTCCAACCGGTATTGCAGGCGGATTTTTTGAGGTGCTGAGATTTCGACCGCGGCGAAATCAATTTCCAGATGATTGGTTCCTGCGGGCAGCACGAGGTTCTGGGAAGCATGTTGAGTTGTTCTGCCGATGGTCACGTCTTCCAGGTAAATCGAAGGGTTCAGTTTGGCGGCGGGCAAGCGGCTAAGATCAAACATCGCGAGGCCCTTAGGCGTTGCAGCCCAGAGTTTGCCGTCGCGGGTCAGCGCCAGGCTGTTTTGGCCCGGACTGGCCTGGGCAGTTGCTAAGCCGTCGGCCACCGAAAACGATTCGTAGTCCAAAGGGTCGTCTGGCCGCCGCGAGTGTGCAAACGCGTCCGCCGGTAAACGGTGGAGGGCGTCGGCCCCCGAACCATAACTCTCGTTGCTTGGTTTCGACCATGGCGATCGAAGCCCCTAACTCTGGGATAGTATCCATGCGATCTTTCCCGATGGGCACAGCAACTGAGTCCGCATCGAGCACAACGTAGATTCCACCGTTCCGGTCCTGTCCGAACGGAATCGCGACCGTGCTTGGAATCGCCGGGAAATTCTCGAATCGATCACCGGCCAATCTGTCCAATCCCTTCTGTCACTGCTAGAAGTCAGGCTTAACGGTCACTTTCAAAGAGTCGGGAGCGGCGGGTTTGTTCTGCACGTCAGCGATCGTGCGCGACGTGACAAGGATGAGGACAAAGACGATCAGAACAGTAAGCACCGTCCATGCCAGTTCGATTTGATTGCTGCCGTAGATCTGCGCTGGTTCAATCGTCTCCTCGCTCGAAGATTTGCTAGGCAATGCGAGGGCCAAGCTCAAACTTGCTGATTTCATTCGACTGACGATTTGAAGCTCGCGAATTTCTTGCGATGGTCGCAAGAAGATCACTGAGCGTTTGATGGAGTCCTATAGTTGTGAAACGGAGTGTAGCTCAATTCGAGATGGAACTGTGCCATCACTGCGATAGCCCTGCGCGCGCAATAATTTCCCCGAAGCGCGGGTCGCCGCGCAGAGGATCGAGCAGAGGTTCAATTCTGAGTAATGGTCCGAAGGCTTCATAAGATCTCTCGAGTTCGGCAAGGGATTTCTCCTTCTCGCCGGCAGCGGCCAGGAAGACGACGGCTTCGTATGGAGACAACCTGGCTAATTGCTCTCTTGCGGTGATTGCTCGCAACACTGCCGGCCAGCCACCCTTATTAAAGCTCTCCTGTATCAACGCCGCACTTTGTTGATCACCAACTAGCTCTCGGAACCTGGCGTAGCTCTTGGCGGCTTCGGCGTAGTTCCCGCTCGCCATGTAAAACTTGGCGAAACGTTTATAGGTGGCTGCAAACTCGGTATTCAGTTCGAGAGTCTTTTTTAGTTGTGCGATTGCATCTTCGTAGCGTCGCGCGTAAAACAGGCTGTCGGCGTAGTATAAATTGATGATGACTGAGAGGGGATCAATCTCTAACGCCCACCGTAATTCGGCCTGTGATTCCTCGTTTCGGGCAAGATCGAAGAGCAGAATGCCGTACCATTGATGCGCCGTCGCGTAATTCGGATCGAGTTCGATGGCGCGTTTGTATTCGCGTTCCGCTCCGGCAAAGTCGTATTCGTTCGCGTTAACGCGTCCGAGCGTGGCGTGCGGCTCGGCTAATTCGCCGTCCAGCGACAGGGCTTTCAGGGCGGCTTCTCGCGCCGGCTGCATCGCCTCTCGCACCGGCCCATTGCGATATGAGGGAATCAGCACGTATGC
>DATMCM010000559.1:0-2517 GCA_035558335.1 Blastocatellia bacterium | reverse complement strand
CGTAGGCGACTACCGAGTGATCTAATTCGCGGCGGTCGCTTGTGGATCAAGAACCGATAAGGAGCATGGGGCGCGCAACTGTACCCCTTTTGTGCTGACGTTTCAGGAGGCGCGAATGGAGCCGGGACTGATCATTGCGGGGGCGGCTGGAGTTGCCGGGCTAGGAATCGGCCTCGGAACTGCCGTGCGGCTAATTCCGGTCTATGTGAGTGCTCGTGGCGAGTTGAAAGATTTCGACCGTAGCTCACGAGCCGCCGTGTATGACGACATAGAAATGTTGGAGCGAGAGCGGCGCTATCTTGGCTCTCCGCCCGGCCGCAAACGTGATTCGTCGATTGTAGGGATTTGTGAATCGGCTCTGCGACACGCGGACGGGTCATACACGATGGGCTATAGGCTTGAGCTGGCGCCAACGGTATTTGGAGATGATCACGTAATCGAAGCTCGCACGGATGCCATCGCTCGGTTGTTGGCAGTGAGAAAGCCGCCCGGAACGGTGCTTCAGTTTCGTCTCTCGATTGGAGCTGATCCGGGTCGAGCAGTACTTCGCCACGTAGCGACGAGAGACGAAGGAAGAACGCACGCGGACGCGGCGCTGTTTCATAGCCTGGGTGTGCAGTACTACCAGGAAGCGGCGCTGAGAGGCGCATTCAAGCAATCAGTGCTGACGCTCTGGGTGCGAGTGCCGGTCAAACACAGCAGCGACGCGCACGGCAGAGGACTGAATAATTTCGTGCCGGCAGTGAGCCGTGAGATCAAGAGACACGGATGGATGAGGTTTGCCGCCGCCATTTCAGCGGGCTGGGAGAGCAGCTCGGATGAGGGGATCATTCGCCGAATCGAAAGCGATGAGAGAGAAGCGCGGATCGAGGCGGAGCGAGTCTTTCGTCTCATCGAGCGCGAGAGCCCACTGGAGATGAAGCGACAAAGTCGGGATGAGCTATGGGAAGCGGTGTACTTGGGTCATCGCCAGAATGCCGAAGGAGCGCCGCTGCTGCCTGATGAGCCGGGAGTTGATCTGAGGGATTACCTGTGTGGCGAGACTATCTCGAATCAAGGTCCTTTCATGTTGCACGGTTCGCATCCCGCCGCAGTCGTAAGCATGTTCGTGCCGCCACAGCCGGTGATTCAGGCGAATGTGCTCCGGTCCCTGATGCTCGACGGCGATTTGAACTTTCGCCATACGGTTGTCGCGGAGTTTGTTTATCCCGACCAACGAAAGGCAGTGAAGCTCCTGGATAAACGAATTCGCCAAGTACGCAGAACGCGGCTGCGAGCAGATGGACGACTGCGCGAGACTCCCGAAGCGCGAGCCGCAATGGGTGACCTTGAGAGCGTGCGGAGTGAGCTGACGGGTGAACGAGAAGCGGTCGTTAAGACGCGGATGTACGCGGTTGTGTATGGCCCGCCCGCACGCACCGAAGTGGAGCTATCGGAGTCAGTGTCGTTACTTGACGGCTACTGTGAAGAGCTGGTTACCGCGATGCGGAGAATGCCGGGAGCAGACGCTTCCAGGGAAGAACCGGCAGCACTTAGGGCGATCTATCACAGATCGCTTGTAGGCGAATGCGACGACCGGCCAACAGGCAGGGAGATAACGGAGACGGCGCATTCACTCGCGGCGCTTGTTCCCAGTGAATCAACCTGGGAAGGCGCATTACGTCCACACACATTGTTCTCGACCCCGAGTGGCCGGCTCATCGGTTTCGACCTGTACGATCGAGCGCAGGTGCCCTCGCCGCTCGTGCTGATAGTCGCGGCTCCCGGAGGCGGGAAGTCGGTGCTGATGGCCCGAACGATAACGGATGTACTTGGTAGCAGGCGCGAGGCGCGAGTGCGAGCGGTCGATTTTGGCGAGTCGCTCGGGCCGTTGGTGGATGTACTCAAGGGGAGGCATCTTAGGTTCAACCTTACTGAGACACGAACAATCAACGTATGGGATTACGACGGGCTTGAGAATGGCGACCCGCCTGATGAAGTGCAAATAGGTTTCGTAGTAGGAGACCTGATGCAGCTAGCGCAAGCGCGTGAGACGGATTCGCTAGCCGAGGACATTCTCAACACGCTTGTGAGCGAGGTCTACAAGAATGAGGCACCCCGAAACGCGCCTGACCTGCCGAAACATGAACCGACACACGTGCATCTCCTGGAACTCCTCAAGAGCTATCCATTCAAGCACAAGGCAGCACAGGAACGGGCGGAGTCGCTCAGTCTGGCGTTGGAACGTTTCCGTGATCATCCGTGGCTCGACGCTCCGACACATCCGGACTTCGCAGTAGATTCGCCGTTTGACGTTTACGAGCTGGATAGCCTTGAGATGTTTCCGCCGAGAGTGCAGGAGTCGCTGGCATATCGGGTCGCTGCCAAGGTGACGCGCTCGATCGGACGATTGAATGAAGATGGCACGCGAGCGCCCACGTTGCTGGCCTTTGATGAGGTTCACAAGATCGTGGACCGCTACCCCGCAATTCTGAAGGTCATCAAAAGGGGCGCGCGAATGGGACGAAAAGAGAATGT
>DATMCM010000558.1:0-6406 GCA_035558335.1 Blastocatellia bacterium | reverse complement strand
CTTGTGAGCCGCTCGTCTTGAGTGAAGACCTTGACTTCAAGCTGGGATTGCAAGCTTTCGGCAAATCGTCTGACACCGCGTGCGGCGTCTCCCTCGGCGCCGTCCATTCTAAGCGGCAAACCAACCACGACCGCTTCTGCTTCCAACTCCTCAACCAGCGCTTTCAGTCGAGCGATGTCGCGCTGGTTGGACGACCTCTTTATCGTCTCGACGGCTCGAACGCTGATTCCCAACGCATCTGATACAGCCGTGCCTATTCTCTTGGTTCCGAAGTCTATGGCAAGAACGCGCATTGACGAAAGTATAGGAATCGTCATCGAGAAGTGTCAACGAAGAGGTCAGTAGTCAGTAGTCCGTAGTCCGTAGTCCGTAGTCGGTCCTGGGGTTACCGCTAATTGGCCACGGATTACGGACTACTGACTACGGACTACCGACTTCCTCATAATTGTTGCGCCCCCGGTGGCCGTCAGGGTAATATGAAATGGTTCAAGCCCACTAAGGAGCATCCCATGCGGTTCAAGACCAAGATAGCCATAGTCGTCTTCTCCACGGTTATCGCTTTTTACGCAATAGTCGGCAGCTTCATGTCGAAGTCCGGACAGGTCGTCGCCCGCGGCAGCCAGTACGGACAGCTTCAGATCTTCGACGAAGTTCTCAGCCATATCATTCGCGACTATGTAGACCAACCGGACCTGGAGAAGGTGAGAATCGGGAGTCTCCGAGGGCTCGCCGAAGGACTCGATCCGTACAGCGCCTATCTCTCGCCGGAGCAGGTCAGGCAGTACGATCCTAAGCTCAACCGTGGCGAAACCGGTCTGATTCTGTCGAAGGTAGGCGGGTACGCGTACATCGTGGCGGTGCTCAAGGGTTCGCCGGCTGACCAGGCCGGAGCCCGTGCGGGCGACTTCATCGAGTACGTCGGCAAGGTCCCGTCTCGCGACCTGAGCCTCTACGACATCGAACAGATCCTGAGCGGTCAACCCAGCACAACGGTTGAGGTCCGCATACTTCACCAGGGCCAATCGCGCAAGGTCACCTTCGCGCGCGCCAAACTCGCTCAGCCAGCGATCGAAGCGCGCATAGATGAACCGGGCATAGGCTATCTAAAGGTCACCAGTCTGGCCGATGGAAAGGCGGCTGAGCTCAAAACACAGCTCTCCGATCTGATGAATAAGGGCGCACAGAAGATAGTGCTCGACCTGCGCGGCGCGGCTAACGGAAAGATTCAGGAAGGGGTCGCGGTCGCGAACCTGTTTGTCGGCTCGGGAACGCTGGCTAGAGTTCTGGGCAAGGCGGACAAGGAGACCCAAACGTTCAACGCCGAAGCTGGCAAGGTAGTGTTCAACGGACCGCTGGCTGTTGTGATCGACCGCAGCACTGCCGGGCCCGCCGAGGTGATCGCTGCCGCGGTGCGCGACCAGAAGCGAGGCGAGCTTGTAGGTGAAAGATCGTTCGGCACGGGATCCGAGCAACAAATGTTCTCGCTTTCAGATGGCGGCGCATTGTTGATCACTACTGCTAAGTATGCCCCGGCTGCGGGAAAGCCGTTCATGGAAGAACCGATTAATCCAACTGTTAAGGTTGATCGACCAGTCGAGGCCGAAGTGATTCTCCCTGACGGCGATGACGATGATGATAGCGACGCTGAAAAGCCCGAGCCGCAAGTCACGCAGCCGCCGAAGCCCGCTGCGCCTGTTGAGGATGTTCAGTTGAAGAAGGCTTTAGAGATCGTGCGACAGGTATCGGCTAAGGCACAAGCTGCGCGGCGAGCTGCGGCTGCTAAGTCCCCGCGGTCGGTTCCGGCTCTCCGCGATCCGGGGCTGTCAACTTAATCTAATCGGTTTCAACATTTGAAATGAGAAAGCCGCTCTCGAGGAGCGGCTTTCTTTTTTTGGCGGTTGCAAGGCTCACAGCTCAACCCTTCAACATATTCTTCACAACGAACCAGGCGTTGGCTGGCCGCTCGGCAAGACGTCTCATGAAGTACGGATACCAAAACTTTCCATAAGGCACATAGACTCTCATACGATAGCCTTCGCTTATCAGCTTGTCCTGAAGATCGCGTCTGACTCCGTACAACATCTGAAATTCGAACTGATCGGGCGCAATCCCCCTCTCTCGCGCGAACTGCTTGGTAGCAGTGATCATATTCTCGTCGTGTGTCGCGATGCCGTGGTAGATTCCCGAACTCAGCAGGATCTTCATCAGCTTGACGTAGTTTGCATCGACATCCGCCTTTTTCGGGAACGCGACAGATTCCGGTTCCATATACGCACCTTTGCACAAACGAATCCTCGACCCGGCCCTGAGCAATTCTTCAATGTCCTTCTCGGTTCGATAGAGGTAGGCCTGAACGACTATGCCTACGTTATTGAACTCGCTCCTCAGCCGTTTGAAGATATCGATTGTGCTGTCGGTTTTTGGCGAATCCTCCATATCGATCCGAACGAAGTTCTGATATCGAGCTGCCGTCTCGACGATTGTGCGAGCGTTCTCGTAAGTCAACTTCTCGTCTATGTCGAGACCAATCTGGGTGAGCTTGACCGAGACGTTCGAATCGAGGGCGGTTTCATTGATGCTCTCGAGCACTCGCACATACTCGCTCACCTCTTCGCGAGTCGCAGCGTCAGAAGTGATGGATTCGCCCAGATGATCGAAAGAAGCGCTGATCTTCTTCAGGTTGAGCTGGCGAATCGCCTCCACTGCTTCATTGCGTTCTTCGCCGGCCACGAAGCGATGAGTCACGTCGTTGAACGACTTGAATCGAGTCAGGAAGTTCTTGAAGCCTTCGCTTCGTGATAAGTAAAGGAGAGCAGACTTGGTAACCATTGCGTTTGTTAGACCCGAACCCGGCTCGCTCAACCCGATGCGTCGCCAATCTGATCTTGCAGGCCAATCGAGAATAGACCACGGCCATGTCGAAATCAACCGCGATGTTCCCTCGCGCGGGTAGGGCTGCCCGCACCCGAGAAGCAGCGTCGATGTTGGGTCAGCCCGTCCACTGAATAGGCTCGCAATGCCTACCGGGTCAGCACAAGAACGCGCTGAAAAGTCGGAACATGACCAGGCATGTATACATCTTTTGCTGGCGTTCGCGGGTGTGTCCTTGCCGTGCCAAGTTCAGAGTGTATAATCTCGACAGTTCTTTCCGGAGCAATATGGAGCGCGAAGAGAAACAGATCTTTCACGAGCACCTCAAGCGCGAAAACCTGAAGCGCACCAACCAGCGCGAGTTAATCCTCGACGTTTTTCTGGACACCGAGGGCCATGTCTCGAGCGAGGACCTTTACTCGATCATAAGGGCCAAAGATCCCTCGGTCGGATTCACGACCGTGTATCGCACCTTGAAGCTCCTGAAAGAGTGCGGACTGGCACGCGAGCTCGAGTTTCACGACGGCAGGATCCTGTACGAACACGACTACAAGCACAGCCATCACGATCACTTGATCTGCACGCAATGCGGCTTGTTGATTGAGTTCTACAGCGAAGAGATCGAGCGCCTTCAAGACACGATCACCCGCCGTTACCGGTTCAAGCCTCTCCATCACAGCCACCGAATCTTTGGTCTGTGCGCGTCGTGCCAGAAGACCGAGAAAGCGCCTCAGACTCAGAAAGCAACCGCGAAATAAGCCGGCCAGTGCAGTATCGCTAGTCCTTCTTTCACTATTCGATCTCAGGTTGCTCCGTCGCGCTTCCGGACTCTATCATCCTTGGTATTAAGATGAGTACATCGCAGAATCGCGCGCTCAGCGAGCCGCTCGCGGGCTCTCAAGCTCCGTTGATCATCGCGCATCGAGGTGCGTCGGGATTGGCGCCGGAGAACACGCTTGCGGCGTTCAGGCTGGCAATTGAGCAGGGCGCCGACGGCTTAGAGTTTGACGTGCAGTTAACCGCTGACGGATATCCGGTCGTCATCCACGACAAACGCATCGGCCGGACTACGAACGGAACCGGCTCCGTGACCAGTCTCACCCTCGATCAGATTAACCGTCTGGACGCAGGCGCCTGGTTTGATCGGCGTTTGAGGATGCGTCCGCGAGTACGAAAACTTGTCGACGGCGCGGCTCAGGGCAGAACTCGAACGCGCTTTTCGGGAGAGCCGGTCCCAACACTCGAGTCTGTGCTTGCCACGATTGCTGGACCGAATCGTCCGCTGCTGTACATCGAGCTAAAAGCCAATCCCGCTCGGCGGGAGGAATTCCTCGAAGCCGTACTTTCTATCGTGCGCAGCTTCCGGATCGAGAGATCGGTCACACTGCTTTCGTTCGATCACGAAATCATCGCGCTAGCGAAACAACGGGCTCCAGAGATTCGCACGGCGGTGACCTTCCCGACCGGCCGCGGGCGACTTGTAAGCGCAAACTCTCTCATTCGCGAGACCGCGCGCGCCGGCGCAGACGAAGCTGCGTTGCACGTCGGGCTTGTAACCCGTCGCACCGTAGAGACGCTGCACAACCACGGGCTGTCCGTTTCGTCGTGGACGGCCAACAGCAAGCTGCTGCTGCGCCACATTGTCGCATGCAAGGTAGATTCGATTATGACCAATTTCCCCAACCGGCTTGTGGGGTTGCTGGGCCCCAAGCAAGATGCCTCTTGGCCGCGCCGGCAGGAGCCGAGGTAGAACTGATGAGTCTCGGTTCAGTGCGAGAGCGAGTCAAACCAGCGAGGGAAGGAGCGACGCCCGCCGTGGACACGCACGCGGCAACCCGAAGAATCATCGCGCGCCCCCAGTTCACGATTCGTCACGTCGCCGCGAATGGGATCGAGTTTCAGCCGCATTCTCATTCAACATTCACAGTAACCTTGGTGCTCGACGGCGAAATGTCGACGACTATCGGAGCGGACGACTACCGGGTGCGGGCAGGTGAGACCGCGCTCACCAGCGTGAACCAGGTCCACGAGGCGAGTGCACAGAGCGTCGAATTCGTATCGGTCGGCGTTAGCCCATTGCTTGTGAATGAGCTTGTCGCTGAGATTGGGTTCACGCGAACAGCCGGCGAGATCGTGTTTCGGGCGGCGGTGGTGACCGACGACGTCATAGCTCGCAACGCGCGCGCGATGGCAGGCGAGTTGGCAGATGGAGAGCTTGGTCACAGCGCGATGCTCGAATCGATGGTTCGCCAGCTTGTCATTCACCTGCTTCGCACTCATCTGACGGTCAGGAAGTCCGACAAGATCGAGTTGTCGCGAGCCGGGCCTGTCGATCGAAGGCTCCGCCGTGCGCTCGAGTTTATCCACGACAACTATTCACACGGGCTTTCATTGGAAGACGTCGCGTCTGCGGCGTACCTGTCTGAATACCACTTCGCGCGACTCTTCAAAGAGATCATCGGAGTCACGCCCCACGTCTATTTGGCGAACCTCCGCCTCGAGCGCGCCCGAAAACTGCTCACAGAGACCGAACTGGCGATCAGTGAAGTTGCCTCAATGGTCGGGTACCATAGCCAGAGCCACTTCACAAAAGTGTTCAAGTCGATAACCGGCGTTACTCCGCGCGCATACCGCGAAAGCAGCCGTTAGCCACAGAGTCTCTAAGGACAAAGCCGCCCGGCAGAGTGCCTGGTGCAACTTCGTCTAAGTGTCCTGATGGCTGGGCGGGCTCGCGTTCTCAGTCGTTTGCTCCGAACGATTCGGCAACCCATCGCTAAAACCCAGCAACAAAGCGCAAGATTTCGGCACTGGCTTCTGATCTAATGTACTCATCAAGCGTGATAACCGACGGCTTACAAGAAAGGAATCAAGCATATGTCCACTCAGAATCAGAAAACAGCGTTGCCAATTGAAGAGCCGAAAGGAAGGCTCGGAGTCTTACTGGTAGGTTTGGGCGCGGTGAGCACGACCTTCATCGCCGGCGTCGAAGCGATCAAAAAAGGCATCGCTGAACCGATCGGCTCGCTCACACAGATGGGCACAATCCGGCTGGGCAAACGGACCGATAACCGGGTCCCGCTCGTCAAGGACTTCGTGCCGCTTGCCTCACTTGCCGATCTCGTCTTCGGGGCGTGGGACATTTTCGAAGAAGACGCCTACGAGGCGGCGATTCACGCGGGGGTGCTGGAGCGAGAGCTCGTCACGCAGCTCAAGGCGGAGCTTCAGGCCGTCAAGCCTATGAAGGCAGTCTTCGATCAGCACTACGTCAAGCGGCTCAACGGCACTCACATCAAAAAGGGCGCGAACAAAATGGAGCTTGCCGAGCAACTGATGGAAGACATTGACCGCTTTAAGCGAGAGGCCGAATGCGACCGACTGGTAATGGTGTGGTGCGCGTCGACTGAGATCTTCAAGCAAGCTGGCGATAGCCACAGCGACTTGAAGTCATTCGAACGCGCTATGCGTGAGAATCACGATTCAATCGCGCCGTCGATGATCTACGCTTATGCTGCGTTGAAATCTGGTGTTCCATTTG
>DATMCM010000557.1:0-4938 GCA_035558335.1 Blastocatellia bacterium | reverse complement strand
AAACGTTTTCGGCCCGCAGCCTTGTTTGTTCAAGCGCCCGCTCGACCAGAAACAAGAGGTGACGGCTGTCCACCGGCTTTTGAAGGAATTCGTAGGCGCCTTCCTTCATTGCTTGAACGGCTTCGTCGATGGTGCCGTAGGCTGTCAGCAGGATCACTGACGTATCGGCATCTGCCGTCTTTGCGGCGCGCAGCACTTCGAGGCCGTCCGCACGGGGCATCTTCAAGTCGGTAAGGATCAGCTTGTAGCGAGTTTCGTTCAGCCGGCGCCGAGCCTCGGCCCCGTCGCGCGCCTCATCCACCGAATGTCCGGCGCTCTGGAGCGTCATACGCAGCATTTGCCGCAGGCTGTCTTTGTCTTCGACTAGTAGTATCTCTGCCATGGTTCAATCGTGTGTCCCAGGGGGTCGATCGCGCTTTCGCGATTATGCTTATAGAGCAGGTCCGGGGGAACGGTTCAAATGAGGAAAGCCTGAAACCCAAACTACCTGAATACTCCGGGCGGCACCCCGGCGCGCCGGGCTTCTTCTTTGAGCGCGTCAAGGTCGGCGCGAGCTTTCGCGCTCGCCGTGCGCGCCTCCTCTAACAGTTTCTGTGCATCCTGCCGCTCCTCCTGCAGGTGCGCCAGGTAGTAACTGTCTCCGCCGTTTTTCCCCCCGGCAGTGAGGATGCGCTGGCTGGCATCTCGAACTCGGTCGTCATACAACTCGACCCGCCGCTCGGCTGTTTGAAGGGCCTCGGTGAGCTCGCCGTAACGCGACTTGTAGTAGTCCTGGTTAGCAGCGCCGTTTTCAAGCGTCGGGCCGGGTGCCTGAACTTCGCTGTACTTCTTCAACCGACCCGTCTCGAGAAGTTGAGCTAGCTCGTTCGCCGCCATCTTCGCGGCCTCGCGAAGCTTGGTTAGTTGTTGGCCGGCCTGGGTCAACTGTGCTGCTGTCTCATTTATCGACTGTGGAGTTTGTCCCGAAGCTGCAAGCTGGTTTCGAAGAGCCGTGATGCGGAGCTCACCTTCTTCCGCCGTGCGTTCCTCGGCTTTGACACGGTCGCGGGCCTTGGCGACCTGGTCGCGCCATGCTAGTTCCTCCGAGGTCACCTTGCCGTCGCCTGCGGGCGGCGGAGAGTTTGTGCCGTCAGAGTCGCCCGTCTTGTCCGCCGCCGAGTCTGTGCCGGCTTCGGGAGCCGGGACGGCGGTGGACTTCGGCATATCTTCGGTTGTGAGGCTTGGCGACCTCTTAACAGGTCGCAACGGCTGTTGGGCGTGCGCGACACTAACAACCAGCAAGACAACAAGCGGCGCAAGCTTGGTTATCACGTTTCCGGATTGTCGTAAGAAGGTTACCATAATCAATCTCCAGATTTTGGAGGCGGCGGGGAGTTTATTGGGTGGGAGCTGACTGGGCGAAGGATAACTCAAAGCACACTGCGAGGCAAGGGTTTACAAGTTGGGCCCGCGCTGGCCGAAAAGCCCGTCGGCACCATCCTGCGCGCTGACAAAGGTGCTGTAACACTGTATCTGGAGGCCGGCTGAAATTGACACGCATCTTTGGCCGATGCTAGGTTCACACGTGCCTCGCAAACCCAGAACTGCCCTGCGAAACATAGTTGAGTTAGTACCTGCCTGGCTCATGCTCAAGGGATTGGGCTTATTGCCTCGTGAGGCCGCCGTTCTCTTCGGCCAGCAGATGGCACGTGTCGCTCGGCTGCTGCATCGGCGTTTGACCAGAGTTGGTCAAAGAAACCTTGCGCTTGCGATGCCTGAAATGGATTCGGACGCTCGGCACGCCACTCTCGATGGCGTATTCCAAAGTCTGGGGAGTTTGTTGGGCGAGTTCTCTCAGTTTCCGAAGATTACCCGCCGATCCATTCGGGAGCTCGTCGAGTATGACGGATTCGAGAACTATGAACGCGCCGCGGCGCGCGGGCGCGGAGTGCTGCTGCTCACTGGACACTTCGGAGCGTGGGAGCTTTGTGCCTTTGCACAAGGCATCTACGGTCACCCTCTGAACTTCCTTGTGCGACCGCTTGATAATCCGCTTCTGGATCGATTGATCAACAGCTATAGAGAACTGTCCGGCAACCGTGTAATTGATAAGAACAACGCCGTCAGGCCGGTGCTCGAGACTCTAAAGCGAGGAGGCGATGTTGGGCTGTTAATAGATGTCAACACGCTAGCCGATCAAGGGGTATTCTGCGATTTCTTCGGCATACCGGCTTGCTCGACTACTGGGTTGGCGGTGTTTGCTCTGCGCACTGATGCGCCGGTTGTGCCCGGGGTCTTGATTTGGGACAAACGGCTTAAGAAGCACCGGCTTCGTTTCGAACCGGAGATCTCTCTAAGCAGAACTGGCGACTTCAAGGAGGAAGTGCGTATCAACACGGCTCGGTTCACCCAGGTAATCGAGGACTGGGTTCGCCGCTACCCCGAGCAGTGGATGTGGATCCACAAGCGATGGCACACGCGCCCCGAAGGTGAGTCCGATCTTTATGCCTGTGTCAAAACTCGTGAGGTAAGTGACGCGGCCGTGAAAGCTGAAGCGCCCGTTTAGCCAGCCCGATGGCGACACCTCAGTTCGTTGCAACTGGCAGAGTACGATTGTAGTCGTCTTCAAACCTGGTGATGTCGTCCTCACCGAGATACGATCCGCACTGAACCTCAATAAACACAAGTTTGACGTCACCTGTATTCGCCACCCGGTGTTTGCTCCTTGCTGGTATGAATAGTTCGTGGTTCACACCCAGCCGCGCTTCCTTGTCTCCCACCGTGACAATCGCCTCGCCGGCCACGACAACCCAATGCTCGCTGCGGCTCTGGTGCATTTGAAGGCTGAGACGGTGTCCCGGCTCCACCTCAATACGCTTGACCTTGTAACCATCGCCTTCAGCCAGGACTTCAAAGCTTCCCCAGGGCCGTTCATCTTTGTTGATCGCCATAAGCTGGATGAGTTTACACTAAGTCACAGACTCGGTCATCACGGACGAAGAGCTGAATGAGCGAAAGCCGTAAACCGGGCTTGAACCGGGCGAGCCCCGGAGAAAGAAAAAGGGGATGGTTGCCCATCCCCGCGTTCTCACACAGAGAACCCCCGTTTTGCGTAGCGCAAGAAGACTATCTCTTCTTTGCGGCCTTTTTCTTAGTGGCCTTCTTTGCGGTCTTCTTGGCGCCACCCTTCTTTGCAGTTGCCATAGTGTTGCTTCTCCTTTCGTTAGATTTTACCGTGCACACAAGATACTGTAGCGTTGCTACTCTTGTGCACTACCGTAAATGATATACAACATATTGTTGTATATATTTGCTTAACGGATTGTTGTCAACTTTTTTTTTCTTCGGTAATGAGAACAAAACCCTCGAAGATCTGGCTTTCTATGAAACGGGCTACCAGAGCCACTTTCGCGATGGTGTCCTCGCGCCCAAACAGCACAGGGCTTTCGTACCGCGCGATAACTCGCTTGTAATCATAACAGTAGCACGCGCGACTTAAGGGAGTGCGGAATGGGCTCCCAGAGCCACTTGTGCGGCTACTGCCCTGGATCTGGCTCCCACGGCCTATTCCGTGACACTGCCACGAAAGTGGCTCCAGCTGCAAGTTTCGAGGCTCGTTGCGGCTCTGGAGCAATGATTGACTTTGCCGACGCGCGGCAGATAAGATCGTCCGCGAATGACCGGGAACGTTATCGATCTTCACTCTCATACGATCTATTCCGATGGAAGCTCAACTCCATCAGAGCTAGTTGAGCTCGCGAAGTCAAATGGTGCACGTGCGATTGCAATCACGGATCACGATACGATCGTCGGACTCAAGGAGGGCAGAGCAGCTGCCGAAAGAATCGAAGTAGAGTTTATCAACGGTATCGAGCTCAGTGCGGAGTATTCGCCGGGCACGATGCATATTCTTGGTTATTACATCGATGATGGACACGATGAGCTTGCGGCAAAGCTTCAAGAACTGAGAACCGCGCGCGAAGAAAGGAATCCGGAGATTGCCAGAAGACTGCGGTCACTCGGAGTTGAGTTGGAGTATGATGAGGTGGCGACTCTTGCCGGTAACGATGTCGTTGGCCGTCCACACTTCGCGCGGATACTTGTCGACAAGGGGCACGCGTCCAGCATTCAGGATGCCTTCAATCGCTTTCTTGCAAAGGGAGCGCCCGCGTATGTGGAGAAGAAGCGACTCTCGCCAGCCGAGTGTATCGCGTTGATTCACAATGCCAACGGAGTTGCCGTTCTCGCGCATCCGTACCAGTTGAAACTTTCGCCGAATTCCCTGAGTGTATTGGTGGACGAAATGGCCAGGTTGGGACTGGACGGGATCGAAGCGATTTACAGCCGGCACAGTCCGGCCCAACGACAGAGTTACGCGGAACAGGCCCGCCGGTGCGGACTGTTGGTGACGGGGGGCAGCGATTATCACGGCAGCTACAAGCCGGACATCAGTCTGGTCACGGGTTTAGGCGATCTGGAAGTACCGTACTCGCTACTCGAGGATCTTAAGTCTCGAGCATCTTATGCAAGATGAACTGAACATCGAAGACTTGGTTTCGCAAATCACCGACGTGATCCTCTCGCGGTTGGGAACCGGCGTCGATTCCCGCGAGTGTGAACTGCACCACGACGAGTGTTTTGTAAAGTGCCCGGATCGAATGCGCTCACTGATGGCCGCCGGCGGTGTGCGATTCGGGCTGACCGGCGCTGAGAGCGCGGCTGCGCGCGAGGTGGCTCGCTTTATCGATCATACCTTGCTCAAGCCGGAAGCAACTCGCGACGAAATATTGAAGCTTTGCGAGGAAGGCGCGCGGTTTGGGTTCGCATCGGTGTGCATAAATCCGATCTGGGTCAGGGAAGCTGCCTGTGCGTTGCGAGGGACTGGCGTAAAAGTTTGCACGGTGATCGGCTTTCCGCTTGGAGCAAACGAGCCCGATACCAAGGCTTACGAAGCGCGCC
>DATMCM010000556.1:0-10070 GCA_035558335.1 Blastocatellia bacterium | reverse complement strand
CCGCGACCTTCCAATAGAACTCGCCGATGACATATTCGACTCGCGCGATCGCGTCCTGATAGATCTTGTAGCTCTCGCTTTGAAACTGAACGCTGTCGCCCTTGCCGCCGAACGAGCCGTGCTTGTGAAAGACGTCGCCTGCCGGGACCGATTGCACGTAGTTCCAGTTGTCGTCGCTTCGCACCAGCCAGCGGAATCCGGTCTGTGGGTTGTACAGCAAAAACTCTTCCCAGTAATAGCGGACGCCTTCGAACTCGACGCTGCGGACCATGAATCCGATGACCATTTGCTTGACGCCCTCGAACTCGCCGACCGAGCCGATCGGGATGATCGGCGGAGTCGTCGGCGGCTGAAGCGCCTGCATGAACTCGAGCCGGCCATGGCTCACGTCGAGCAACGCTCCGCAGTTCGGGCAGGTCACGCGAAGGCTTTGGTCGGGCGCCCGCAACTCAAGGGGTCCTCCGCATTGCGTACAGTTCAGTTGTGTTCCCGCAACGCGACGCGCTTCGCGCTCGGGAGTGAGGGCCGTAGCCAGTCCGATCTCTGCAAGCGTGACTTCGCGTCCGACGAACACCATCGGCGGCGTGTCGCTATAATCAAGCGTGGCAAAGATTCCGCTCGGCCCGGAGAGGTCGGCGTATTCGTATTCCCCGCCGGGAACCAGTTTGTAAGGTATCTCGCCTTTAGCGCCGAGCTGAGAGGCTACTCCCGTCTCGGCAACGGTCAGCGGCACCGAGGTCGGCAAAGCGGCGATAGGAGCTCCGGGTTGAAGAGCCTCGAAGGGCGGGATCAAGCTTTGCTCAGGCAGTGACTGCTCGAAGGTGAGATAGAATCGACCCTGCGCCTCCGCGAGCCATCCCCAGCGGCCGTCTTGAAACGCAGCGTACCACTCGTCCCACACTCCGCCGGTCTGGTGACCGAGTTGCGCGCGGCCGGTCAACTCGAACGGAACGCTTTGGTAGACTCCGTGTAATCCGAGATCCAGCGGTGAGCCGGTTTCAACCAACTCGGCTACCTTGCCAAGGTCTTCGAGTTTGCGATCGCCGCGCGCGACTACCGACTGGCAAAACTCGCACACGACTACGATTGATGATCCGGTCTTGAAAGCGATCGAGGCGCCGCACGCCGGACAGGAGACTTCAACACTCACAGGCCGCTCACCTCTCGTGCTGAAGTTGGTTCTGAAACCTCGGCTTCGAATGAGGCCCGCTCGCACCGCTCGAGTGAATCGTGATGGGTGTTTGTTTCCGTGCCGCGAGCAGCCGTTCGCACAGTCACTCGGCTCGCTCCGAGCAATGCGCGGAGACGCTCGTCCCAGGCAAAGGGTTGCCGCGGACGGCAACAGTAGAGATTGAACGTCGCCAGTCCGGTTTCAGGAAAGGTATGACAGGCAAGATGCGATTCAGTGAGCAAATACAACCCGGTCACGCCGCCGGGCTGCGGGAACTGATGCCACATCGAATTGCCAACGACCCGCAGGCCAAGATCCGTAATGACCTCTTCGCACAGGCTGCGAACAGGCTCGACGTCGCGAAGGAGTTCGGCCGAACAACCCTCCGCCTCAATTAGCCACTCTGTTCCAACATTCATGATGATTGCTTGAAGTTCCCGTCGAGCTTCGCCGCTGAGACGCCTGAGAGCCTTTGATTCTGACGATGAACGGTGACAGGTTACAGGCAGAGGTTCCGGCGTGCAAGTCCCGCAGATGCGCTGTTATGGCAAGCCAAACACATACTAGCGCCAATGAAAACATTACAGAGACAACGGAAATCGAATCACCTAGAAGGAAAGATAACCGGCGAAGCGCTTTGGAGCACGTCAAAGCATTTGCAAGGCAATCCACCTATGTAAGGCTCGGGTTGGTGACGACCTAGAATGCATCGATTGAAATCCAATGGTCCTGCGGAAACTGTCCTTTCGGCAGACACATAGCGAAGTGAGTCCGTTTCCCTGCTGAAACGCATGCCGGTGCTCCGTGGTTGAAAAGCGCTTGCTCGAGTAGCTGAGAGCCAACATAATCAGTTCGGGGGTTGCAATGAAACCTTTGAGGAAACAAGCAAAGCTCGAACGGCCTAAGAAGGAGAAGGTCAGTCGCGAGGAAGCCCTGAAGCGCGTCAAGGCATTCGCTAAGCGCAAGGAGAAACTCATTGCCGCTATCCGAGAAGGTTCGCATTGAGCTTTTCATTCCTGATCTTCCTGACCCGATCTACTTCAACCTGCTCGAGCGGCTGGGCGACGAATTGAGCTACGCGTTTGGCGGCTGCACCGTGGTCCGGGCCTCGGGTAAGTATCGCTCAGAGTCAGGGCTCATACTTCCAGATAAGGTAAATATCCTATTCACTGACACTGCTTTTGATTGGGAAAGGATCAAGAGATCATCGCGCGGTACGCGGCCGAGCTGCAAGATGCCGTTAGTCGCGCGCTCAAAAACGAGGAGGCAATCCTCGTGGTCGCCTATGAAGCTACGCACTCCCGTTGAAGCGCACCCACTACGCACCTGACTCTTCTTCCGTTCGTGCGCGCGTCGCTGGTGACTGGTGATCCTACGGCGCGATCCGGATCAGTCCAAATATTCCATGTAGGGTAGGATGGCTTCAAAAAACGGCGCTGAGACTTATTTGTTGCTTTGCAATCACTCCCAATTGCTACAGATTTCTACTTAGCGAGTCGGTGCGACGGATACCCGACGTGAATGTGAGCGCCGGTCGCCGAACCTGGCACCGCATAGCGGAATGCGATAAATGGAATCCCCGCGCTTCGAAGGTAGGCCATCAGCGCTTGACCTTCGGCGCTATCAGGATGAACGGCTACGTCCAGGGCGTTGCGATGATCGAATCCCAGGTGGTCGTGAACCGCAGTTTGACCGTACGCGCTCACCGGCAGCGAGTGTTTGAACTTGGCCGTAAAGAAGCCCTGGACTTTGGAGATGTCGGTGAGCGCCCAGTGCGCCGTGCCGTTGAACCGAATGAGAGCGGCGGTTGTGTAGTAGGAACCGGGCCGCGCGGATAGCTTGGAGAGCTGATCCTCTACCGACGCTTCGGCGATCAACTCGTCTGCTTCGGTGAGTTGCTTCTTGGTTGCAGCGATCTTGGTCTCGGCGGCCGCAAGCTTCCGCTCGCTCTCTTCGAGGTCCCGCTTAGATGCAATTCCCTCCGCAACCAACTGCTTACGGCGTTCAACTTCTTCCGCGCTGGTTTTGCGCTCGTCTTCCTCAAAAGGAAGCACCTTCTCGAGGCTTTCCTTGTAGGCCTTGGAAGCCGCGACTAGGTCAGCTCGGGCCTGGGCGACTCGGCCGGCCAGCGTCGTGTTTGGGCTGGGAGCGGGCGCCGGCTTCTTCTTGCGCTGCGCGGACGCGTCGCCAATCGCGCACAGCAGCACGAGTAAGAGCGCGGCTGGTTTTAGATATCTCTTCGTCACTGTTAATCCGTCTATCTACTTCTTAGCCGCGGCGGCCAGTTTCTTATGATCGTAGCGTTCGGCTATTCGCCAGCGCTGGACCATCACCAAGTAGCCGTCGGGCTTCAATCGGATGCTTATCTCATCCCGTCTCGTTGGCCTTCCGTCTTCACCGCGCGAGAGCACATCGACCACTTCGCCATACCGGATAACCGCGTTGAAGGTTCTGAACCCGACGACGTCCCTGACTCGGATCGTTCTCACCATTCAGTCGTTCCTTCAACTCGAGCGCGACTACTGCGTTCGTTCGTCGCGTCACTGCCTTATTTATTGTACTCTTCTTTGCGACTTAGCGTCTTTGCGTGAGATCAGTTTCACGCATTGCGGCTTAGTTCTTTGTTTGTGATCAGTTTCACGCAAAGACGCAAAGGCTCGCCAAGACGCAGTGATATGGAATGGAACAAAACATCACGCTCAAGCCTTCGCCGTTACCGCCACGCATTCGATCTCGATCTGGAATGGCCCCGCCAGCTTCACGCCAACCGTCGCACGTGCCGGATAGTCCTCTCTGAAGTAGCGCTTGTAAACTTCGTTCATCTTCGCGAAGTCCGCGAGGTCCGTCATATAAACATTGACCTTGACCACGTCGTCCATCGAAGCGCCGGCCTCTTCAAGAATGGCTTTTATGTTCTCGAGAACCCTTATCGCTTGCTCTTCGATTCCGCCGGTCACCAGCTTTCCAGTCTCCGGATCGTTGGGGACCTGGCCGGCGACGTAGATGGTATTGCCGGCGATGATCGCCTGGCTCAAGGGACCGGCCGGTATCGGCGCCTTACGGGTGACGACCTTTCGCTTTGCCGAGCCTCCCTTTGACTTCGCGCCCTTTTGCGAGGGGCCCGCCTTCGAACTGGTGCTCATAGCCGCCGTCGCGACGGCTGTAGTTGCGGTGCGCTTGATGAATCCTCTTCTGGTCATTGTTCTTGTTCTCCTTTCGAATCGGAAGGGTCCTCGACTAACCCTTAAGACTGAAGACGCCGGGCATCGCGCTCGGCGTTTCAAGTTGTGCGGGTGAGACTTGTCTTTTGTCTCACTCTTGCAGTTCACTCCCAGGTCTGTCTTTGTGTCCTTTGTGACTTGGTGCCTTTGTGGTAAGCCATGCCTCAATCGAGGGCTAGCTCTCGCGAGTGGATGGAAGGACCGTCGTCACGCCCCGCGATCTCTATTCCGCTCGATACACCAACACCGAACAACAATCCCTCGAGACCGCCGAGAACAATCTGAGTCGTCTGGCCAAAGTGCCCTTCCCCGAAGAAAGACGCGAGCGGGTCCATTCTCATCTGCGAGTTCGCGAACATCCGAGCCACGATCTCGAGACTCGCGCTAAACAGATTTCCACCGATCACGGTCAACAAGACGCCAGCGCAGGTTGCTCCAAGACTTGCGCACACGATCCGCTGCCAGGGATGCGCCCGCTTGAACAAACCCGCAACCAGCGTCGTGCCCGCTGACACCCCCAGCCCGATCACCGCTCCTTCAAAAGCCCCGGTGATTCCCGCTGGGCTTTGTCCAAACAGCGCTTTGATTGTGTCAACGCCCAGCAGCTTGGTGCTTCCTCCGATCAACGCGCCTCCGGCTGCGCCTCCAAGCGCCGCCCACCAGCGGCTGTGCCGGTAGGTCACGTGAGCTGCCGCGATCATCCCAAAGCTCACGCACAAGCCGCCTACCGCGCCGATGACTCCTCCGAGACTGATCAGCACAAAGAGGAGCTCCCACGTTTCGACCGCCGAGGCGTGGCGCGCCGTCGCAAGTCCGCCTCCCAGCAACAATCCTCCCGCAAGTCCTGAGGCCGCGCCGCCGATCGCTCCGCCCATTCCCTGCCGAACGATCTCGGCGCCGTCTCTTCGCAACCTGACCCACATCAATCCACCAACGACGAGAAGCGCCACCAGCGGCTCCATTATTGAAAGCCGCACCAGCCGCTTGTCGTAGTCGCGAATCATCGCCAGGCTGATCGCGCGCCGCACGGGTCCGACGTCGCCGCGTTTGTTCTCTGACAGGAGTTGCTGAGCCGCCGCCCCGAACCCTTCCGCGAGTGCTATGCTCGCCGCCTTTCTAACCAACAGGTTCTCATCCCAAAGCGCCAGCGTACTCAGCAATTCCTTCGCCTCGTCGCTCTTTAAGGTCGCCGCCGCCTCGACCGCGCGCAACCGGACTTCAGGGTCAGCGTTTTTGCTGGCCTCCCCGATCAACGCGGCTGAATCTGGCGCAGTCTTGACCAACCAGGCCGGCCCCGACCGGCTGCGATTCAGAATGCTGGTCAGCAGGAAGTCGGCCTCTTCAACGGACAAATCGAGCTGCTCGCCGAACGGCAGCAGAAGGTCCAGTGCGTCAGCGTCGATCATCAATTTGTGCGCTTTGAAGTTTTGCATCGCGCGTTCGATCACTGCCCGAGCCCGTTTCAAAGCGATCTCTTCCGCTGTCAACCAGCGCGCGACTTCGGCGGTCAGGAAGTCGTGTGCCAGCTCGAGCCAAGCTTCGCCATCCTGGCTTCGCCGGCGCACGACTCGCGCCGCGATCAGCTCCTCGATGAGCCGAGTCTCCGTCGCTTGCCCTTCGATCGGCATATCAAGCTGCGAGGATTTGAGAACGAGTCTCCGGCCTTCGGTCGAGATCATCGCCTTCAACACTTCCTTGGCTGCCCTTAGTGTTTGCGGGTTGAAGCGATTCAGAACCCGTTCGAGGTAACCGGCCAGTATCCGCGAGGCTGTGCCCAGCAGCTCGTAAGCTTCGACGGTCAAGGCG
The DNA here is from genome assembly GCA_035558335.1 of Blastocatellia bacterium. Taxonomy (GTDB): domain Bacteria; phylum Acidobacteriota; class Blastocatellia; order UBA7656; family UBA7656; genus Onstottus_B. The sequence continues at coordinate 3,872 of DATMCM010000556.1, read as the reverse complement.
CCCGCCGAGTCCCGCGAGTCGAACAGGTTGTCGCAAACGATTTGCAACTGAGGCGGATCGACTCCATCCTCATCGCCCAGATCATCCAGCAGCAGTTCGACCAGTTGTTGATCGTAGCGGCAGCCGACCGCGCGCGCGGGTTCGGTTATTGCGCGCGATGCCTGCTCACGGCTCAAGCGCTTGAGTCGGTACTCGTGGTGAAAGATCTCGGGAATTGCGGTCTTGAGCTGGCTCATCTCAGCAAGCATGTCTTCGCGTAACGCGAACACCATTCTTACCGGCGACTCATCGGCACTCGTCAGCAATCTCGCCGCGTTCAGGAATTGGGCTCGGTCATTCTCCGCCAACAGCGAGAAAAACTCCTCGAACTGATCGAAAAAGAAAACGATGCAGCGAGAAGCATCGAGGCTCGCGAGATGATCGACCATGTCGCCAAGCGTCGACCCTGCCTTCAAAGCGCCGGCGCCGCAAACTTGCGCCAGGGCGTTTTCCATGTGATGCAATGGATCGGTGAAGCTCCGCACGACAAACGCAAGATGACCCTCCGACTTCAGACGCGGCATCAACCCGGCGCGCACGATCGAGCTTTTACCGACGCCCGACCTTCCGTGCAATATGAAGGACTGATGAGCGATGATCTGCGAGCAGATGGTCTCTATTTCAGGCTCGCGCCCGAAGAATATTCCCGCGTCTTGCTCAGTGTAGTAATCGAGGAACTTGTAGGGACGGGTCGCGGAGCGGCTCGCACCAGCGTTTGCGCGAGGGCTTTCCGAACCCGCCGTGTCAACGTCGGGGCCGCCGGCCGTATGTCCGTTAGCTTCGACGACGTCGGCGATAAAGATGTAACCATGTTTCGGGACGGTCTTGATGTATCGCGGGGCAGAGGCGTCGTCGCCAAGCTGTTTGCGAATGTCCTTTATGCACTGAGTCAGTGCGGCGTCGGTGACAAACACGCCCTGCCACACTTCCTCGAAAATGCTCTGTTTCTCGACCAGCCGGCCGCTGCGGCTCACAAGCAGCAGCAGCACGTCGAAGTACTTCGAGTTGAGCGCTACGGGTTCCCCGTCCCGCGAAAGCTGTCTGTTGCCGGCATCGAGATAGAAGTCGTCGAAGCGGAATCCGCTGGCCGAAGTTCTAACCTGACTCATCGTTTGAATCTTCTCACAACTTGATCATTTCCAGCTCATTCTTCCCAGCGATTATCACACTAGAGTGGGCTTAGAGCAGGTTCGACGGGCTCGCGTTGCCACGAACCCACGCAACTTATTATCAGGAGAAGACCGGAGATGAAAGTCAAAATGATCCTGCCGGCGTTGACCGAAGCGAAAAGCCCCTTCTGGCGTCCGATAAAGTACTCGCTCTTTCCACCGCTTGGACTCGCCACGCTTGCGGCGTATCTGCCGCCCGATGCATCCGTTGATTTGCAGGACGATCATGTCGAGAAGCTCGATCTGAACGACGAGCCGGATCTGGTGGTTATTCAGGTGTACATTACATCGGCGAAACGCGCCTACGCGATTGCCGACCACTATCGCAAGAAGGGCGCTTACGTGGCGCTCGGGGGGTTGCACGTTACGTCTCTGCCGGAAGAGGCGATGCTCCATGCCGACACGATTTTTCTTGGGCCGGGCGAAGACACGTGGCCTGCGTTCTTGAAAGACTATTTTGGAGGGCGACCCGGCCGCGTCTATCGCTCGAAGGTTCGGACTCTCGACGCAGTGCCGCCGATCCGCCGCGACTTGATCAAACGCCACCTCTATCTGGTTCCAAACTCGATCGTCGTATCGCGCGGATGCCCGCACACCTGCGACTTCTGCTATAAGGTCGCATTCTTCGAAGGCGGAAAAGGGTTCTACACTCAGCAGGTAGATCAGGCGCTGGCGGAGATTGAGCGCCTGCCCGGTCGCCATCTCTACTTCCTGGATGACCATCTGTTTGGCGACCCGCGATTTGCATCAGCGCTGTTCGACGGAATGAAGGGAATGAACCGTCTGTGGCAAGCCGCAGGCACCGTCAAGTCGGTGCTTGCGCCGCGCCTGTTGGAAAAGGCAGTTGAAAGCGGACTTCGAAGCCTGTTCGTCGGGTTCGAAACATTGAACCGGAACAATCTCGTCGAACAAAACAAATACCAGAATCTGGATCGGGACTACGGCGAAGCAATCCGCCGTCTGCACGATGCGGGTGTGATGATCAACGGAAGCTTTGTCTTTGGCATGGATGACGATGACGAGACGGTCTTCGATCGTACCGTCGAATGGTCCGTCGAGCGAGGAATCGAGACGGCTACGTTTCACATTTTGACGCCGTATCCGGGCACCGCCCTCTATCAGAGAATGCGTGCTCAGGAACGAATGACAAGCGATGACTGGGATGTGTTTGATACGCGTCACGTCGTGTTCAAGCCGGCAAAGATGACGCCTGAAGCGCTGGAAGCGGGCTACTGGCGGGCATACAAAGAGTTCTACAAGTGGGGCTCGATTTTTCGCGGCGCCCTGGCAGTCCCGGGACTGAAGGAGCGATTGAGGCATGTCGCCTATGCGGGTGGATGGAAGAAGTTCGAGCCGCTTTGGGACTGGGTGATCCGAGCAAAGCGAGTGACCTCCTTGTTGCCAATGCTCGAAACCGTGCTGACCGGGTTTGGCTCACATCCGATAGGGAAGCACTTGCTCGGCAACCACAACCAGTCCACCGTTCGCAGTCAGGGAGGACGGGAAAAGGACGGTTTGGTTGAAGCTCGGCCGACGGAACTCCCGGTGCTGCAAATCAGGTGATAGGGCCGACTTCTCACAACTTTCTCACTGGCTGCTCATTTCTTTTGACGCCAGGTGACTTAGAGTGGGGGTTCCGCCTCCGCCCTCCTGGATCGCAATGGCAACAGAATCAAAGGGCTTTTTGCTAACTGGGTTAATAGTGGCTGCCATCGGGGTTTCGCTGCTGGCGACGCTGGCGCTTCTCAACAGGCGGGATGAAACCGTCGGGTTGAACCACGAAATCCAGTACGACGATTTCGCTTTCTCGGTGATTTCGGTTCGCCAGGCCGAGTCCGTGGGTACCGGCAACAACCTCATAAAGCCGGCCGGAGTCTTCTACATCGTGACGCTAATGATTTCAAATCACGCGGTCCGAGTCCATTACAACTACAAGAGGAACTGCGCGCTTCTTCTCGATGAGCGGGGCAAGGAGTATCTGCCCTCTTCCGGGGGCCAGCCCGCGCTCGAGGCGACACTGAGCCCAGCCGAGCTTTGCTCGGCTCCGATCCCGGCGGGACAGTCTTGCGTAACCCAGATCGTGTTTGACGTACCGTCCGGAGTCCGGGCGTCAGAGTTGCGAATAAGCTTTGGACCGCTTGGAGATTTCTTCGATCCGATTTTCTCAGGAAGAAAGCGAATCGCACTTTCACCGGTTGACAAGGAATAACGGGAGCTTTTTATGGCAATGAGAATCCTGGAGAGAGTTCGCGATGAACGCGTCGAACTCGAAGCTGTTGGCGCACACATCGACCCGGCGAAGCTGCCGTCTCACGTCGCGATAATCATGGACGGCAACGGCCGATGGGCGGCGAGCCGGAATCTTCCGCGAATGGCCGGTCACCGCGCCGGCGCGGAAGCGGTGCGCCGCACGGTCGAGACCGCCGCCAGGCTTGGCCTCGATTGCCTTACGTTATACGCGTTCTCAACCGAGAACTGGAAACGTCCGCGACTCGAGATTCGAGCACTCATGGATCTATTGACCGAGTTCATTCAGCGCGAGTTGAGATCGCTGAAAGAAAACAACATCCGCTTTCGGATGATCGGGCGCGGCGAGGGCCTGCACATCTCGGTGCTCGAACAGATTCGCCGAGCGGAGCTAGCGACCTATAACTGCACCGGGTT
>DATMCM010000555.1:0-16288 GCA_035558335.1 Blastocatellia bacterium | reverse complement strand
TGCCGGTGCTCGGCTTCACGATACTCGTCTCGGTGCTTACGGGGATTCTTTTTGGGCTGGCTCCCGCGCTTCAGAGTGCTCGACTCAATCTTAACGAAGTTCTCAAGGACGCAGGCCCACGCGCCAGTCACGGACGTGAAGGCAAGCGGTTGCGCGAGTTGCTGGTGGTTTTTGAAACTGCCTCGGCGCTCGTATTGCTGGTGGGTGCTGGGCTTTTGATCAACAGCTTCGCGCGGTTGTTGCGCGTGCCTCCAGGCTTCAACCCCGAGGGCGTGGTAATCGCTCAGACTGCCCTCCCCAGCGCGCGCTATCCGAAAGCCGATCAGAGCAAGGCTGTTCAGAAAGAAGTACTGGAGCGGTTGGCTTTGCTGCCCGGTGTGCAAGCTGTGGGTATGACTACGAATCTGCCGCTGGTGGGCGAACGCGGCATCGGCTTCATGGTCGAGGGCGACGCGGCCGAAACAGTCAACACCGGTTACAACGCCTGGGTCAGTGACGACTACTTCCACGCGCTTGGCATTCAGTTGCGGGCCGGCAGAAGTTTTTCGAGTGCGGATCGAGCAGACACGCCGCCGATTATCGTCATCAACGAAACGATGCAGCGCCGCTTCTGGCCGGATGATAGCGCTATCGGCAAGCGCATAAAGTGGGGCGGATGGCCTGATGACTGGCTGACTATTGTGGGCGTGGTCGCCGATGTCAAAGTCTCATCGCTTGAAGCCGAAACCAATCCGGCAATCTACATGCCGATCTTTCAAATACCTCGTTCCCGCGCGAGCGTCATCTATGTGATTCGCTCTTCCTCCGACACGGCGAGCCTTGCTAACACGTTGCGCGGCGAGATCCGGGCTGTGGATTGGGAGCTGCCGGTTTACAACATTCGCACTATGAATCAGGTGATCGCAGAATCGGTCTCGCAGCGCCGGTTCATCATGATGCTGCTCGGCGTGTTTGCCGCGACCGCGCTGCTCCTCGCAGCGATCGGCCTGTACGGCGTTGTTTCTTTTTCGGTGACCGAGCGGACCCGCGAAATCGGAATTCGCGTTGCGATGGGTGCAAGCTATAGAGATGTGCTCAGGCTCGTACTTGGCCAGCTTCTCGCTCTAACTGCCATCGGCATCGTTTTCGGCATCGCTGGAGCTTTGGCCTTGACTCGAATGATGAGCAGCTTGCTTTTCGAAGTGAGCGCGACCAATTCGCTGACGTTTGTCTGCGCGCCGCTGCTGCTTGCAGGAGTGGCTCTGGCAGCCTGTTTTGTGCCGGCTCGCCGCGCCGCTAAAGTCGACCCGATGGTCGCTCTGAGATATGAGTAGATGGTTCGTGGTTTCTGGTTTCTGGTTCGTGGTTGGATCGCGACAGCCAAGCCGAAAACCAGAAACTAGAAACCAGAAACCGGAGAGTCTATGGAAAACTTATTCAAAGATGTTCGCTACGGGGTTCGAGTATTGTTGAAGAGTCCGGGATTCACGATCGTAGCCGTGCTGTCGCTTGCTCTCGGAATTGGAGCAAACACGGCGGTGTTCAGCCTGGTCAGCTCTTTTCTGTTTGCTCCGTTGCCGGTTCAAGATCCCGGCCGACTGGTCGCGATCTCCACTTCGGACACGAAGAACCCGGGCCCGCTGCCCACCTCGCACCTGAATTACGTCGATTATCGGGAGAAGAACGACGTCTTCTCCGACGTTCTCGCCTACAGCTTTACTCAGGTCAACTACAGCGGCGGAAGCGGCGAATCAAAGCAGCTCTTCGCCCTGGTCGTCTCGGGGAATTACTTCGACGTGCTGGGAGTCAAAGCAGGTCTCGGACGTACTTTTATTCCTGATGAAGACCAGACCCCGGATACCCATCCGGTAGTGGTAGTGAGTTACGCGGCCTGGCATCGAGATTTCGGCGGGGATCCGGCGCTGGTCGGGAAAACAATCTCGCTCAACCGGACTGATTTCGATGTAATTGGTATCGCGCCGAAGGACTTTACCGGCACCGACATCGGCGGCGGACCCGATCTCTGGGTTCCGATGATGATGCACCAAAAGGTCCAGTCGGTTATACCGTGGTACAACCAGCGGCGCGGGTTGTTTCTTTTGATGATCGGCCGGCTCAAGCCGGGAGTGAGCGTTGAGCAAGCCCAGTCATCAATGTCCGCGCTCGGGTCACAGCTCGAGCAGGAGTATCGAGCGGATAACGAAGGCCGCAATGTGAAGCTGGTGCCGCTGCTGACCGCGCGCACTGATCCGGGCGGCGACGGCGAAGTCTTAAAAATTTCAGGCTCGCTGATGGGTGTCGCGTTGATCGTTCTGCTGATCGCCTGCGCCAACGTGACCAACCTGTTGCTTGCGCGGGCGACTCGCAGGAGGCGCGAGATTGCGATACGCCTGGCAATCGGAGCGAGCCGCGGTCGTTTGATCAGGCAACTGATGACCGAGAGCCTGGTGCTGTCTGGCATCGGCGGCGTCGCCGGGTTTCTCTTCGCTTATTGGTCAAAAGGCCTTCTGCAAGCATTCCTTCCTTTCGGCGGCGGTCCCAATGACTCTGCAGCCGGGCTTGATCCCCGAGTGCTTGTGTTTGCGATTGTGGTTTCAGCCATAAGCGGAGTGCTGTTCGGTTTGGCGCCCGCGCTTCAAGCGTCCAAGCCGGATCTGGTGCCGACACTCAAGGGTGAGATCACCGCGACCGGTTCGACTCGCGGATTCGTCGTCTTGTTGAGGAACTCATTGGTCATCGGCCAGGTCGCGCTGTCGCTGTTTGCGCTGATAACCGCGGGCTTGTTTGTGCGCAGTCTGCAAATGGCTCAGGCGGTTAATCCGGGGTTCAACACCGAGAACGTTTTGCTGATGGCGTTTGACCTCGGACGCGAAGGCTACAGCGAAGCTCAAGGCCGGAACTTCCATCGCCAGATTGTTGAGCGGCTCGGCGCGCTCCCCGGCGTTCAAGCGATCACGATCGCGCGCGACAGACCGTTTGGAGGCGGGTTTCAACGGAGCGTCTTTATCGAGGGCCAGGAACCCGCTCCCGGCGGACGCGGTGTGCTGGTCCAGACTAACAACATCGGTTTGAAATTCTTCGAGGCCATGCAGATTCCGATGCTGAAGGGCCGCGACTTCAAGGAGCTGGACTCCGCGACTTCACCAAAGGCATTGATCATCAACGAAGCGATGGCCGAGCGCTTTTGGCCGGACGCTGATCCGATGGGCAAGCGCCTGAAGCTGTTCGGCGATCAGGACTATCGAGAAGTAGTCGGTGTGGTCCGCGATACCAAGTACAACAGCCTGACCGAACGGCGCCGCCCGTTTATGTACATCCCGATGCTTCAAGAGTACGCGGGTCAGTTCAACCTGCATATTCGAACGTCTTCCGATCCAAAAACTCTGGTGGCGGCGGTGCGCGAGAATGTGCAAAGCCTCGATCCGGGACTGACGGCGTTGAACATCCAGACGCTGACCGAACGTATAGACAACTCGCTGGGAGGCGAGCGAAGACAAGCGACCACGCTTGGAACGTTCGGCGTAATTGCGTTGGTGCTTGCGGCAGTCGGTTTGTATGGCGTGATGGCTTACACCGTTGCCCAACGCACGCGCGAAATCGGGATACGGATGGCGCTCGGAGCGCAACGCAAGCACGTTCTTGGTTTGGTGCTCAAGCGGGGCTTGATGCTGGTGTCAGTGGGCGTGGTGCTCGGGCTGGGAGGCGCGTTTGCATTGACGCGACTTCTAGCGAGCCTGCTGTTTGGAGTGAGCGCGCTCGATCCAATCGCGTTTGCGGGTACGTCGGCGTTGCTGATCGCGGTTGCATTGCTAGCGAGCTACATTCCGGCTCGTCGCGCAACAAAAGTCGATCCGCTTATCGCGCTCAGGTATGAGTAGCGGATAGTGGTTAGTGGTCAGTGATTAGTGGTCAGTGGTCATTGGTCATTTGATGGTGGTCAGTCGTGAGTGTTAGTAGTAGGTGTAGTTCGATGTTCTACGCAAGCACTAACCACTAACCACTAACCACTAACCACTAACCACTGACCACTGACCACTGAAACCTTTTCTTAATCGGACCCACTAACACTAGACCACAAATCCGGGACCCGGAGACAATATGAGAAATCTGCTTCAGGACCTGAGCTACGGCGCTCGAATGCTAATCAAGCATCTCGGCTTGACCATCGTCGCCGTGCTCACGCTTGGGTTAGGCATCGGCGCCAACACGGCGATTTTCAGCGTGGTGAACGCGGTGCTGCTGCGCCCTCTTCCGTTCGCCGAACCCGAACAACTGGTCGCCGTTTTCACCAGGACCAGCACGGTTCCGCGCGACTGGGTGACCTACCCCGACCTTCAGGATTGGCGCGCTCAGAGCCAGCTCTTCAGCGAGTTCTCAGCGTTTGTCGCCCAGAGCGTCAACCTGACCGGCCGAGAAGAACCCGATCGAGTCATCGGATGTTTTGTCTCAGCCAACTTCTTCAACACGCTTAAGGTTGATGTAGCTCGCGGGCGCGGATTCTTGCCGGGCGAGGACGAACCCGGAGCGGAACGAGTCGTGATCGTCAGCTATGCGACGTGGCGCGATCGCTTCGGAGCGGACCCGAATCTGATTGGCACGCCGTTGATGCTCAACGGCCAGCCTTTTACGGTAATCGGCATCTTGCCCGAAGGATTTCATTACCAGTGGGGAGACGCGGATGTGTGGATGCCGATCCTACACTATCCGAATTTCTCGCTGGATCGGCGACGCACTTCAGCCGCGGTGATCGGCCGCCTGAAACCGGGCGCCACGATCGCGCAAGCCCAGGCGGAAATGGACACGATCGCCGGCCGTCTCGCCCAGCAGTATCCGGACACGAACGGCGATAGGGCTGTCCAGCTTGCCAGCTTCCAGGATTTCATAGTCGAGAATTTGCGTCCCTCATTACTGGTGCTGCTGGGTGCAGTCGGCTTCGTTCTGTTGATAGCTTGTGCGAACGTGGCCAACTTGCTGTTGGCTCGTGCATTGACGCGACAGAAAGAGATGGCTTTGCGCGCCGCGCTTGGAGCAAGCCGGGTTCGGCTGGTGAGGCAACTTCTAACCGAGACGGTGATGCTCTCGCTGGCGGGTGGCGCGCTGGGATTGCTTCTTGGTGTTTGGGGCACCGGGCTCCTTGCGGCCAACAGTCCGTCGGATCTCCCGGCCGGTGTGACGGTCAAGCTCGATCTGACGGTGTTGTGCTTCACACTTGGGGTATCGATGCTGACCGGTCTCCTGTTCGGTCTGGCTCCCGCCCTCAAGTTTTCAAATCCCGATGTCTACGAAACTCTCAAGGAAGGCGGCAAGAGTTCGGGCACAGGCTCGGTGCGCAACCGCTCGCGCAGCGCCCTGGTCGTTTCTCAGGTTGCGCTCGCGCTGGTGCTGCTGATCGGGTCGGGGTTGATGATCAGAAGCTTCGTGAATCTCGTTCGAGTCGCGCCTGGCTTTAATCCAGAGCACCTGCTGACGATGGAGTATCGAGTCCCACGGAACAAGTATCCCGAAGGCCGCCAGCAGTGGAACTTCCATCAGCAAGTCGTTGAGCGGGTCCGGGCGCTGCCCGGCGTCGAGTCCTCATCGGTTGTGCTGGCGTTGCCGTACAGCGGCAACAGGGGCTCGATAAATTTCGTCCCGCTGGATCGTCCGGAACCGCCCAAGGGCGAAGAACCGTGGGCGCAACGCAACAGCGCCGACCAGTATTACTTTCAAGCCATGCAAATCCCGCTGATGAGCGGCCGGGTTTTCGACGAGCACGATCGTGAGGGCTCGCCGCCGGTCGTGGTTATCAATCAAACCATGACTCGACGCTACTGGCCGAATGAAGACCCGATCGGCAAGCAGATTCGACTGATAGATACCGGGCCCACCGGCGCCGGCTCACACGTAACCGCCTCGATTGTGGGTGTTGTCGGCGATGTGAAGCACAACAGCCTGGACGAGGAAAGCGCCTCTCAAATCTACGTGGCCTTTGCGCAGAACCCGTTCATTTTCGCGACGCTGGTGGTCAGGACTCAGGGCGAGCCGATGAGCATGGCCAACGCCGTGCGAAGCGCAGTCTGGTCCGTAGACAAGGATCAACCGGTCTGGAAGGTTCGCACGCTCGAGTTCCTGATCAACCGCGACCTCGGCCCACGCCGTTTCATGATGGCGCTGCTTGTGGGGTTCGCCGGCCTGGCGCTGTTGCTCGCGGCGATCGGGATTTACAGCGTGATCTCTTATTCGGTCACCCAGCGCACCCACGAAATCGGCGTAAGGATGGCACTCGGCGCGCAAACCCGGGATGTGCTCAAGCTCATCGTAGGGCAAGGAATGACGCTAACCCTTATTGGTGTTGGAGCCGGACTGGCGGCGGCCTCCGGCGTGAGCCGATTGATCGCAGGTATGCTGTTCGGCGTCAGCACGACCGACCCGCTCACGTTCGGTCTTATTTCGCTGCTTTTGACAGGAGTGGCTCTGGTAGCCTGTTTCGTGCCAGCTCGCAGAGCCACGAAAGTCGATCCGATGATTGCTCTGAGATATGAGTGAGAGTCCGTAGTCAGTAGTCCGTAGTCAGTAGTCAGTAGTCCGTAGCTCGTGTCCCGTCGGATATCGACTGCTGATCACTGACCACCGACGAATGACCGCTGACCTCTGACTACTGACTACGGACTACTGACTACGGACTACTGACTACCACCATGAACAAACTTCTACAGGATCTTCGCTTCGGGACCCGGTTGCTGATCAAGCGGCCCGGGTTCACCCTGGTTGCAATCATCACACTGGCGCTCGGTGTGGGGGCGAACACGGCGATCTTCAGCGTAGTGAACGCAGTCTTACTACGGCCGCTGCCTTATCCGGACTCCGAGCGGCTGTTCACAATGCGGTCGAATCAGTCGGTGCCCGACCTCGACGACATAAAGGCGCAGAACCAGTCGTTTCAGTTCCTGGGCGGCTCTGTTCTGCAAGCGCTCGACTTCACTGGAGAAGCCGAACCGGTTCAGGTTCAAGCGGCGCTTTGCACCGAAGATCTGTTTGACGCGCTAGGCGTCAAAGCGGCGATTGGCCGCACCATTTCGCCGGATGAAGCGCGCTTCGGCGGAGAACGGGTGGTCGTACTGAGCCACGCCTTCTGGCAGAAGCATTTCTCGGGTGACCCCAACATCATCGGCAAGACCATCCCGCTCAGCGGGAACGGCTACAGCGTGATCGGGGTGATGCCCCGCGGTTTCACGATGCCTCAACAAACACCCGATGTGTGGGCGTCAGTTCGTGTAGTCAACCCACTGGCCGCGCAGTTCCGGGGCGTGCATTTTCTCCGGACCTTTCTCCGGCTCAAGCCAGACACGACTCTCGATCAGGCGAGAGCCGAGATGGAAGGCATAGACCGATGGCTCTCTGAGAAGGAACCTGCTGAAAACAAGGACCGGCGGACAATTTTCATCCCGCTTCACGAGCGAGTGGTTGGCAGCAGTCGGACCGCATTGTATGTCCTGCTAGGCGCGGTTGGGCTTGTGTTGCTGATCGCCTGCGCAAACTTCGCAAACCTGTTGCTCGCGCGCGCGGCGTCACGCGAGCAAGAGTTCGTCGTGCGCGCCGCGCTTGGAGCGGGAAGAAGCCGGCTTGTCCGGCAGATGCTGACCGAAAGCGTGTTGCTGTCGGTGATCGGCGGAGCGAGTGGTTTGTTGCTGGCGACGTGGGGAATCGATCTGCTGCTCTCGCTCAAGCCGGCAAATCTTCCGCGTCTCGCCGAGATAGGCATCGATATGCGAGTGCTTGCGTTCACGCTGGGGGTTTCGGTTGCGACCGGTCTCTTGTTTGGCCTTGTTCCAGCGCTTGGCGGCACGCGGATGAACCTGAATGAAGCGCTAAAGGAGGGCGGGCGAGGCTCAACGGGCAGCGCGGCAAGCCGCCGGGTTCGCAGCTTTCTGGTGGTATCCGAGATCGCGCTTGCGTTGGTGTTGCTGATAGGCGCGGGCTTGCTGATCAAGAGCTTTCACCACTTGCAATCAGTCGAGCCAGGTTTCAACAGCGCCAACCTGCTTACGATGCGTGTCGAGCTCCCGGAGTCGCGGTATCGCGAAATCCCAAAACAGACGCTGTTTCGCCAGCAGGTGCTCGACGCTATGAACTCGCTTCCGGGGGTTCAGGCTGCGATGGTAAGCGAGCTTCCAATGGGCGGCGACCTTTTGACTCACAACTTCATCATCGACGGGAGAGACCCGCTCGCTGTCGGCGATGAACCGGAGCTTGTGACGCGCTCCGTTAGCCGCGACTACTTTAAGACTATGGGCATTCCGCTGCTTGCCGGGCGCGGCTTCTCGGCGCAGGACAATGCGGATGCGCCGATGGTGGCGGTCATCAATCAGAGCATGGTGCGCGAGTACTTTGCGAACCAGGACCCGATCGGAGCGCGTTTCAGATGGGCTCGCGGGAATCCTTACTGGATCACCATCGTTGGCGTTGTCGGCGACGTGAAGCACTTCGGCTTTGGAGTCGCGGAGCAGCCGGCCGCATACACCGCTTACGAACAGTTGGATCAACCGTGGAAACGGTGGATGACGCTTGTGATTCGCGGCGAGTCCGATCAGTCGACGCTGCTCGGCCAGGTTAAGAGCCAACTCTGGGCCGTCGATCCCTTGCTCCCAGTCACAAGAGTCCAAAGCATGACGGAAGTGATGGCGGCGTCGCTTGCCGAGCAGCGATTCAACATGACTCTGCTGGGAATCTTTGCCGCGGTAGCGCTGACGCTGGCCGCAGTTGGAATCTATGGCGTGATGAGTTACTCGGTCACTCAGCGCACTCATGAGATCGGCGTGAGAATGGCGCTGGGTGCAGATCGAGGCAACGTGGTGACGCTCGTGCTGAGACAAGGGCTCCTTCTGACGTCGATGGGCGTGGGCGCGGGTCTGGCGGCGGCGCTCGGTTTGACACGGGTGATGTCGAGTTTGCTGTTTGGTGTCAGCGCTACCGATCCCCTCACATTCGCGATCATCTCGCTGCTGCTTGCAGGAGTGGCTCTGGCAGCCTGTTTCGTGCCAGCCCGCCGGGCAACCAAGGTGGATCCGTTGATTGCGTTGAGATATGAGTAGGAGTCCGTAGTCAGTAGTCAGTAGTCCGTAGCTCGTATTCTTAAGATCGAGTAGAACTTCGAAGCACGACCTACGGACATATGAGTTGGAGTCCGTGGTCCGTAGTCAGTAGTCCGTAGCTCGTATTCTTAAGATCGAGTAGAACTTCGAAGCACGAGCTACGGACTACTGACTACGGACTACGGACTCTCTTCCACATGCCGTGGCTCAGGACCGCCACGCGAAACAACTCGCGTGCTCGGAAGCCAGCTCTACGGAGTTGGCACAACTATCGCGGCGTCGTTCGCAGTCGTCTCGCTGCTGTAGTAGAGGTTTTGGCTTTCCGAATTGATTTGGAGACGACGAACACTAAACCCTGAACCCTGAACCCTGAACCAGAGACCAGAAACCAAAACTTAGAGGTTCACAATGAAAATCATAACCCGCTCCCTTCTGGCTGCGGTCTTAACTGTAGCTTCACCGGCTCAAGCGATTCTCGCCGAACGCCCGGGCCAGAAGGCAGCGACGCAGCCCGCTTCCGGCCTCGAGGCGGAACGGCTTGCTCATTTTGAGAAGCTTCTCGACGCGCTGCGAGAGCAATTGAAAATCCCGGCTATGTCTTGCGCGATCGTCAAGGATCAGAAAGTTGTTTGGGTGAAAGGGTTTGGGTATGCCGACGTTGAGAACAAGATCGCGGCCACCGAACACACGTCCTATCATCTTGCGTCGCTCACCAAGACCTTTGCCTCGACGATCCTCATGAAGCTGGTGCAAGACGGAAAGGTGAATCTGGACGATCCGGTCTCGAAGTACGGAATTACAATCGAGAGCCCCGGCGTCATCAAAGTCAGACACTTGTTCTCGCACACATCGGAAGGCAATCCTGGCGAACGGTATAGCTACAACGGGAACCGGTTTGCTGAACTTGATAAGGTCGTTCAGAAAGCGTCAGGCAGGTCGTTCGCGGAAGTTCTGATCACTGACATCCTCGATCCGCTCGGAATGACGGAATCCGCGCCGAACGTGCCTCCGGTTGTGAGAACCAAATCTACAAACCCTGTTGACGCGAAATCCGAGGACGAGGTGAAAGCCGTGTGCAGAAGTCTGATCGGCGCGTATAACTCGGCGAACGCGGAACAGATCGAAAAGCTTCTTGCTGCCCAGCAGAGCGGCTTTCGCAGCGATGCAGGTTACCTCACGCTGGCAATCGACCCCTTCGAAGTCCGCGAGCAGTTTCGCACGGGAGTCAGAGTGAACATAGAGGTTCACGAGCTCGATGCTGCGGTCTATGGAAACGCGGCGGTTACCACGTGTCTTCTTTCGGGACTTGTCACTTTGCCGGGCGGGGCGACGCGCAGCTACGGTCCTTATCGAAGTCTGATTGTGTGGAACAAGGAGGACGGTTCCTGGAAACTTGCGCACTCGCATCAGTCGCCGCTGGAGCGGGCAATCATAACCGAGAAACAACGACAGCGATTTGAAATCGTGTCGAAGAATCTTGCCCAGCCTTATCAGCTCGACAACAAGTCCAACATCGTCAAGGGTCAATACCCGACCAACTTCAGCGTGTCGGCGGGGCTGACCTCCTCAGTACTGGACATGGCGAAGTATGACGTCGCTGTAGATCAAAACCGGTTCCTGGCCAAGGCAACGCAGCAGCTCGCGTTCACTCCCGCGGTCTCAACAAAAGGCGAAACGCTGCCGTATGGATTAGGCTGGTTTACACAAAACTATCGAGGCACGAGTTTGATCTGGCACTACGGTTACTGGACTTGCAACTCGTCGCTCATCTTGAAAGTCCCCGATAGCAACATCACGTTCATAGCGATGGCTAACACCGACAACCTCAGCAGGCCCACCGATCTGGGCGCGGGCGATGTCACGAGCTCGCCCGTGGGATTAGCGTTCCTCAAAACGTTTATTTTTCCAGAGATGTTCGGCGGGGCAATGCCCGAGATCAACTGGCAGGCTGCCGCTTCCGCTCTGCGAGATCAGCTCAAGGCCGTCGAGGGCAAGCCTTACGCGACGGTTTACACCAAGGAGCTGTTGAATCAGGCCAGGATGTACGCAAGCGTCGGACGAGCGGGCGAGTCATCGCGCCTGTTCAAAGTCTACGGTGAGTTGTACTCAAAGCCTCTGCCTGATGATCTGGCGAAGAGGAAGGCGATCGCCGAGATCGTACGAGTGGGCGACGACTCGGACAAGACGGTCGAGTTCGCTTTGCCTCGCGCGCAGGGCGTTCGGGTGTTCGCAGCGGGCGAGGGACAGGGCGGCGAGATGTTCGATTACGGCTGGATCGAAAGCGTGGAGACGGGAAAACAGGTCTGGGTGATGAAGGCTGCCGAGACCAAACACGCGGGCGGCGCCGGCAAGAATCGAATGGTCGACGCGGTCGTGACGCTTCGGGCGGGCAAGTACCGGCTGCGCTACAAGAGTGACGACTCACACGCGTTTGACCGCTGGAACGCGCTTCCTCCTGACATCAATTTCTGGGGCATCGCTGTTTACGCGAATGAGTGATTCATAGCGGGAAGTAGCGCAAGCTGCCAGCTTGCGCATAAATCTCCCCCGCCTCGTCTTTCTCCCGGGTCCGTCTTTCTTCCGGGCCGCAAGCTGGCAGCTTGCGCTACTTCCGAGTTTTTAGTTGAACAAAAGACAAACAAAGTCGTTGACCTTAAATATGCTTCTAGATAATATGTGGCTATGCGACACATCAGGTCACGAGTGCTCGATCGCGAGCTGAAGAAAGGCAGTGCCGAGCTGCTGATCCTCTCGTTAGTCGAAGACCAACCGCGGCACGGCTACGACATAAGTAAGTTGATTACGGCGCGTTCAAAGGGCGCGCTCAGCTTCAACGTCGCCTCGCTTTATCCGCTGCTCTACCGGCTCGAGAAGCGAGGCTGGATCCAGGGGCGTTGGGTTGAAAAGGCTGGGCAGCGACGGCGCCGCTATTACAAGCTGACTTCCGACGGCAAGAAGGTGCTGGCGGCCCAACGACGAGGCTGGGAGGCGTTTGTTCAGGCGATCAATCGCATCACCGGAGTCGAGCACGCATGAGACTTCAGATTTGCGATGGCCAATCCTGGGAGCGCGGGCGTCCCGCCCGCAACGATACGAATTCGACAGACTGCGGGCGGGACGCCCGCGCTCCCAGAGAAATCGGCAATCAGGAATATGAGTGATT
The DNA here is from genome assembly GCA_035558335.1 of Blastocatellia bacterium. GTDB lineage: Bacteria > Acidobacteriota > Blastocatellia > UBA7656 > UBA7656 > Onstottus_B. The sequence continues at coordinate 4,075 of DATMCM010000555.1, read as the reverse complement.
GGAAACAAGAGATCAGACGGCGGCTATTGGGCTTGACGCTTGAGCCGACACGCGAGGACGAGATCGTCGAAGAGCTTTCGCAGCACCTCGACGACCGCTATCGAGAGCTGCTGTCCGGCGGTGCAACGCAGCAAGCAGCTCGCCTGGCGGCGCTCGCCGAGCTTAGCGATAACAAGCTGCTGGCGCGTGAGCTGCTACGAGTCGAACGCCAGGTGACTGGTAACAACATAGTCTTAGGGGCCGGGAGAAAAAATATGATTGCGGACTTATCTCAGGACTTGCAGTTCGGCTTGCGCATGTTGCGCAGGAATCCCGGGTTCGCGTTGATAGCTATCGTCACGCTCGCGCTTGGCATCGGGGCCAACACAGCGATCTTCAGCGTTGTCAACGGAGTGCTGCTGCGTCCGCTGCCGTACGACGATCCCGGTCGGCTGATGCAGTTTTGGGAGACAAATCCGCTGAAGGGCTGGACGCAGGCTACTGTTGCGCCCGCTAATTTCTTCGACTGGCAGAAACAGAACCAGTCGTTTGAAGGCATCGGTGGATACTTCGGATCGGACACCAAGGAAGCGGGCCTGTCCAACATGTTCCTGACTGGCGAAGGCGAGCCGGAACGGGTTCGCGGATTGTTTGTCACCGGCGAACTCTTTGACGTCCTCGGCGTGAACGCGGCTCTCGGTCGAACGTTCACGCCCGAGGAGACCCTGGCGGGCAATCACCGCGTGGTCGTCTTGAGTCACGGGCTGTGGCAGCGGCGCTTTGGCGGGGATCCATCGATCGTCGGCCAGCAGATCTCACTCAACGGCAACAATCGCACGGTCATCGGAATCATGCCCGCGAGCTTCTACTTCCCTTCAAAAGAAGTGGAGTTGTGGGTGCCGATGGGCTGGGATCTGGCACAAACATCGCACCAGCGGCGCCCTCACTACCTGCGAGCGATCGGACGATTGAAGCCGGGCGTTTCGCTTGACCAGGCCCGCAGCGACATGACCGCTCTCGCCGCAGGGCTCGAAGAACAATACCCGGACACAAACACAAAGATGGGCGTCGGGCTCGGGCCGCTGCAGGAATGGATAGTCGGCGACAGCCGCCCGGCGTTGCTTGTTTTTCTGGGAGCCGTCGGATTGGTGCTATTGATCGCGTGCGCCAACGTTTCGAGCTTGCTGCTGGTTCGCGCGGAATCCCGCCGAAAAGAGATCGCGATCAGGCTGGCCCTGGGAGCGGGTCGCGGACGCATCATAAGACAACTCCTCTCGGAGACGGCGGTGCTTGCTTTGTTCGGCGGGGTGCTCGGCGTGGTCCTCGCGGTGTGGGCCAGGAAGCCTCTGGTTGCTCTCGGCCCTCGTCAGATACCGAGGCTCAACGAAATCAATCTGGACGGCGCGGCACTCGGGTTTACGCTTGGAATCACGCTGATTGCCGCGCTGTTGGCGGGCCTGTTGCCGGCGTGGCAGGTCTCCCGGCACGAGCTGACCGAAGCGCTCAAGGATGGGCAAAAGGGTGGGGGTGGTTCGCAGCGGTCTCGGTTGCGCGGGCTGCTTGTGGTCTCGGAGATAGCTCTTTCTTTCATGCTGGTGATCGGTGCGGGCCTGTTGATCAAGAGCTTCGTCCGGCTGATGCAAGTTGATTCGGGGATTGATCCTGAAAACGTACTGACGATGCGGCTGGATCTTCCGGGGAGCAAGTATCCGGAAGATCGCCAACAGATAGCTTTCTTTGAGGAGGTTGAGCGGCGAGTAGCCGGATTGCCGGGAGTCGAATCGGTTGGCGCCACCTCTTGTCTTGCGCTGGCGGGTTACAGGTGGACTGGAGACGCGTCAATTGAGGGCAGCGACGCGGACGACTATCTGCGCGAGCTACGTCACAAGGGAATCACGAGCGGCTACTTTCGCACGATGAAGATTCCGCTGTTGAGCGGTAGGGAATATGACGACCGGGACACGGCAGAGAGCGCGCCGGTTGCGGTTATCAACGAAGCGTTCGCGCGATGGGCATTTCCTAATCAGGACGCGGTTGGCAAGCGGGTCAAGTTCACGAAACCCACCATCGACTCGCCGTGGTACTCGATAATCGGCGTGGTGCGCGGCGAGAAACAAGATGGATTGGACAAGGAAATCAAGCCCGAGGTCTTCGAGCTTCACCGTCAGAATGCGCAGACGCAGCTGTCGATGGTAGTGAGAACAAACGGTGAACCGACGAACCTTGCGAGCGCGGTCCGCGAGGAGATTCGCGCGGTAGATCCCAACATTCCGCCTTACGACATCAAGCCGATGACAGAAGTAATCAGCGTGTCGTTTGCGAAGCAGCGCTTCACCGTCACGCTGCTAGGCGTTTTCGCGGGGCTTGCACTTGGGCTTGCGGCGGTCGGGATCTACGGTGTGATCTCTTACTCGGTTACGCAACGCACCTATGAGATCGGTCTGCGCCGCGCGATGGGCGCGCAGTCCAAAGATGTGGTGAAGCTGGTCGGCGGCCAACTGCTGCGCCTGGTGCTGGCAGGCATCGGCCTGGGGATCGCAGCGTCCGTCGCACTGACAAGGCTTATCACGAGCCTGTTGTTCGCTGTAAGCGCAACCGATCCGATCACTTTCTCGGCAGTCGCGGCGTTGCTGATCGCCGTGGCCCTGCTGGCCGGGTGTATCCCGACGCGTCGAGCATTGAAAGTCGATCCTATGGTCGCATTGCGGTACGAATGATCAGCGCGGAGAAGTGGTTAGTGGTTAGTGGTTAGTGGCTGGTCACAGCAAACCATGTAACAAATAGGCACTGATCACTGACCACTGATACTAACCACTGACCACTAACCACTAACCACTGACCACTACTCGCTTATGCCTGATTGGAAAGCGGAAATCGGACGACGGCTCGCGAGCTTGAAACTTGAGGCGACGCGGGAGGACGAGATCGTTGAGGAGCTCTCGCAGCACCTTGATGACCGCTACAACGAGGCGCTGGCCCGCGGCGCTTCCGATGAAGACGCTTATCTCGCGGCGCGAAAAGAACTGAGCGATAGGCAGCTGCTGGTACGGGAGCTGAGTCGTCTCGAGCGGCAACTGGTTGCTGAACCGTTGGTCTTTGGAGCGAGGAGGAGGAACACGATGGGAAATCTCTGGCAAGATCTTCGTTACGGGCTTCGATTGATTCGCAAGAACCCAGGCTTCTCAGCGGTAGTTGTGCTGACGCTTGCGGTGGGCATAGGCGCGAACACCGCGATCTTCAGCGTTGTGAACGCGGTCATGTTGCGATCGCTGCCCTTCAATGATCCCGGCCGGCTTATTCGCCTGGACGAGAGCAATCCTGAACGTGGATGGCCCACATTCTCGGTCTCTCAACCGAATTTCCTCGACTGGAGAGATCGCAACCAGACCTTCACCTCGATTGCGGCTGTCTCCAACACCACCGCTAACCTCGGGACCGCTGGAGATATGGAGGTGGTGCGCGGCCGAGCCGTCACTGCCGGCTTTCTCACGGTGCTGGGAACCACGCCGTTGATGGGCCGAAACTTCCTCCCCGAAGAAGACCAGCCGGGAGGCAACACACAAGTAGTACTGCTCACCTACGGCTCATGGCAGCGGCGCTTCGGCGGAGACCCGGAAGTCGTGGGCAAGACACTGACGCTCAACGACAACATCTTTACCATCGTTGGCGTCTTGCCGGAATCGTTCAGCTGGAGCAGCAACCTGGAGTTGCTTGTGCCGCTGGCACCTGACCCCAAAGGCAATCGCGCAGATCATCGCCTCCTGGTGATCGGCAAGCTAAAAGAAGGCGTGTCGCAACAGCAAGCGTTTTCCGATATGAACACAATCGCCGGTCAACTAGCCGAGCAGTATCCTGAAAGCAACAAAGGCTGGTCGGTCTCCGGACAAAGTTTTTACGACTGGATGATCCCTGAGGACATCCGTCGTTCGCTGCTCCTCTTTCTTGGCGCGGTGGGTTTTGTGCTGTTGATCGCGTGTACAAACGTCGCAAACCTGATGCTGGCGCGGGCTAATGCCAGACAGAAGGAGATTTCTATACGAATCGCGCTTGGCGCGAGCCGCTGGCGTATCGGTTCTCAGTTGCTGGTTGAAGCGTT
>DATMCM010000554.1:0-14623 GCA_035558335.1 Blastocatellia bacterium | reverse complement strand
ATTCGGGAACTCGGCGCTCGCGCTGCCTCGTCGCTCAACTCAGTGGCAGGCGCTGACTTGACGCTTGAAGCTACCGGCTCGGTGATGAAGATGTGCCGCCGGAACGGAAGCACCGGCACGTCGAGTCCGGCCATCCTTCCTATGATGCTAGAGTGAGGGCCCGCCGCGTTGACAACGGTTCGAGTCGAGATAGTCCCCTTCGAGGTCCGTACCGCCGAAACTCCGCCGCTATCAATATCAATTCCGGTCACTTCAGTTTCGCGATAGATTCTAGCGCCGCGTGCCCGGGCCGCCTTTGCGAATCCCATCGTCACGCCGTTCGGATCGGCGATCCCGTCGCGTGCGCAAAAGGTTGCGCCGACCACACCATCGACTTGGAGACCCGGCGCGAGACGCCGCGCTTCCTCCGGTGAAATCACATCTACTTTGACCCCAAGGCTGCGCTGCATTTCTGCATTGCGCCGAAAGGCTTCGAGGTCGCGCTCGTTCGAAAGGAGAAAGAGGTATCCGTCCTGATGAAAGTCGATCGGGTAGCCGACTTGTTCGGCGAAGCTCTCGAAGCAACGGATCGACTCGATTGACAACCGCACGTTAGCTTCGGACGAGAACTGATGGCGCACGCCGCCCGCGTTTCGACCGGTCGAGCCCATTCCGAGCATTGCCTCGCGTTCGACGATCGCGATATCCGACACGCCAAGTTGCGTGAGGTGATAGGCGGTGCTTGCGCCCATGCACCCGCCGCCAATGATGATGACTTCGGCGGTGTCTTTCATTTGATACAGCTTAACCGATAGGGGAGTGGATCCTGAACAGTGGAGGTTCGCGCAGGTTCACTTCACACATTCATTTCTGCACGATGATCGTGCCCGCCATATCCTTGCCGCCTTTGTTGCCGTGGAAGCTGCAGTGATATGGAAACTTGCCGGCTTTGTCGAACTTGTGGTCGAAATACGAGTTCTCGCTCTTGAGCTCGGTCGACTTGAACGATCCGTTGTCTGCTTCGACTGTGTGAAAGCCGCTCTTGTTGATCCACCGAACAGTGGTGCCCGGTTTCACCGTCAGCACCTTCGGCTCGAACTTGAAGCTGCTGACCTGAACAATTGTCGGCTCCTCCGAAATCGATTTGTTCGTTGTTGTTGGGCGAGCGGTTTTCTTTGAAGGGCGGGGCCCCGCTGAGACTACTAATACTGTTGTCATTGTTATCGAGGCGACCAGTATCGTCTTCACAATCATGTTCATCGTTATCTCCTAAAGAAGAATGTTCGTAGTCCCGCCTTCGGGCGGAAGTTTCATAAGCCGCTGTGAGCCGGTTGATTGACAAACTTGCGCCTGAAGACGGAACTTTGAGCCTATTTTGCGGGCGTCACCGTGACGGTGCCCGCCATGTCCTTTCCGTGCTTGTCTCCGTGATAAGCGCAATAGTAGGCGTAGTCGCCGGGCATGTCGAACCTATGCTCGAAGCGCCCGCCCGCTGTCATTGTGTCCGACTTGAAGGAACCGTCATCCGCCTCGACGGTATGACGACCGGTTTCATCGATCCACTCGACTGTAGTTCCGGCGGTGACAGTCACTTCTTGCGGCTCGAACTTGAAGTTTGAGATCTTCACGATGACTCGCATCGGCTCGGTCTGTGTAACGAGCGCCGGCGCGGGTTGCGCCGCCTTCGTTGACGAAGGCGGCATGTACCACAAGTAGTAGGTGGCTCCGCCGATCAGTAAGACTATCCACCAAAGCGCGAGCTCCGCGCGCATCCACGGCTTGTATCGCTTGAAGCGAAGCTTCTTTGGAATGAGCTTCGTAGCCGCTACCAGCACAATGTACAACCCGAGCACTTCGGCAAGGGTTCCAAGCAAAGCGTGAACGTAAGGCACCAGGTAAAAGGCGTCTTTGAGTCCGCCCGGAATCTGTTGCTGAACCTGTTTTTCAAACGAAGGCGCCATAATCAAAAGGATCATCACCAGGTTCAACGCCATCACCGATGATTGGCAGTATTTGTGCGCGCGAAAGTTTTTCTTGCGCGCGAGAGCCATGCCGATCAGGAGCATCACTCCCATCGCAACCTGCACGACCAGATTCAAATCGGCACGGAAGGTCGCACCGGTTCCAAGAAAGCCATTCATTAGCTCTTCTCCTGATGATTTGATCCTCAGTACGGGACCCCTGAGTTGAGCGCCTCAAAGCTCATTACGCGCCGGAATGGAATATCGGATTGCGGTCCTTCAGTCGAGGCTGTAAAACTTCAATGTAGCGAGTGTGTGCCCTGCGATTCCGGCGATCCCGCCGATTCCCACCATCAACAGGTGACTGGTATGACTTACGCTGAAGAGACGGTAACTGCAAGCGACGGATTGCGCCTGTTCGTGCGACGGCGCGACATAGCTCACGCGCGGGGCGAGATCGTAATAGCACACGGTTTTGGGGAACACAGCGGGCGCTACGATCGGCTGGGTGTGCACTTCAACGCTCACGGTTATTCGGTGACGGGCTACGATCATCGCGGTCACGGGTTGTCGGATGGGCTTCCCGGTCACGTCGAGAGTTTTAGCGAGTATGAGAACGACCTTGATCGAATGATCGCGGCTGTTCGCGCGAGAAGCGAAGCGCGTCCTATTTTCCTTGTAGGTCACAGCATGGGAGGTCTGGTAGCGCTGCGGTACGTCGCGACTCGAAGCGGCGAGCTCGCCGGCGTGGTCATCTCGGCGCCTCTGATTGGCATTGCGACTCCGGTACCGGCCTACAAGCTGTGGATCGCGCGAATGAGCGCGCGGCTGGCTCCGGGCTTTCGCCTCGACAATGAGATCGACCCCGCCGGGCTGAGCCGCGATCCGGAAGTGGGAAAGGCTTATGCTAGCGACCCGCTGGTCAATCGCAAGGTCAGCGCGAAGTGGTTCGCCGAAGCGACGCGAGCAATGGCGGAGGTGGGTGACTGGGCGCCTCGAATCACTGTGCCGCTGATTGTAATGCACGGCACTGAAGACCGGCTGGCGAGTGTTGAAGCGACTAAACGCTTGTTCGAACGGATCGGAGCGCCGGACAAGGAACTTGTGATCTATCCAGGCTTCTATCACGAGTTGTTCAACGAGCCCGAAAAGCAGGAGATCTTCAATCGGGTTACTGAGTGGCTCGAGAAGAGGAACTGTTGAAAGGGTTTCGAGTTACCCAGGCGTTCACGTCTGGGTAATGCCCACGTAGTGGGCAACAGCATCTAGCCCAGGGTGAGTCTGCGAAGCCCTGGGTAAGGCGGTTGGTGACCGTGAGCCCACGCAGTGGGCGACAGAAGGGTCGAAGCGTGCAGCAGTGTACAAGGGTTTGCTGCTCTTTGCGCGCTTTCCGGCTAACATTTCGGATTTACTTGGTAGAGCGCGGACTAACCGTGGCTCTATACTGCCGCCCGCTGCGCGGGCTTGCGACTTAACGCGCCGATTTCCCAGGGCGGCGCAGACTTGCCCCGGTCTATACATCGCCCACTGCGTGGGCTGAAAACGTCCAAAACTTCATGCGGCCTTTGGGGTTACTGTGCGGGTGTGAACGCCTCGGCCGTGGAAAGAGGCAGAGGAACGAAGAGGATCAGCGATTGGCGCTACATCTCAACGTGCCTGCCTATGCCGCGCGCTGTGGCCCTTTCATAAGCAAGCTGCGCAGTGACCAGATCCTCGATCGCAAGTCCGCACGATTTGAAAAGCGTGATCTCCTCGTCTGAATCGCGACCTGCAAGCTTGCCCGAAACCACGTCGGCTAGCGTTCCCTTTACGTGCCGGGCCTCGATTTCTCCCTTAGCCAGAGGAATGAGGATCTCTCCGGCTTCTTGTCCTGCGGCCGAGTCTGCGTCGATGATCACTCGTGCGCGACGGATCGCTTCCGAATCGAGTTCGCGGGTCAACGGTGTGAAAGATCCGACTGCGTTGATGTGAGTCCCGGCTTTTATGATCCCTCCGTCGAAGAGCGGAGTCGGCGAAGAAGTGCACGTACAGATCAGATCCGCTTGCGACGCAGCTTGTTCAGCTGAGACAACTTCGCAAGCCAGTCCGTGAAGCCTGCTCGCTTCGGCGGCAAGGCTGTTGGCCGTCGTTGCAGTCCTCGAGGCGATCATCACTCGTGTGATGTTCGCAACTTCGAGCATTGCGTCGATGTGAAACCGCGCCTGTACTCCGGCGCCGAATACCGCCATTTGTTTTGGTCCGGGACTGGCCAAGAACTTAGTGGCGACGGCGGAGGCGGCTGCCGTCCGGATCGCTGTGAGAAAGCGCCCGTCCATCAAAGCCAACGGCAAACCGGTTTCCGCGTCGAGCAACAGGTAAACCGCCTGGATCGCATCGAGCGAACGCTTCGGGTTCTGAGGAAAGACACCGACAATCTTTGTTCCAAGCGCGGGTTGTTCGATGTCACCATCGCCGCCCAGATGAGACGGCATCTCGAGCAACACCGAGTCCCGACTGGGGATATCGAACCGGAGCCGCTCGGGCGCGACCGCGCCGCCGCAAGCCATCGCGCGAAACCCAAGCTCGACCGCGGCGATCACTTCACTCGTCTCCAACAGCGAACGCAGGTCTGCTTGACTAAGGATAAGCATCGATTGATCAGGATGAGCGGATTGCTCGGCGGAACATTGCGTCAAGACTCGGAGTGCGTCGAGTCGTCGATGTACTTAACAAATACCAATTCGTTGTGGCGCTCGTTATAGATGAGCTCATCGATTACCTGTGAAGCCAGCAGAATGCCGAAGCCGCCCGGCCGGAGCCCTTTCTCCTGCCGAACCTGCATGTGCCGAAATGGATTGTCTTCCGGATTTGCGACCGCTGCGTGCTCGATGTCGCCGATCTTGAACCCCTCACCAGGGTCCCTGATCGAATAAAGGATAGCTCGCTTGAGCTTAATATATTTGACGTCGACTTTTTTGGATCGGTCGAGTTTCCCGCCGTGCTCGATAGCGTTAGTTAGCATTTCGCGAAAGACCTGACTGATTGCCTCCCGGGTATCCGTTGGCAGGTTGTCATGAAGTTGGGCCATGAAGCGCTGAATCGGTTCGACCGCGGCGAGATCGCACGGAACTCGCAGCTCGATCCAGTCCGGCTTATCCGAAATGACTTCGATCGCGCATGCGGCGTTGCGGCTCATGGCTTCCCGCACGGTGTCGGTGAGCTCTTGCAGGTGAAACGGTTTGCTGAGAAAGTCGCACGCTTTATTGCGCAGAGCGCCAAGGGCGATTTCAGCGGTGGTGCTTCCGGTTATTACGATGGCGCGCAGCTCCGGTTTGAGCTCGCGGGCACGCTCCAGCAAGTCGATCCCGCTCATTCCCGGCATCATCACATCCGTGATCAGGAGGTCTACCTGCTGATTTCTGAGAACCTCCAGGGCGGCCTCTCCGTCACCCACCTCAACGACCTGGTAGCCTTCGGATTCGAGCAAGGCGCGGTAAACCTTGCGGCTGGCATCGTCGTCTTCGGCTAACAACAGGGTGGACATGGGCTACCTTTAGTTCGACGCTGGGCGAGTCTTCTGGGCATGAGCCTTGACCCACTGATCGTAGCGCATACGCAAGGTCTTCACCGGATTGTCATTCTCCTCAGGCTTGATGTCCTGATCAGTTACCTGTATCTCGAGTGAGTAAGTTCCGTCGTTCAGGCCTTCTCCCATCTTGTCGTTCTTTTCAGCGACTACGAGATACGCTACGTGAGCAGTCTTGCTATCACAGCTCGCGGGAGGGTCGGGAGGAGTGTTGCAGTTGCAGCGCCGGTCGCCGCCGTTCTCGTCCGCTGCCTCCATCGCCGCCATTACCCGATCGGCCAATGTCCCTTTCGCGTTCACAAAAGCTTTCGCTGCGCCAATGACAACGTCGTCTCCAGCAAGAATGTTGCCCTGTATCGAGAAGTATACGTCAGTACCCGGCACTTTGCCTTGTTTGTCTAGCGAGCGCTGGCCGTTCGAGGCTCCTGAGTAACCCGCCGCGCGCCCCTCAAGGTCAACTATGCCATACTGTCGCGAAGCGTGATACTGATCGTCAGCTTTAAGCATCTCGATTATTTGCGACGGCACCGTGCCGCGCTTCATTTCGGTTGCGATCAGTTGCTGCAGACGACGCGTGCGGTCCACGTTGGCTTGCGCGGCGGCGACTCCACGCCCGGGGATTATGATCGCCTGAACATCCTTCAGGCCTTTGGCAGGGAACCCGGCGAAGGCTTGTTGAGGAACGCAGGTGGCGGACGCAATCACGATTTGCCCGGTCTTGGTGTCTATCGCGATGATTGACCAAGTCGCGAACGCCTGGGAGTTGACAGCAAGCAACAGAGCAATACTCGAGAGGATTCTCTTCATAAGCGGCCCACGTTGCTCGCACTCCCCGGAAACAACCAGCGGGCGCGAAGATAACATGGAGAGAGAACATGGTTCAACCGAGGCTGGATACAATGGTGCGCGTCAGGATTTCGCGGAAGCGACGAGCCCGATTCATCGGGCTACCGTCAGGCAAATAGGCCAGCCGTTTACGGCTGTTGAAGAGGCGACTGAATACCCCTCAGCCCGTTTCAGCGGGCTTGTGTTCGAGGGCGGATTAGCATGATTCCAGGACGGGCTCGATGGGAATGGTCTCGCGGCAAACCAGCCGTAAACGGCTGGCCTATTTGCCTACGGAAGCCGCGTGAACGCGGCTCACGCGAACGGTCTCGCGGCGAACCAGCCGTAAACGGCTGGCCTATTTGCCTACGGGAGGCCGCGTGAACGCGGCTCATTGCGAACGGTCTCGCGGCGAACCAGCCGTAAACGGCTGGCCTATTTGCCTACGGAAGCCGCGTGAACGCGGCTCACGCGAATGGTCTCGCGGCGAACCAGCCGTAAACGGCTGGCCTATTCGCTACGGAAGCCGTGAACGCGGCTCACGCGAATGGTGTCGCAGCTTATTCGCGGCTCAGTGGCGACGCCTCAAGATGGGCGGAATAACTTAAGCAATAGACTCACCGCGCGCGACTCAGAACAATTGCTTGAATCCACACAACTGCTTGAATTAGACGTGTGCGGAGCATTAATATCACACCGCCTGAGATCAGGTTAAGAAGCGGAGGCTTATTTGAGGGGTGGCGGGTTGTGGCCACCCCTTCATTTACAGTATCACTGGTTTCGCAGCTCTAATCGATGGAGTTCTCGAAAAGCCGATCAGCACGACAGGTTAAATGACACCCGAACCCGATTCAACCTCCACCGATACTGCGCCGGTTCGTGCCGGTGAGGAACTGGACTGGAGCGCGCTCGAGGCATATCTTCGCGAGCGGCTCCCGGAGCTTATTCCGGACGAGAGGCTCAACGACACCCGCATCGAAGTAGAGCAGTTCCCGGGCGGGCATTCCAACCTGACTTACATGGTTCGACTCGGCGGACATGAGTTTGTCTTGCGGCGGCCGCCCTTCGGTCCCGTGGCTCCGACCGCGCACGATATGCCGCGCGAGTACCGGCTGTTGGTGGCGATTCACCCGGTCTTTCCGCTGGCGCCCAGGCCTTACTTGCTTTGCGAAGACACGTCGGTCATAGGCTCGCCGTTCTATTTGATGGAGCGAAGACGAGGCCTGGTGATTCGCCGGGAGGTGCCTCCAGAAGTCGGAGACGACCTCGAGCTTCGCAGGCGAGTAAGCGAGTCGATGATCGACACCCTGGCGGCACTGCATGCAGTAGACATCTACAAGTCGGGGCTGACTGGGATAGGTAAGCCGGTTGGCTTCGTAAGCCGTCAGCTTAAGGGCTGGACCGAGCGATGGCACCGCTCGAGGACAAGCGAAGTGCCCGAGATCGACGCGGTGATCGAATGGCTGGCGGCTAGAATTCCGCTCGAGCCGGATCCGGATGCCGGACGGCCCGCGACCCTTGTGCACAATGACTTCAAGCTCGACAACACTATGCTCGATCCAATCGACCCGGCTCGTGTCGTCGCGGTGCTCGATTGGGAGATGTGCACGGTCGGAGATCCCCTGATCGACCTTGGAATTTTTCTTTGTTACTGGGCGCGCAAGGAAGACCCCGAAGCGCGCCGCGATTCCATCAGTCCGGTAACCACCGAACCGGGCTGGATCAGTCGCGAAGAAATCACCGAACGTTACGCGCGAACGACCGGCAGGGATGTGTCGGGTATCGGCTATTACGAAACGTTCGCGTTGTTCAAGGTGGCGGTTGTGCTTCAGCAGATTTATTTCCGTTATGTGAGGGGCCAGACGCACGACGAGAGATTCAAGGAGTTTGATAAGCGAGTTGCGGGGCTTGCGCGCGCGGCATGGGAGCTTGCAGGGAAGTCCGTAGTCCGTAGCCAGTAGTCCGTAGCTCGAATTCCAGAGGTCGAGTAGAAGCCTAAACCACGAGCTACGGACTACGGACTACAGACTACGGACTAAGGGAGAACCTGATTGAGCTTCATTTATCTGATTCGCCACGCACAGGCGGGGGCGCGTGACAACTACGACGTTCTCTCCGAGCTTGGCCGCCAGCAGGCTGGTCTTCTCGGCGAATATCTGAGCCGGCTGGGGATCGAATTAGCCGCGGTGTATGCCGGCGGGATGCAGCGCCAGCGGCTAACCGCGGAGATAGCTTGCGAGGTGATGGCAAGCCGGGGTGTCGCCGTACCTGATGTCACAACTGACGAGCGGTGGAACGAGTTCAGCCTGATCTCAGTATATCGCGCGATCGCGAATCGAATGATGGAAGACAGTCCGGAGTTCACCCGCGACTATCGCGAGATGCAGGACGCGATTCGGCGGGACCCACATACGACCGGAGGCGCAACCGGACGATGCGACGGAGCGGTCATCCGCGCATGGATGGAAGCGCGTTACGATGACTACAAGGGCGAAGCTTGGAGCGCGTTTCGCGAAAGGATTGAGGCGTGTGGCTCACGGCTTTTCACGGACGGCTCGCCCAATAAAGCGATCGCGGTGTTCACCTCTGCAACGCCGGTGGCTATCCTGGCAGCGGCGGCGCTCGAGCTTAGCGACGAGAAACTTCTGAGCATACTTGGAGTAATCTACAACTCGGGAATCACGATCCTGCGGTCGCGCGAAGACGGTCTGAGACTCTTCAGCTTTAATTCGACACCGCACTTAGAGCCTTCGCAGCGCACTCTCAGATAGCTCGAGCAACGGCCTGCAAGCGAGTCTGTTGGATTAATGGAGTGTTCTGCGCGCATTTCGGATTCGACGGTGTCGTCAACCTGCGCGACTTCTTGCGCGGTTCGCTTGTTGGCCGCGTCGTGAAGGTGCGCTTCTGGCGTGTGCCGTTCGAGTCGATCCCCTCGTCTCGCGAAGAACGAACAGATTGGCTCTTTGAAAACTGGAAACGCGTCGATGAGTGGATCGGTTTGCAGAAGAAGGCTCCGATGGCGGCTCGAGCCGGTTAACACGAGGGGGAGGGAATTGGAACACACGACGACTGTCTTGCTCACCACGTTTGGCGCGACTCTGGCGATGATGTTCGTGTTGTGGCTTGTGAGCCTGGCGATGAAGAATGCGAGCATCGTGGATATCTTCTGGGGCGCGGGGTTCGCTGTGATAGCGCTGATGACGTTCGCTCTCAGCGAGGGCTACGCGGGGCGCAAGCTGTTGATTACCGTGCTTGCGGTGATTTGGGGAGGGCGACTCGCGAGCTACATTGGCCTGCGCAATGCCGGCAAGGGCGAAGACTTTCGCTATCAAGCCATGCGAAAGCGTCACGGCGATCGCTTCGCGATGGTCAGCCTGTTCACCGTCTTCGTTCTACAGGGACTGCTGATGTGGGTGATATCCTTGCCGCTTCAAATCGCTCAGCTCTCCCGGGATCCGGCGCGGCTCAAATGGCTCGATTTTCTCGGAGCCGCGCTATGGGCGGTAGGCTTCTCGTTCGAAGCGATCGGGGATTGGCAGCTCGCACGGTTTAAGAGCAAGCCGGGGAACAAAGGCAAGGTGATGGATCGCGGCTTGTGGGCATACACTCGCCACCCGAATTATTTCGGAGATGCGCTTCTATGGTGGGGATTCTTTTTGATCGCGTTGGCCGCTCCGCGCGGATGGTTGACCATCATAAGCCCGATACTCATGACAACGCTGCTGATGAAGGTGTCAGGCGTGGCTTTGTTGGAAAGGACTCTGGTCAAGACGCGGCCCGAGTATCGGGACTACGTGCGCCGCACCAGTTCATTCTTGCCCATGCCGCCGAAGGGTTGAATCCGCGCGGTGGTGTCCTGGTCGAATGTTTTCTCGCGTAACCTCGGCGTCTCAGCGTCTCCGCGGCTAGTAAGCGCCGAAACAATGCTAACCGCGGACGCGCGGAGACGCTGAGACTGCGCTGAGAAATTGAAAATCAGGACACCACCATCCGCGCAGCTTGATTGCAAGTCCAAAATCGCGGGCATATACTGACGCAGGTTTTGGCCTCATGTCGGCAGGAATTTGCACCAATCGCGTTTCGAATTTGTTTTTGCTCTCAATACCTGCGGCCATGCGACTGCCTGTCTTGCGAAGGCTGCCTCATTGGTCGCGTTCGACTTGATTGTCACCCAGGAGATTCTAAGAATGAACGAGAAGAGTATTTCGCGCCGGATGTTTTTGGGCAGCGCCGCCCTTGGCGTTGCCGGTAGCGCCGCCTTCTTTACGCCAGGAGTTTTCGCCGAGCACCTGGTTCAAACACCAGCGCAGACCGAGGGCCCTTTCTATCCCGATAGACTTCCGCTCGACACCGACAATGACCTGCTGATCATCAACGACTCGATCACACCGGCAGTTGGAGCGGTCACTCGCCTGAGCGGTCGAATCCTCGACAGAATGGGCGAGCCGATCCGAAACGCAACCGTCGAGATCTGGCAAGTGGACAACAACGGCGCCTATCTGCACAGCGGCAGCGTTAACAGAGACAAGCGAGACCCGAACTTTCAAGGATTTGGACGCTTTGTTACAAGTTCAACCGGCCAGTACAGCTTCCGCACGATTAAGCCCGTTCTGTATCCCGGGCGGCAGGCCCCGCACATTCACTTCCTGGTGCAGGCAAAGGGTCACGACAAGTTCACGACTCAGTGCTACATCAAGGGGCATCCGGGAAATGCGAGCGACTTTGTGCTTAAAGAGATTCGTGATCCGAAGGCGCGCGCGTCGGTGATCATTGACTTCGCGCCAATCACAGGCTCGAGCATCGGAGAGCTTGCGGCGAAGTTCGACATCGTGCTCGGATGGACAGCGCAAGCGTAGGCCGGCCAGAGCCTGGAGTTCAGGCTTTAGCCTGGTAGTAGATTGCGGGCGAGAAATACCCGCAACGCTTCTAGACTGCGGTTGCCACGCTGGTCGCCGTACAACGGCTGCGACTCCGCGCGTTGAATGACCGATGGCAGATCAATCGATACTCTGGCGCAGACTCGATCGGCCGGGTCACGAGTTCCTGCGAATAAGCCGCAAAGAACCCTGGTGGCGTCTAACCGGCACGGCCGTGTTTGCTCACGAACAGCAACCGTGCCGGCTCGACTACCTGATTGTGTGTGACCTTTCCTGGCGGACGGTGTCGGGGAGAGTAACGGGCTGGCTCGGAACTCAGGAGGTTGAGATCGACGTCTCGGTTGAATCTCCGGGACGATGGCTGCTCAATGGAGAGGAAGTTTCTGCCGTAGCCCGCTGCGCCGATCTTGATCTGAACTTCAGCCCATCCACAAACCTCCTTCCGATACGGCGGCTGGATCTAGCCGTCGGAGAGCAGGCCGAGGTACAAGCCGCCTGGCTTCGGTTCCCCAGCTTCACACTCGAGCGGCTCGAGCAGGTCTACCGGCGCATCGACGCCGAAACGTATCGCTACGAGAGCGCGGGCGGCGCGTTCGTTACGGAGATTCAAGTAAACGCCGCGGGCTTAGTCACGCGCTATCCAAACTTTTGTGACGTGGAGAGGGACGATTGACAGATTAGACTGCAAGAATCGAGCCATAGTCTCATTTAACACCTCAATTCATTGAGGTGAACTGGAGAACGTCCAGAATCTTCGAAACTGTTTCAACAGTTTTTTCAATCGTCGTGGGGGAGGCGAATATGTCTGCACACTCCTACTCACGATGCTGGCTCCACTTAACCTGGTCAACGCTGAACAGAGCCCGATTGCTGCCCAAGCCGGCGGCAGCAAAGCTCTCCGTCTTTCTCTCCGGCTACGCGCAGTCCAAAGATATTTACATGAGAATCAACTATGTAAACGCCGAACACGTCCACACGCTAATAGATTTGCCTACGAGGTATTCGATTGAGGACGTCGTGAAGCTCCTGAAGGGCGCATCATCACACTGGGTGAATCAAAACAGAATTGTTCCTGCGAAGTTTGCTTGGGGCCGAGGGTATGGAGCGTTTTCGGTTTCGCAATCGAATGTAAATGACGTCTCAAAGTACATTGCGAATCAAGAAGAGCACCATCGCGCAAAAACATTTGCTGAAGAGTACAGATCGTTTGTTCGTGCTTATGGCTTGGAATGGAGCGATGAGGTAACGGGAAAAAACCGTTAAAACGGTTTGGAGTCGTTGAGTCTTACCACGACACCCTTCTGAAGAAGGGTGTTAATGAGAGACTGCCCGCAAACCGACTAGGCTTGCCGCAGATCTTTGAGTGACTGACAATCGATGCGGTAATAGTCTCGATTGTATTGAGTTCACGACCCTCGGAGAACAAATGAAAGACATAAACATCTGGGCCGTGCTGGTCGCGGCCGCGTCAAGCTTCTGTTAGGAGGTTTCTTAAATGCACACCGAGAGCCGGCCGTTTCACCACTCGTTCGACTCCGACTAGCTCGACTTTCGACCAGCGGCCTCACCGGGGTGATACACCCGCTTGCTGTTAGCCTTGATCTCCGGAAGCGTAAACCATGCGGGTTTGAACTCTTTCTTCGAGTAGAGCTGAGCCTGGTCGAAGTTGTGAGGCGACTTCGGATCGGCGCTTTGGCCAAACACCAACAATGACCGGGCCTGAACTGTCGGGCCGAACTCGACCACGCTCACGAAAGACGTTCCCGCTACTCCGTAGCGGCGCTTCTGACCGTTCTCGGCGGGCCGGGTGTAGAAGTTGTTTACGATGCCAACAGGTCCCGGAGCGCCCGCGATCGGCAAGCTCGGCCGCGCGTCGCTGAACTTCTCGAGCTCTCCTCCGGATTGAATGCGCTGCAAGCGATTGATCTCTCCCCAGGCGATTTGCCACGTTCCGAAGTCGCGAGTCAACTCGGCGGCCACTTCTTCAAGCGCGCGAATCCTAAGCCATTCGTCGGTCACCTTCTGAGCCCGAAGCCGTCCCATGCGCTCGAACCAAAGGGCAAACAACGTCATTGGCTTCGAATCGATCGTGCTGACGTGGTCCCACGTCTTCAACTCGGTTATCGCGTCCGCCAGCTTTGCTGCCCGAGCGGCGTCTTTCTCTTTCAGCTTCTCCCATTCCGCCGCGAGCTCCGGTATCAGCGTTTCCGACTCGAGCACGGTCGTATCGAGTCCGGCGCGCGCCCATTCGTCAAACGTGAACTTTTCGTGAGTCGACAAGATCCGTCGCGAGATTCGGGCCCTGGCATTGTCGGATTCATTTGTCATGTACTTCGGGAAGTTTTCCTTTGCCGGGTTGCCCTCAGTCGTTGTGGTGAACGGAGTCTGATTGCAATTCTGCATAAAGCCGGTCTTCGGGTTGGTCAATTGCGGCAGCTCATCGAGGCTGTGATAGCCCTGCCACTCGGCTTCGGGGTTGCTGCCGTCTACGGGCTTCGACCAATCAAACTTGGTCGAGCGGCGAGGCACCGCTCCGTTATACGCATAGAAAATGTTTCCGTCGCGATCCGCATACATCACGTTGAACATCGGCACCGCGCCTCCGCCGACCGCCGCCTTGAACTCAGCCAGCGATTTCGCTTTCCCCATCAAGTACCGCTGATAGCCCGAGCCTCCGGCTTCCAATTTCGCGAGCTTGATCGAGAGAGGCTTGCCCTCTCGCACTGCCACTATCGGACCATGATGAGTCTTGCGGAACTTGAAGCTCCTGGACTCAACGCCCTTCGCGGTCTTCACCCCGATCGAGTCGGTCCATTCAGTTGCCGTCCGGTATCCGTCGCCGTACCGATATCCGAGAGGGTTCTTAGGATCATCAAACTTCTCTATAAACACATCGACGATGTCGGGATCGTTGACCGTGTGGCTCCAGCCGAGATACTCGTTGTGCCCGATGGTCGGGTGGGGTGAGCCAAAGAACGACGCGCCGCTCAGGTTCCAGCCTTCTTCGCTGTGAACGTGACCCTCGTACCACTGGCCGGGACCAAAGAAAGGCTGGTGAGGGTTGATAAACAGCAGCGTGTGCCCGCTTGCGCTCTTCGCCGGAGTAACCGCCCACATGTTGGAGCCGACTACGGGCTCGCTCTCCTGTCCCTCTAACCCGTTGAGAGGGATGTTGACCGGGAGATTGAGCGAGCCAGTGGTCGAAGCCGCAGCCGCGGCCGTGGAGTCGAGCGCTTGCACCGCCGTCTTGATTTCATCGACCTTCAGACCCGACTTGCCGTAGATGAACTGCTGATAAATCAGGAACCGGGTTGTTGCAAAGGTTTGCCAGGGCTCGAACTTAGTGATGAGCCGCGGCTTGACTTGCGGGTTGCGAGCGAGAAAGTAGTTGAGTCCCTCGGTAAGCGCCTCGCTAA
>DATMCM010000553.1:0-14689 GCA_035558335.1 Blastocatellia bacterium | reverse complement strand
GATCCGAGTTGCTCAGCACCAGGGAGCGGACTGCTTGATCAGCAATTCCGAGATGGAGTTTAACTCGGCTCTGTGAGGGGATGTTGAAGATCGAGCGAATGTTTCGCACCTTGGTGATCAATGCGATCAGCGTTCCCATCTGGTCGCGCGCACCTTGATCCTCGCGACCAGCCTCGGGCGTCGGCCACTCCTGAAGCATTATCGACTCGCCCTCGTGGGGAAGACGCTGCCAGATATCTTCGGTGATATACGGCATCAGCGGATGAAGCAGCCGCAAGCTCGTCTCGAGAACGTACAAGATGCGGCAACGAGCGCCCAGCACTTCGGGAGTCTCTTCGCTCGCCGCCACCTGCGACTTGGAAAGCTCGATGTACCAGTCGCAGAAGTCATCCCAGAAGAAGTGATAGAGGGTCTGGCCTGCCTCGTTGAGTTTATACTCGTCCAGCGCACGAGTCGTCTGGTCGATTGTTGCGTTTAACTCCGCAAGAATCCATCGATCTGCAAGCTCGTCGGAAGGGACCCATTTTGCTTCTGCCTTCGAAGCGTCGCCCAGGTTCATCATTACGAATCGCGCAGCGTTCCAAATCTTGTTCGCAAAGTTGCGAGCTTCTTCGACCTGCGGCTGCCTGCCGTTCTCAACCTTGGCGAACCGAATATCCTGGCCGCGTGCCGCTCGCACCAGCAGCGAGAAGCGAAGCGCGTCAGAGCCATACTGTTCGATTAGCTCGAGCGGATCAACTCCGGTCCCAAGCGACTTGCTCATCCGACGACCCTGCTCGTCCAATACAGTCGCATAGATATACACGTCGCTGAAGGGGATCTCCTTCGTGAAATAAAGCCCAGTCATGATCATCCGCGACACCCACAGGTAGATGATGTCGCGAGCTGTTACCAGCACCGATGTCGGATAGAAGGTTGCCAGGTCTTCGGTCTGCCTTGGCCATCCGAGCACCGCGTGGGGCCACAACGCCGAAGAGAACCACGTATCTAGCACATCTTCGTCCTGACTAATCTTCTTTCCGTTAGCTTTCTGCTGAGCTTCAGCATCGGAGCGCGCGACGATGTACTCGCCGTCCTCGGTACTCCAGACAGGAATGCGATGTCCCCACCAAAGCTGGCGGGAGATAGTCCAGTCGCGGATGTTCTCCATCCAGTCGAGGTACGTGCGCTGGTAGCGATCGGGGTAGAAGCTCACTCGCCCTTGCTTCACCACGTCGATTGCCGGCTGAGCGAGATCTTTCATTCGCACAAACCACTGTTCGGAAAGCAGCGGCTCGATGATGGTGTGGCAGCGAGCGCACAAGGCGGTTGGCACCGAGTAGTCTTCGGTTTTGTCGACGAGGCCAAGCGCAGCGAGATCCTCTAGCACTCGCTCACGGGCCTCGAAGCGATCGAGTCCGGCGTACCGCTCCCCGGCCTCCGCCGACATTTTTCCGCGCTCATCGATGACGATGACCTTGGGCAGATTATGGCGCATGCCGGCTTCGAAGTCGTTCAGGTCGTGAGCGGGCGTCACCTTTACTGCGCCGCTTCCAAACTCAGACTTTGCGTAGTCATCCGCTATCAAAGGAATCTCTCGCCCGACGAGCGGAAGCACAATGGTCTTACCAACTAAATCCTTGTAGCGCTCATCTGAAGGGTTCACCGCGACCGCTGTGTCGCCCAACATTGTTTCTGGACGCGTCGTGGCCACCACGACGGAGCCGCTTCCGTCTTTGAAGGGATAGCGGAGGTGATAGAGTTTCGCGGCCCGGTCTTCGTGTTCAACTTCGATATCCGAGATGGCGGTCAGGCACCCTGGACACCAGTTGATCACTCGTTTCCCGCGATAGATCAACCCGTCCTCCCACCATCGGACGAAGCATTCCATCACGGCTTCGACGTAGCCTTCGTCGCGCGTGAATCGCGTGCGGTCCCAGTCGAACGAGCACCCAAGCCGACGAAGCTGCTCGAGAATCACGCCGCCGTACTTGTTCACAAACTCCCAGGTTCGCTCAACGAAGCGTTCTCGTCCAAGGTCGTGGCGGGTGAGTCCTTCCTTGCGAAGCTCCTTTTCAACCACGTTTTGAGTCGCAATCCCCGCGTGATCTGTTCCAGGCACACAAAGAGTCTTGTAGCCCTGCATTCGTTTCCATCGGATCAGCGCGTCCTGGAGTGAGTAACACAACGCATGACCGATGTGCAGTGAGCCGGTCACGTTTGGCGGCGGAATGGTTATCGTGTAAGTGCGACCTTCACCGCGAGGCTTGAAGTATCCGCGCGACTCCCAAATCGGATACCACTTCGCCTCCACGCTTTGGGGTTCGTAAGCTTTTGGGATTTCAATCATTAGACTTATCACAAACAGTCGACGCGCGCGCTTTCGCAGTTACGCTTTCTCGGCCATGATAATCATCGTTGCGGAACACAAATCCGGCGCAGCGCGGACAAGCAATTAAAAGGGATAGAGAGGCGATGGTCAACCTCTCTATCTCTGGAATAATTTCTTTTGATGATCTGGATGAGGCCAATAGCGCTGGCTATCGCTTGGCAAGTGCCTCGCGGGTTTGCTGCCCGATGATTCGTTCAACGCAGTCGGGTACTACTTCCCAGGCGATTTCGCGCACGACGGAATCGCCTATCTGCGAGACAACGCGTCGCACAATCTCGTCAATCAACGTTGGCGAGAGTTCGACAGGCGGCAGCGTAATATCGCTCGACTCGTGATGCCCGTTTTCGTTGTTTGCTGGCTCTTGAACTTCGCTAACGGGGTGCGAGATTTCAAAGCCTGTCTCGGCCTGCGATGAGGAAAGATGATTTGCTGAGCTGTCTAACGAGCCGACCGCCGAAGCTTCGATATCGATCGCGGCGAAACGCAGCGGTTCTGATTCCCAGCTCACCGGTTGGTCCGCTACCTCCTCAGCGGCAGCAGCTTGAAAGGTGTCTGCTTCGTTAACGAGTGCTTTCCGAGAAGACTCCTCGAATTCAACAGGCATCATTGTCGAGTCAAGCCGACCTGTGGAATGAATCACTGCTCCGGGCGAAGTCCAATCGTAATTGACAGAGTCAACGGGCGCGTCGTGATCGCCAGAAGGTCCGTCTACTGCTGCACTTTTCGGCTCTTCCACAACCGATTGGTTCGGTGCATCTGCAACCGGCTCGAACACCTCGTGAGCAACAAAGTCCTGGGCTGCGGCCGACTCAACAAGCCTCTGTCCCGCCATCGGGAGCTCGGCGGTTACCAACTCACCAGTTGCTCTAGTCGACTCTGCCGCCGGAGCGGGCGCGTCGGAAGCTCCTTCGTCAGGCGGAAGTTCCAGACTGAATTCTGCTAGCGCAGGCTCGTCAAACTGTGACGCTGGCACATTCGAGGCGTTGGTCAACGGGCGCGGGTCGTCATCCGACAACACGTCCCCTAAGGGTTCCTCTGCGGCAAACAAAGTCGGTTCTTCTGGAGCTAACAGGCTCAGCTGTTCTGCGGCAAACAAGGTCGGTTCCTCTGGAGCTAACAGGCTCGGTTGCTCTGCGACGACGACTTTCGGTTCGTCTGTCGCAAACAAACTCCGTTCTTCCGCGACAACCATTCTCGGTTCCTCAGCGACAACAACACTCGGTTCCGCTGTAGCGACAATGCTCGGTTCACCTGCAGCGAACGAGCCCGATATTTCATCTTCGGCTGGAGCTTCTGAGGAGCCTACTGCGTTTACCCTTGCTTCACTGGCTTCGATCGAGCTCCGAGCGTCTGCGGGCATTTCAAGCTTCGTCGTGTTCAGCCCGCGCGAGTTTGCAGATGGCAGTTCATCGGCTGCGTGCTCACCCTCTTCGAGGCGCCATTCGCGCTCTATTTCAGGCTCCGAGTCAACACCGCGACTGGTGCCCTCGAGCATAGGCGGGTCCCCCTCTTCTGCCTGGGCCGAGGGCAGCGACTCTTCGAAATCCACAACCATTTGCTGTTGATCGAAGCGGTCCGTCAACGGACCTTCGGTCGCTGTCCAGACTTGAGTTTCAAGCTTCAGCGCAGGCAGCTCGGCGTGCTCACCGGCCGACGCCGTCTGGGCTTCGAATGACAACTCTGTCTCTTTCCCGTCGGCGATAACCCCTGGGTACTCAGACGAGCCGACATTCGCTGCCGGCTCGCCGAGTGCCGGTGGTGAAACGAGTTCACCCGTTGGCCGTTCCCAGCTCTGAGCTCTCTGTTCGGCGTTTTCGGCAGAGGCTTGAATCCCGGAGGAGTTAAAGGTCGGTGAAGCGCCCATCGCTGATCCGAGGTCGAGGGGCATCGTCTCGGCGAGCGGTTGCGGACCACGAGTTTCGGTTGTCGGGATGTCGGCCTCGGTCCACTCGCCCGACGCTGATTCAAACTGTATCGTATCGGCCGGTACCGCCGTAATCAGGTTATGGTGTTCTTCGACCGGAGGCTCCGTTTGGGCTGTCGATATCCGGGTGAGAGTCGCGCTGCGGGGTCGAGCCGTGTTAGCTAGCAGCTTGCGAACGGTTTCCACAAGCGTTCGTGACTCAAAGGGTTTGATCAGATGGGCATCGGCGCGCACTCGCCGCGCTTCGAGCTGGTCGAAGGGCTCAAAAGCTCCGACTAGCAGCACGACCGGCACGTTCCCAAACTTTGAGTTTGTCTTGATCGCCTCGCAGAGTTCGTAACCGTTCTTTCCTGGCATAAAAATATCAGCCAACACCAGATCTGGGTTCACTTCGTCCATGCGGCGCGCAGCCATCTCGCCGTTGCTGACAGCCACGACTTCAATTCCTTCGTCGGCAAAAGTTAGATTCACCACTTTCTGTATGGTGATGCTGTCATCAGCGAGTAGAATTCTGCTAATCATTTGAATCTCCCTTACGTTGCTCGGCCTGCGCGAGAGAGTAGTCTTGCCTGAAATATCCAGCAACTCTTTAAGGCTTTTGGCCGGAGTCTAGCCCAATGTTTTTGCGTCCGCAAGCCGGCACACAACGGCGGCGGCAAGCAGCTATCGCGAACCCTTTTGAGATTTTCAATTAGGGGCTGAAGCCTTTAGAGAAGAGCGGTTGTTTCGAGGGCGAGGGCGGCGTGTCCGCACCGACTCGGGCCGTCACAGCCCGGGATATTAGCACAAAAGATATGGCGTGTCTCTAGTTAATAAAGAGGCTCGCAGCCGCGCTTAGAGGGCCATTTCGAGAGCAATCGGTGATCTATTGGATCGTCTCCCGAGATCGCGCATTCGACGCTTTCCTTGACAGCCTGGAAGGCCCATAATCATAATCGCGGATCACGTCACCACAAGGAGATCAGCGACAAGAATGGCAGAGAACGGGAAGCTGTACGACCGCCTCGATTCATATATTCTCGGCGCGCGAGCAGAATTTGAGAACAAGTTAGGCCAGCTAGTCGAGATCCCGACTATAAGTATGGATCCTGATCGCCTCGACGACATAAAACGTGGCGCTGAGACTGCGCGCCAGTACCTTGAATCGATCGGTGCGAAGGCTGAGATCGTCGAAACGCCGGGTAATCCCGTAGTTTTTGGACGAATTGAAAGCGGCGCGGACCATCCTACTCTGACCATCTATAATCACATCGACGTCCAGCCGGCTGAACCTGAAGAGTGGCACAAGGCGCCTTTCACGTTTTTCAAGGATGATGGGCGCTATGAAGGCCGCGGCACTACGGATGACAAGGGTCCGGCTCTTTCAGCTATGGCGGCCGCGCACTTTGCGGCTGAAAACTACTTGCCGCTCAACATCAATTTTATCTGGGAGCTTGAAGAAGAGATCGGTAGCCCGAACTTCGAACATTTCGTCAAAGGCAACGAAGACCGTTTGAAGACCGATTCGGTCCTGGTAAGCGACACGATATGGATTTCTCGTGAGCGCCCGGCCATACCTTACGGACTGCGAGGAGCGATGATGCTTACGATGACGCTCCAGACCGCAGAAAAGGATGTCCACTCGGGTCTAACTGGTGGCCCGGCGCGCAACCCGATAGGCGAGCTCTGCAAAGTGATCTCAAAGTGCTATGACGCGGACACCGGACGGGTGAAGATCAAAGGCTTTTATGACGATGTCACTCCTGCGACTAAGAAGGAAGTGAAGAGCTTCCTTGATTCGGGTTTTACTACTAAGAAGTTCAAGGCCGCGCACGAATTGAAGCAGCTGCGGTTTGAGGATGCCGAACGCGTTCTAAAGGCGATCATGGCCGAACCGACATTTGAAGTTCACGGCATAACCGGGGGCTACCAGGGACCCGGTGTGAAGACCATCGTGCCATACCACGCCCAGGCTAAGATCAGTTGCAGGCTTGTACCGGATCAGAGCCCGAAGCGAGTCTTCAAGCTTGTTCGCGATTTCGTACGCAAACTAAACTCAGATGTGGTGCTCGAATTCGAGTCCGCCCTTGCGCCGTACACCGGAGAGTTCAAGGGCAGGTATGCGGATGCGGCTGCCGAAGCGATGACGTACGCCTTCGGCCGCCAACCGGCATTTACGCGCGAAGGCGGCTCGATTGGCGCGGTAGTAACGATGCGCGATTATCTAAAAGCGCCGATCGTCTTCCTTGGTCTCTCGCTTCCCGAGCACGGCTACCACGCCAAGAACGAAAACTTCGACTGGGCGATGGCGTCCGGCGGCATAAAGATGTTTGTGCGTTACTTCGACAACGTGAGCCGCCTGGCCCGCTGAAGCTTCTGCCTTCAAGGAAGGTGAAGGGTTCTGCTGAGCAGTAGAGTTTCACCAAGGCGTCGGTCGTGAACACAGGGTCCTCTGAAAACTTATGGGCTTTGAGTGAGAAGCGCGACCGGGTCGACGCGGAGTCGCTAGAAAAAATGAATTCACGTCTGTTGTGTGATCGATGCGGAAGATACTGCTAGCGGTTCTCATTCTGGCTCTTCCTAGCGCTGTAGCCCTCCCGATCTACTACTTCTTCGCAAAAGCAATTCCCACCAGACGCGATGCCGTTGGATTGGTTTCGACTATTGCAGGCGCGGGCCATCCGGGAGTCGAAGATGGCAAGACCGAAAAAGCCAGCTTTAGCGATCCGTTTGGCATAGCGATCGATAAGCACGGCAGCTTGATCATAGCTGACGCTGGCCAAAAGAATTGTTTAAGAAAGATAACTCCGGATGGCAACGTGAAAACGATAGCCGGCTCGGAGGAAGGTTTTCTGGACGGCGAAGCGTTGACCGCGCAGTTCAACACACCATCAGGAATCGCAGTAGACAAAGATGGTAATGTGATCATCGCCGATACATCGAACAACCGGATCCGAAAGCTCTCGGCGGACGGAAGAACGGTCAGCACGATTGCAGGGACCGGAGCAGCGGGCTTCAAAGATGGCCCGGCCACTGGTGCCGCGTTCGATGGTCCGATTGGAATTGCGGTCGACAAGAGTGGAAACATCTTCGTCGCAGATACATACAACGATTGCATCCGCAAGGTCTCAGTTGAGGGCAACGTGACAACGACGGCGGGCGGGGGATCTCCCGGATATGTTGATGGTCGGGCGGCGTCGGCGCTGTTTGACACACCCTGCGGAGTTGTCGCCGACACAGTTGGCAACCTCTACGTAGCAGACACTGGCAATCATGCGGTTCGAAAGATCACTCCTGAGGGCGAGGTGACCACAGTCGTCGGGAGCGCTAACGCCGAGTCCGACGGGAACCGACTGCGCCTGAGTCATCCTACTGGCATAGTCGTAACACAGGATGGATTCATATTCATCTCCGACGAGAGCAGAGGCAGAATCGTTCGCATAACGCCTGAGGGCGATGCGAGCGTCTATGCGGGAGGTGTCGCCGGATTCGCGGACGGCGTGGGCGCCAAGGCTGGGTTCAACGGTCCTCGCGGGATTGCAATCAACCGAGAGGGAACGCTGTACGTCGCGGACTCGGAGAACTACATCGTTCGCGAAGTGTACCCTTTTCTGTCTCAGCAAACCGCGGCAACAAACGACGAGCCCTTTATTCAGCCTGCAACAGAAGCGCCGCCGTCGTCCCAGGTTCTTCCCGATCTGGAAAAGTCTGCCCTCGGCCCCGGGGACTCATTCCCATGGCCGCTTGCCCCCCAGGACCAGTGGCACGAGGTAACGGGCGTCGCGGGCGAAGCGCGCGGCGCGCCGGGCGGCATCGCGCTTGACCACGTTCACAGCGGATTGGACATTCGCGCAAGGTTAGGCGACGCGGCGCTGTCGGTCTACGACGAGAAGATCACCTCGCCCATTGGGAACTGGGACTCCGATGGCGCAGGAGAGGGCGTACAGATCGGCCTGTTCAGCTATATCCATATCCGCGTCGGGCGTAGCGAGACTGGTCACATCCAAGCACCGGATAGGTTCAAGGCGCGAACGGATGCGAGCGGAAGGCTGATCCAAGTTCGGATTCGTCGTGGAACCAGGTTCGAAGTAGGAGACTTTATTGGCTCTGTGAATCGGCTCAACCACATTCACCTAAACCTTGGCCCATGGAATGCGCAGGCCAACCCGCTTCAGTTACCATTTTTTGGCTTCAAAGACACAATAGCTCCTACGGTCGAGCCAGACGGAATCCGGGTCGTGCCGGCGAGAACGGTCGCAAGGGACGCGAGCGTCAACAGAGAGCTCGATCACTTTGCCGAAAGACGCAACGGTCGCGTTGTAGTGTCCGGCGACGTTGCGATTGTGGTCACCGCTTATGACCGAGTCGACGGCAACGGCTCGAATCGAAAGCTGGGACTTTTCCGCCTTGGCTACCAGTTGCTGAACCAGGACGGAACTCCGGCGCAGGGATTCGAGGAGCCACTGATCAACATCGAGTTCAACCGACTCCCGGCTGAGGACTCCTCGGTATTCAAGGCGTTTGCTACGGGGAGCGGTGTGAGCGCTTACGGAACGCCAACCAGGTTCAAGTACATAGTCACTAACCGAGTTCGGGACGGGGAAGCGGTGGAAGGGCTTCTTCGAACCCCCAGTCTGCCATCAGGAAACTACGTGATCAAGGTAATTGCCGAAGACTACGCCGGTAATCGCGCTTCCGGTACTAGCACCGAGTTACCGATAACAATCGCCAACTGATGAGCCATCGACAAGTGACTAAAATCTCGACAAACCAAAGGAACGTTGATAGTATGGGCGGCGTTCGACGTGGCGGCGGATGTGGCCGCTGCAGGATTGGTTTCAGGAGCGCGTCTTCTCTGTTCGGAATTGTCTGCTAGTTGCTGCTGCTCGACTTTCTCCCGGATGGCAAAAACGAGTTCCTTCTAACAAGTTTCTGGAGAAACTCAGGAGAGACAATGAGAATATTCGTAGGGAATCTGTCGTACCAAACGACGGAGGATCAGCTCAGCGATCTGTTCTCCGAGGTGGGCCAAGTTGAGTCGGCAACGATAGTGACCGACAGGGATACGGGGCGCTCGCGCGGCTTTGCCTTCGTCGAGATGGACAGCGAGGCCGCTGCAAAGGCAATCGAGAAGTTCAATGGAGCGGAGTTGAACGGCCGCACCATCAACGTCAACGAAGCGCGCCCGCGACCGGAGCGCAACTTCGGAGGCGGCGGAGGCGGGGGCGGCTACGGCGGTGGACGCGGCCAGCGGCGCGAACCGCGCTGGTAAAGCTCTCCAACAACAAGAGAATAGAAAGGCCGGGGTCAGTCCCCGGCCTTTCGCGTTTGAGCAGCTTCGTCTCAACTCACATATTCACAAACTTCATCATCGCTTCCGGATATCGAGTTCCCGCCGCTGCGCCCTGAGGGAGCATCTCGTTGATTCGCGCCAAATCATCAGCCGTCAACTCGATCTCCGACGCGCCGACGTTTTCTTCGAGATAGCTGCGCCGCTTTGTGCCGGGTATCGGCACGATGTGTTTGCCTTGAGCCAGCACCCAAGCGAGCGCGAGTTGCCCCGCAGTTGCGCCCTTCTCGCGCGCAATCTCGATTACTCGCGAGACCAGTTCGAGATTCTTTGTGAAGTTCTCTCCTTGAAATCGTGGCGAGTATCGCCGGTAATCATCGGCCGCCAGGTCGTCGAAGCTCTTGAACTGGCCTGTTAGAAACCCGCGCCCCAGCGGGCTGTAAGCAACGAAGCCGATGCCGAGTTCGCGAGTCGTCGCCAGGATGTCGTCTTCCGGGTCTCGGCTCCAAAGCGAGTACTCGGTTTGAAGCGCGCTGATGGGATAAACCGCGTGCGCGCGGCGAATAGTAGCGGGGCCGGCTTCGCTCAGACCGAGATAAAGCACTTTGCCGAGACGTACCAACTCACCCATTGCGCCGACTGTTTCTTCGATTGGAACCGTCGGGTCTACACGATGCTGATAGTAAAGATCGATACATTCCACGCCGAGCCGTCTTAGCGAAGCGTCACACGCCTCGCGAACGTATTCGGGCCGCCCGTTGATCGTTCGACCCGTCTCACTCGTCGGATCACGTTGGATTCCGAACTTAGTAGCGATTATCACTTCGTTGCGCCGAGAGCGAAATGCCTTTCCGAGCAGCTCCTCGTTCTTATAAGGACCGTACATATCCGAAGTGTCGAAGAAATCGATTCCAAGTTCGATTGCGCGATTGAGCGTCGCTATGGACTCGGACTCATCTGTCGCGCCGTAGAACTCCGACATGCCCATGCAGCCGAGCCCCTGTTCGGACACGACCAGTCCTTCTGTCCCCAGTTTGCGTCGTTTCATTCTGTCTCCCTGCGAAGATGACTCTGAAGATGACTATTGTCCGGTCTTCTTCATCATCTCGTCGCGCTTCGCTTTGAACTCAGTGCCCGCTTTCCACTCCGGATACTTGTCTGTATTGGCGACGCGGTATCCAACGGTCATCAGCAAGCGCAAGTCATCCACTGCGCCGGACAGATCCCAATCCGGCTTAATCTCATCCGAGGGTTTGTGGTAATCGTGCTCCGTATATTCGTCGCGCTTTTGCTTTCCCCAGCCGGCTGGCTTTCCGATGAAGTCGATCCCGTCATTCGGGTCAAGCGCCGGCACCCCAACCTTGGCAAAGTTGAAGTGATCCGAGCGATAGTAAAAGCCTTTCTCGGGCTCCGGGTCGGGTTTCAAGACCCGGTTCTTCTCGCTCGCAGCTTGACGCAGCACGTCGTCAAGAGTCGAGTTGCCCAGCCCGACTACGGTGAAGTCCCGAGTCGGTCCCCACTGATTCAAGCCGTCCATATTGATGGCAGCGACTGTTTTCTCCAGGGGATAAATCGGGTTCTCCGCGTAGTATTTTGAGCCGATCAGCCCCTTCTCTTCGGCGGTCACCGACAAGAACAGAATCGAACGGCGCGGAGGCGTCGGCAGCGCCTTGAAGGCCCGAGCCATTTCGATCAAGCCCGCGCAACCCGACGCGTTATCCAGCGCACCATTATAGATCTTATCGCCCTTCTCGTTGGGTAAGCCTATGCCGAGATGATCCCAGTGGGCTGTGTAGATCACATACTCGTTCTTCAGCCTGGGGTCCGAGCCCTCCAGCTTGGCCACTACGTTGTGCGATTCGATAAACCGAACCTTCTGGTGGAGTTCGAGCTTTGCATGCGCATTCAGCGACACCGGTTTGAAGTCCTTGCGGACCGCCGCTTTCTTCATCGCGTCGAAGTTCATGCCGACGACACCGAACAACTCACGCGCCCTGTCATTGGTGATCCACCCTTCGACGTTGACACGGGACATATTCTTGTCCTGTGAAACCAGGTCGAAGTTCTCAATGGTGAAGCTTCCTTTCGGCACCGACCAGGGATAGCCCGCCGGACCTGTTTCGTGAACGACCAGCACCCCGGCCGCGCCCTTCTGAGCGGCAATCTCAAACTTGTACGTCCAGCGGCCGTAGTAGGTCATCGCCTGACCCTTGAACATCTTGTCGTCGAGCTTAGACGGATCCTTGCTATCGGGAACGGCCGGGTCGTTGACGAGCATGACCAACACCTTGCCGCGCACGTCGATTCCCTTGTAGTCGTCCCAACCGTATTCGGGCGCCACTACGCCGTAGCCGACGAACACCATGTCAGCGTCGAATTCTGTTTTTTCGACCACGCGCACGGTCCGCGCAACAAAGTCGTCGCCGAACTTCAGCTTTAGATCCTTGTTCGCGGCCTTGATCTTCAGCTCGGCATCTTGACCGGTGGTTATGCCCACAAGCGGAACCCGTTGAACGTACTTGCCGTCGGTGTTGCCCGGCGCGAGCCCATTCTGCTTGAACTGATCCGCGATGTAGTTGATTGCTAAGTTCTCGCCGCGCGTGCCCGGGCCTCGACCCTCGAACTCGTCAGATGAGAGAGTCTTGATGTGACTCATTACACCATCGGCGGTGATTACGTTCAGGGCGGCTGTGGGCGGTCCGAGCGACGATCCCTTAGAGGCCGCTCGCTTTTGAGCCACGCCTGACAATGCCAGAATTAAGATCGGAAGAACACAGAACAATAGAGTCGCTCGCTTCATCTTGTAGTTTCCCCTTCTTGGATATGATATCTATCGAGCATTATAGCGCGGCCGTTCGAGGCTGACGAAGCCCAAGCGACTAGAGCCCGTTAATTACGGAACTCGAGGCGCAACAGTGCTTGTCAGGATCGCGTTGAACAGGAAGGGTAGCGTGGCGATGCTTTGGCCTCGGTACTGAGGCCGGAACGCGAACATAACAACTCGGCCTTTACCCTTTTTGACTTCGAGGATCGCGGCTTTGTTCGCAATTTTCTCGGCGCCCAGGAGCCATCCGGACAACAGCACATCAGGCGAATCAGCGAAGCGCGCAATTACTCGCGCGTCGTCGCTCGTAGTTTCAAAGGCCGGTCCCGCCTCAAACCACGCGATGCTTTGATCGGTTGTGGACTCGAGCATCGGCGCTCCCCTGGTCAGTGGACTGGTCGCGTCGAACCTGATCTTCAGGATAGAGCCCGGGCAGTAGAAGTCTTTCGCAGGCACTCCCTCGAGAATGTTTTTCACAGGTACGTCGAGCTTTTCAATCGCGAACTGGGAGGCTTCGTTGAGCGTGACCACGGTGCCGCCTTGTTCGATGAACCTCTTGAGAGCGTCAACGCCGCCTTCGCCTAAACCTCCGCTGATCTCGGCTGGGTAGCGTTCTTTCGAAAGACCGCTGAATACCTGCTGAGAGCTTTGTGCGGGGATGATTATGCAATCGTATTTCGCCCGCAAATCACCGGCTCGAGCATCGGCGTCAGTAACCGGCGAATGGCTGATCTTGTATTGATCGAGTATCCAGCGCGTCCAGCCTTCATCCATCGACGCAGCGAAGCTTTTGTAAATCCCGACTCGTCGCGAAGTGCGCACCGCGAGGAGCCGCATAGCTTCGTCGGATCCCTTGTCGTTCTGTCCTCCAGTTACCGAGCCGGATTGAAAGCTGAACGGCTTCCTGACCTCGACTACTTTCACCCCCATCAGAAGCGGCAGCGTGTGAGCCGTTACGTCATAGGGCCGTCGCGGAGGCCCGCCCGGATACTCGCGCAAGTCGGGGTAATGCTGCCGCTCGAGCAGAGTCTTTGCGAATGAGCCATAAGGTTGCGCCATCAGGACGATTCGAGTACCAGCCGGATATTTAATCCCATCCGCTTCGCACTCAGCTGCCGATTCGCGAACTTCGACCTGACCTCGCTCGAGGATCGAAAGCAGGGTGTCGAGCCCGTCCTTCTGCCACGAGCGCTGGTTCTCGCGATCGAGCGGCGGAATCACATACGCGAAGGGTTCGCCTGGCCTTCTATCTCGAATGGCGTTCCTGCCGACCTCGTAGAAGCTTCGTAGCCAGCGCTCGCGATAGCGCGCAGCGTTGCGCATCAACGCAAAGGCTCCCGCTTGCATGTAGTCAACAATGTTCGCGAGCTTCCATTCGCCGCCCGGCCACACCAGCGGGAAGTTCCAACTTCGCACCTTCGGATTTACGCCGATCTGCGGAGTCAGTTTGTCGAAGGCAACACTCGTGGGCGAGGCGATTCGCGCCGAAGCCGTCTCGCTCAAGATGCGAATCCCGCCGTGATAATGCTGGTAAGCTCGCGCGGGGGTCCAGGCGTCGTACACGCCGTTGATCACGACTCCCGCTCTGCCTTCCGCCGCGAGCTCCCACGCCATAGATGTGCCCATGAAGTTCACGCCTGCCTGTATGATCGGCGAAACGTTAGGCTCCCAGGGTTCGGTATAAGGCGGAAGGAAGAAACGCGATCCGGTTTCACCCTGCTGATGGATGTCGTGAACGATTTGCGGATGCCATATGTTCTGGACCTTATCAACCGTAAGCTGGGTCTCAACTTGGGTGAATGCGTACCAATCGCGATTGTTGTCGTGGCCGGCGTAGTGATGATAGAGCTCAGGCGGACCGGTTCCTTCGGCAGGCGTTCCCAGCGTTTTGTCGTACCAGTTCTTTACTATGTCTACGCCGTCCGGGTTTAGAGAAGGCACGAGCAGCACGATGCATTTGTCCAGAATCTCTCGAGTCTCCGGTGAGTCATCCGATGCCAGCCTGTGGGCAATATTCATTGAGACCAGATTTCCGCCCACTTCGGTAGAGTGGATTCCGCATGTGATCAATACGATCGTGCGGCCTGCGGCGATGAGTTTGTCCGCTTCTGCATCGTTATCGCCGATCAAACGGGGATCGGCGAGCTTGCGCTGAACCTCTTTGAAGTAATCGAGCCGGGCGAGGTTTGCCGGCGATGAGATGATGGCGAAACAGAACGGTCGGCCGAGAGTGGTTTTACCCACTTCCTGGAATGCGACACGTTCACTTGCTTTGTCGAGCTTCTTGAAATACTCGACGAT